>JAJECW010000016.1 GCA_022821865.1 Pseudomonadales bacterium
TGGATCATTAGGGAAGCTCTGATTAAGTCAGAGCTTCCCCGCGGCACAGGGAAGTGCCGCCGAATTCGATGGCGTAAGCCATTGAATTCGGGAGCAAAACAAAACCACGCTTTTGTTTTGCGATAATGAAAAACTCCACGGATGGAGTTTTTCAGAGAATACTTAGACAGGGGAGCGACAGCATTGGCCACGGAAATCATCAAGGTGCCCGAACTCGGCGACGCGGGCGATGTGGAAGTCATCGAGATACCCGTCTCCCTGGGCCAGGAAGTGGCGGAGAACGATTCGCTGCTGGTGCTCGAAAGCGACAAGGCCGCCATGGAAATCCCCGCCCCCCGGGCCGGCGTGGTCAAGAGCATCGTGGTCAATCTCGGTGACCAGGTCCGCACCGGCGCCGAAATCCTGACGCTCGAAGTCAGCGAGGAAGACGCCGGCGAGACAGCCGAAGCCGCTGCCGAATCTTCAGGGGATTCCACCGCCTCATCCGGGCCTGAAATGGCAGAACCGGACTCCAGTGAAGCTGTCCGGGCGGCGGAACAGGATACGGAATCTGCGGCGGAAGCCGGCGCCGCCGGCAGCAAGGTCATCGAGGTCGCCATTCCCGACATCGGCACCGAGGATGAGGTCGATGTCATTGAAATCCATGTGCGGCCGGGCGCCGCGGTTGCCGTGGACGAGCCCCTGCTCACCCTGGAATCCGACAAGGCCGCCATGGACGTGCCGTCGCCCCGGGCCGGTGTCGTCGATGCCCTGCTCGTGGAATTGGGCGCAAAAGTCAGAACCGGATCCCTCATCCTGCGTTTGCAAGTCGAAGCGGAGGCGGCGACCGGCGTAATCGCGCCGGCGACCGAGCCAGAGTCAAAACCCGCGCCGTCAACGGCAATCGAACCGCAACCAACCGCATCTGCGCCTTCCACCCAACCCCCGGCGGGCACTTCTCCGGTCGCTGGCAAAACCGCCGCATCCAATGTCTATGCCGGCCCCGCGGTGCGCAAGCTCGCCCGGGAGCTCGGCGTTAATCTGACCCGTATCGAAGGCAGCGGCGCCCGGGGCCGCATCGTCAAGGAAGATGTCCACGAATTCGTCAAGCGCAGCCTGGGCGAACCCGCAACAGGCGCCGTTCCCGCCGGCACAGTGCCCGATGTGGATTTCTCGCGTTTCGGCGAAATCGAACAGACGCCGCGTTCCAAACTCGCCAGGGTCACCGCCGCCAACATGCACAGGAGCTGGCTTGCCGTGCCGCATGTGGCGCAATTCGAGGAAGCCGACGTCACCGAGCTCGAGCGGTTCCGCGCCAACCTCAAGCCTGAAGCCGAACGCCGCGGCCTGAAACTTACCCCGTTGCCATTCCTGCTCAAGGCCTGCGCCCGCTGCCTGATCGAGTTTCCGCAGTTCAATGTTTCCCTGCATTCTTCCGGCGAATACGCCATCCGGAAGAAGTACGTCCATATCGGCGTGGCCGTTGCCACCGGGGCCGGGCTCGTGGTGCCCGTCATCCGCGATGTGGACCGCAAGAACGTCTGGCAACTCGCCGGGGAAGTCGCCAGCGCTTCCGCCAGGGCCCGGGACCGCAAACTCACGCCGGAAGACATGCAAGGCGCCTGCTTTACCATTTCCAGCCTCGGCGCCATCGGCGGCACGGGTTTCATCCCCATCGTCAACGCCCCGGAAGTAGCCATCCTCGGCGTCGCCCGCACCGCCGTCAAACCCGTATGGAACGGCGCTGAATTCACCCCCCGCACCATGCTCCCGCTCACCCTCACCTATGACCACAAGGCCGTCAACGGCGTGGACGGCGCCCGATTCACCACCCACCTCTCCACCCTCCTCACAGACATCAGAAACCTGTTGCTGTAGTTCCCGGCGCCCGCTGCGTTGCCGCAGATACAGTGAATGCAAGCCAAGCCCGTATTGCCGTAAGCTGCTGTCGGTTTCGCATATCAGGCGGCATGCGAGGCAGGAAGCCGAGCCTGAGCCTACATGGACGTATTTACGGCGTCCGCCTGATATGCGAAACCGACAGTGGCGAAGCTTTCGGAAAAACCAGTTCGCATCAATTTACTCTAGGTATTCTCTGAAAAACTCCACGGATGGAGTTTTTCAGAGAATACCTGGTTTGCTAGACTTCCCGCCTGTAGCAACAACCCCGGAAGCACCCATGCCTTCATTCGATATCGTTTCTGAAGTTGACATGCACGAAGTCGGCAATGCCCTCGACCAGGCCAACCGCGAAACCGGCAACCGCTTTGACTTCAAGGGAGTCAACGCCAGTTTCGCGCTCGCCGGCGAGGACGCCATCGAAGTCAGGGCCGAAGCCGAGTTCCAGATTCGCCAGATGCTCGACATCCTCCGCGGCAAGCTCGTCAAGCGCGGCGTGGACACCCGCAGCTTCAGCGAGGGCAGCGTTGAAATCAGCGGCAATGCCGCCAGCATGGCGCTGGCCATCCGCCAGGGAATCGAGTCCGATCTTGCCCGGGAAATCGTAAAACTCGTCAAACACGCCAAACTCAAGGTGCAGGCATCGATCCAGGGCGGCCAGGTGCGGGTTTCGGGCAAAAAGCGCGATGATTTGCAGAGCGTGATCGCCCTGGTCAAGGAGGCAAAGCCCGACCTGCCCCTGCAATACGTCAATTTCAGAGACTGATACCCCGTCGCCGGGGCGCGAAGGGAATGCCATGCAGCCCCAGCCGGTAAACTTTCTCAAGTCGCTTTCCGACCGCCGCCTGCTGGCGGCCTTTCTCATCGGCATTTCCAGCGGCTTTCCCTGGGTGTTGCACGGTTCGGTGCTGACCCTGTGGATGCAGGCGGAAGGGCTTTCCCGCAGCGCCATCGGCTATATCAGCATCGTCGCGACGATATACGCCTTCAACTGGGTCTGGGCGCCGCTCATCGACCAGTTCCGGATTCCCCTGCTGTACCGGCTGTTCGGACAGTACCGTTCCTGGATCCTGTTCTGCCAGGCCCTGCTGATCGTTTTCATGTGGCTGATCAGCGGCGCCGACCCGGCCGACAATCTGCTGCTCGTTGGCCTGTACGCCCTGGGAATCTCCTCGGTTTCCGCGACCCAGGACGTGGCCATCGACGCCTACCGGGTCAAGCTGTTTTCCCGGGAAGAGATGGGCGAGAAGATCCCCTGGGCCTCGGCCCTGGCCGGGGCGGGATGGCAAACCGGATTCACCTTTCTCGGCGGCACCCTGGCGCTGCTGCTCGGCGGCGAAACTTTCGGTTTCAGTTGGCCCGAAGTGTACCGGCTGCTGATCGGGTTCATGCTGGCGCTGATGCTGATCGTCGCGCTGGCGCCGCCCACCCGGGAAGATCCGCAGCGGCAGCCCGCGAAGCAGGGCGGTCGGGCAGGGGGAATGCTGGGCCCGCCAGCCCGGTGGTTGCATGAAACCGCGGTGGTTCCCTTCGCCGAATTCTTCCAGCGCTGCGGCCTGCGGCTCGCCGCGGGGATCCTGTTGTTCCTGTTCAGTTTCCGCCTTGGCGAGGCCATGCTCGGGCGCATGTCGCTGGTGTTTTATGTGGAACTGGGATTCAGCAATGATGAAATCGCCCTGTACCGCAATCTTCTCGGGGGCGGGGCCACCATCTTGTTTTCCCTCATCGGCGCCTTCATCAATACCCGTTTTGGCATCATCCGGGGCATGCTTGTGGGCGGCATCGCCATGGCTTCGAGCAATCTGCTCTATGCCGCCATGGCGCAAGCCGGTCCCGAACCCTGGCTCTTCGTACTGACGTTGATCGTGGACAATTTCACCACGGCTTTCGCCACGGTTTGCGCGATCTCCTTCATTTCCTATTTTGCCAGCCGCACCTATACCGGCACCCAGTTCGCCCTGATGACTTCGATTTCCAATTTCGGCCGCACCACCCTGGCGGCGGGCAGCGGCGCTATCGTCGACGGCCTCGGTGGCAACTGGGCACTGTTCTTCGTGATGACCACCCTGATGGTGATTCCGGCGCTGCTGATCCTGCTGTGGATGTCCGGAATGCTTGAGAATCACAGGATCGGCAAGGGCGCAAGCGCGTAGCGAAGCGGAGTCGCGGAATCTCCCCGGAAGGCCGCTGCATGGGATGCCGCGACTGCGCGCAGGATGAAGGGAGCTTTGCTACACTCGCCAAAGATGCCGCCGCGGAATACGATCATCCTCGAATGACACGCCTTCGGCTTCCAGCCGCCGCCGCTGCAATCGGCGGCGACCGCTTCCGGCGGGAAAGGAAATTCGCCCGCGACTGTTGATTACCCGATGCCAGGGCAATCGGGTATCCGCGGGAAGCCGGCTCAACACATGGCCCACGAGGCGGGCGCGGCCGGGCAGGCCCGCGAATTCCGCAACCTGGCCATAGGTGGTGACGGATCCACTCGGAATCCGCGCCACGATATGCCATATTCTCTGCTGGTTGTCCGTCATCGTTTCCCGCTCCCGAAGCAAAGGTAGCCCGTGCGTTTTTTCCTGTTGCTGTTCATTCTGGTTCCGCTGGCGGAAATGCTGTTGCTGTTTGAAGTGGCGGATTATATCGGCGGCCTGTGGACTGTGGGGCTGGTGGTGCTGACCGCCGTGGCGGGAATCCGGATTCTCAAGCGCCAGGGCCTGCGGACGCTGCTGCGGGCGCGGCAGCGCATGGAGTCCGGCGAATTGCCCGCCAGGGAAATCGTCGAGGGCATGCTCATCGCCGCTGCAGGCGCCATGCTGCTGACTCCGGGGTTCATCACCGATACCCTGGGCTTCATTTTTCTCACGCCCTTCCTCCGCGGCCCCGTCGCCGCCTGGCTGCTTTCCCGGGGTGTCTGGTCTGTGCGGATGAACAGCCCGGGTGGATTCGACCCGGGTCAGCGGCGGCGAAACGCCAATGTTTATGAAGGCGAGTATTCCCGCGGGAGCCCCGAAGGCAGTCGGCTCGACGACTCTCCCCAGGATTGAAAATCCGGCCCGAAAACAAAAGCCGGCATTCCGCCCTTGAATTCCTGCGGGCTATCCCCATAAACGATTCCGGCAAGGGGTCAGCCCTGTTCCGGTCTTTCCGGTACGGGCTGGGCCCGAAACCGCCAGTAACCGAACCAGGCGAACCGCACCGGGTGGGGCCGGTCCGGTTCCACCAAACTTTCGCGAGATCAGGAGTTAGCAAAATGAAAATCCGCCCCCTTCATGACCGTGTCGTCGTGCGACGAAACGAAGAGGAAACCACCACGGCAGGTGGTATTGTGCTGCCGGGTTCCGCCGCCGAGAAACCCGCCCAGGGTGAGGTGCTCGCAGTCGGGCCGGGCAAGCGGCTTGACGACGGCAGCCAGCAGCCGGTTGGCGTCAACGTCGGCGATACCGTCGTTTTCGGCAAGTATTCCAGCAATACGATCAAGGTCGGCGATGAAGAATTGCTGATCCTGTCCGAAAGCGAAATCTACGGTGTCCTTGAGGGCTGATCCGCGGCCCGGACACGAACACAGCGAAACAGACACAGGAAAAACTGACAATGGCTAAAGAAGTGAAATTTGGAGACACGGCGCGGCAGAGCCTGCTCGCCGGCGTAAACGTTCTCGCCGACGCGGTGAAAGTCACCCTCGGCCCCAAGGGACGCAACGTGGTCCTCGACAAGTCATTCGGCGCGCCGAATGTAACCAAGGACGGCGTTTCCGTCGCCAAGGAGATCGAACTCGCCGACAAGTTCGAGAACATGGGCGCGCAGATGGTGAAGGAAGTCGCATCCCAGACTTCCGATGTGGCCGGCGACGGCACCACCACGGCCACGGTGCTGGCCCAGTCCATCCTCAATGAAGGGCTCAAGTCGGTTGCCGCCGGCATGAATCCCATGGATCTCAAGCGCGGCATCGACAAGGCGGTTGCCGCCATCGTCGATGAACTCGGCAGTCTGTCCCAGCCCTGCGAGGATTCCACCGCAATCGCCCAGGTGGGCACGATTTCCGCCAATGCCGACGAACAGGTGGGCCAGATCATCGCCGAGGCGATGGAGAAAGTAGGCAAGGAGGGCGTAATCACCGTTGAGGACGGTTCCGGCCTCGAGAACGAACTCGACGTGGTCGAGGGCATGCAGTTCGATCGAGGCTACCTCTCGGCCTATTTCATCAATGACCAGGACAGCATGAGCGCCGATCTGGAAAATCCCCTCATCCTGCTGGTGGACAAGAAGATTTCCAATATCCGCGACATGCTCGGCCTGCTTGAGGGCGTCGCCAAGCAGGGCAGGTCCCTGCTTGTCATCGCCGAAGACGTGGAAGGAGAGGCCCTTGCCACCCTGGTGGTCAATAACATGCGGGGCATCGTCAAGGTTGCCGCGGTGAAGGCGCCGGGTTTCGGCGACCGCCGCAAGGCCATGCTCGAGGACATCGCGATTCTCACCGGCGGCACGGTGATTTCCGAAGAAGTCGGCCTGAGCCTGGAAGGCGCCAGCGTGGACAATCTCGGCTCCGCCAAGCGCGTCCAGGTGAGCAAGGAAAACACCACCATCATCGACGGCGCCGGCGAGCCCGCCAATATTAGTGGCCGGGTCGCCCAGATCCGTCAGCAGATCGAGGAAACCTCGTCCGACTATGATCGCGAGAAGCTCCAGGAGCGGGTCGCCAAGCTCAGCGGCGGCGTTGCCGTGATCAAGGTGGGCGCCGGCACCGAGATCGAGATGAAGGAAAAGAAGGCCCGGGTTGAGGACGCGCTGCATTCCACCCGCGCCGCGGTCGAGGAAGGCGTGGTCGCCGGCGGCGGAGTCGCCCTGGTGCGGGCCCTGCAGAAAGTGGAAGGACTGGAAGGCGCCAACGAAGACCAGAACGTCGGCATCGCCCTGCTGCTCAAGGCGGTATCCACGCCTCTGCGTCAGATCGTTGAAAACGCCGGAGAGGAAGGCTCGGTCATCCTCGACAAGGTCAAGGCCGCCGAAGGCAACGAAGGCTTCAACGCCGCCACCGGCGACTTCGGCAACATGATCGAAATGGGTATTCTCGATCCCACCAAGGTAACCCGCACCGCCCTCCAGGCGGCGGGTTCCATCGCCGGATTGATGATTACCACCGAAGCCATGGTCTCGGAACTCCCCGAGCCCAAGTCGGCGGCTCCGGCCGGCGGCGCTCCCGACATGGGAGGCATGGGCGGCATGATGTAAAAGCCGCCTGTTCAGTCCGAGCAAAACGAGCCCGGGTCGGCCCAAGCCGCCCGGGCTTTTTGTGATTCAGGAATAGAACAAAAATTGTCTACAGTTCTTCAAAACTGAAAAAACCTGAAGTTTTGGAAATCATTACCGATCAGGATGGATATGCGGGCAACCCCGCAGTCCTGAAAAGGATTTCACATGATTTATCTCAATCCCCCGCGCATCCCAGGCCAAGTACCGATTCCCTTTGTCGTTCCGCCGCCTTTTTGTTGTTGGCCCTGCTGCCCCTGCTTCCCGTGGCCGCGCATGCCCAGGACGGGTCGGGAGGGCAGGGCGACCCGCCGGGGCAGCAACAGGACCCGGACAACCCCGGTGGTCCCGGCGATGATGATGACGACGGATCAAACAATCCGGAGGAGGAGGAAGGCCCAGAACCCGTTTTCCTCACCGCGTCGGTCTCGCCCGCACGGGTCGCGATCGCCGGCGGCGTTGTCGGCGCTGGAGTTTCCTGATCTGGTAGGATGGGTGTCCAGTTAGGCCACATAGGCCAACCGTCCAGGCAATGTGCTGTCCGTCCGGCTGCGGCTTGCGGCGTTCTTGGAGCCAGTGCCTATAAGATCTCGACTATCAGCAGAAAAACTGCCAGCAGCCCTACGCTGCAGTGGATAACTCCCTTGACGCTGGTCATCGGGCCGGTCTTGCCCTTGATGGCGTTGAATTCCAGCAGCGCCACGATCAACAGGGTCAAGACGATGGCGATCATGCTGGCGCTGCCTTCGGAGCGCAGGCTAAGGCGGCCGACGCCTTCGAATAGATGCGCCGAGGCGCCCATGAAAAAGAGCATCGGTAACGAGAAAAGCGTGTTGGTGCGCGATGCGAGGCCGGCCTTGCCCTGGGCCGTGGCGGCTTCGGGCAGTGGCTCGCCGCCGTCGAGAACCTGCCGGTTGGACGCGATCACGATGCGCTGGTTGGGCCAGATGATAAGCCACACGTTAAGGAACATGATCGTGCCGAGAATCATGCCAAGCAGCAGGTAGTAGCCGACACCTCCCCGGCTGGCTTCAATGAAGTACGCCAGTCCCAGGCCCGACAGGAAAGTGAACATCGCCCCCCAGCGGAACCACCACAGGGCTCTGGGCACGAGCTTGTCGATGGCGTTGGCCTTGGCGTCGCCCGCCTCCTTGAAGTATTCGGTTTGCACGAAATTGAAGTAGTACAGCAGTCCGATCCAGGTTACACCCGCGAAGAAGTGTATCCAGCGAAACAGATAGTCGATCAGGTTGGCGAATTCCATGGATGATTCCCTCCAGTTGGCATTGTGGTCGGGTTGGTTTGGGAAATAGTAGCACCCCGCCGGTGAATCCGTCATTCCCCTTTCGTCATTCGGCGGGGGCGTTGCTGTCCTGGTTTTTCTGGCCATACAGCCAGGGGCTGCGGCTCCGGTCCCGGGCGCGGAATTCCCTGGCGCCGACGCGGTGCCGCATCTGTTCGTCGAGATCGTCCATGCCGTGGAGCAACCGGGTTCGCAGCCAGGGGTGGGTTTCGAAGGGAATGGGCTCGCAGCCGGGACATTGAATGCGCTGTTCTTGCAAGTCGACGGTGAGTTCGGTTTCCGGTTGCTCCGCCAGCTTCTCACCGAGGGCGGCGATGGTTTCGATGGGCAGCGGCGCGAGCAAAACGCCGTGGCGCACGGCCCCGGAGACGAGGGCGGGGCCGAAGAACGGCGCGATGACGACGCGGACTTCCGCATCCAGCAGGGTTTGAAAGTGGATGTCCCCTGATTCGCCCAGGCCGAAACTGCATTCGGAGAGCAGAATGGTCGACGGATTTTCGGGAACGTCCCCGCCGGACTGAAGCAGATGCGGCCAGGGGGCGGCGAACAGGGCTTCCTGCGCCGCATCGCAATCAGCCGCGGCATCGGGCAAGTCCCGGCGCCGCAGGATCGCGACCAGCCCGGAGTGCCGCGCCAGCCCGCTGGCCGGCGCCTGGACGAGTACCGCCGGAATCGCTTCCGGATTGCTTCTGGTGGATTTACCTCTGGTAAATCCAGGGCCAGCTTTGCCGGTAGCTTTGGGCGAAGACATGGATCTCCTCGTCGAGCCTGCTCAACTCTTCCCGCACGGTAAAGCCGCCAAGCAGCTTCTCCCGCACCCGCGGCTCGACCCGGAATTCAAAAGTATCCAGCCCCGGCACTTCGATCACCTGCCGCTGCAGGTCCACGAGAATGGTCTGGCCGCGATTGGCGAAGGCCCATTCGGCGATGCGCTCGATCTTGTCGCCTTCCAGGGGCACCGCGAGCAGGCCCTGGCGCACGCTGTTGTCATAAAACAGCGGCCCGAAACTTTCGGCGATGACCACATTGATGCCGCCGGTAAGGGGCCGGCTCACCGCCACCGAGCGCGAACTGCCGGTGCCGAAATTCTTGCCGGCAAGAATGATCGACGAACGGCGAAAGCCTTCCTGGTTGAGGATGAAATCGGGTTTTTCCCGACCGTCGGCGAAAAAGCGGATGGGTTCAAAGGCCCGGGTTTCCGGCGTGGCGCCGGGATTGGGCGGTTTGCCGATGGGGGAGATGATATCGGTATCGACATTGTCCATCATCAGCGGCGCCGCAATTCCCTCCTGGCGGATGAATCGCGGCCCGTTGCCAAGGACTGCCGGTTCCTCCGCCATCACACAATCTCCCCGGCCATCAGCCGCCGCACGTCGACAATGCGGCCGGCAATCGCCGCGGCCGCGGCCATGGGCGTGCTTACCAGATGGGTGATGGCGTCAATTCCCTGGCGGCCCACATAATTGCGGTTGGAATTGGAAACGCAGCGCTTGCCCTGGGCGACGAGGTCGCCATTGGAGCCATAGCACTTCGAGCAGCCCGGCTCGCGCCAGTCGAAACCGGCGTCCCGGAAAATCCGGTCGAGTCCTTCGGCTTCCGCCTGACGCTTGACGGGCTGGGAACCGGCGATGACCCAGGCCAGCACATTCGGCGCCACCCGGCGCCCGCGCACCACTTCCGCCGCGGCGCGCAGGTCGCTGATACGGCTTTCGGCGCAGGAACCGATGAAGACTTCGTCGATGGGGGTGTCGGCTATGGTGTCCCCCGGGGTCAGCCTGGTGTACTCCAGCGCCCTGCGCCAGGCGTCGCGCTTCTCGAACGGCGCATCGTCGGGGGCGGGAATCCGCTCGCTGATGCCGATGACGTGCTCCGGGCTGATGCCCCAGGTCACCTGGGGTTCCACGCCGGTCATGTCGATGGTTTCATCGCGGTAGAAAGCGGCGGCGTCATCCGTGGGCAGGCTGCGCCAGTAGGCCAGGGCCTGATCCCACAATTCGCCGCGCGGGGCGAATTCCCGGGAGGCCACATACTCGTATGTGGTATCGTCCGGGGCCACCATGCCCGTGGCGGCGCCCATTTCAATCGACAGATTGCAGATGGTCATGCGGCCTTCAACGCTCAGTGAGCGCACCAGCGGCCCGGCGTACTCCACCGCGCAGCGGTTGCCGGCATCGGCGCCCAGGGCGCCGATGGTGTGCAGGATCATGTCCTTGCCCCGGACCCAGGGGCCCAGGGTACCGGTGTAGTTCACCCGCAGATTGCGCGCCCGCTCGCGGATGACGGTTCCGGTAAGCAATACATTCTGGGCGGTTTCGCCGCCCCAGGAAACGCAGCCCACCGCGCCATGGGTGCAGGTGTGGCTGTCGCCGGCCACCATGAGCATGCCCGGCAGGGTGAGGCCGGTTTCGGGCCCAACCACGTGCTGGATGCCTTGCTCGGGGTCGTCGATGCCAAAAGCCTGAATTCCCATGGCGGCAAGCTGTTCCTTCATTTCCGGGAAATCGTCGGCCACGCTGCCGAGATTGAGCGAGCGATCGGTGTAACGCTCGGGGGAAGTGGAAACCTGGTGGTCGGCCACGGCCCAGACGAGTTCGGGATTGCGGATCGTTTCGCCGGCATCGAGCAGGCGCTTGATCGCCGCCGGGCCGCTGTCGGGAAGCATCATCCGATCCACATGCAGCACCGAGGTGATGCCGCCGAGATAGCTGATCTCGTGGGCATCCCAGATCTTGTCGTACATCGTCATGCCCGCAGCCTGCCGGGCGAACAGCGACCGCATGGGAACGAAGCCGCAGCCGACGCCGGCGCCGACCGTGGTCTTGATAAAGTCTCGTCTTTTCATCTCGGTTCTCCGGTGGAGCGGTAAATCCAGGGTTGCCGCAGTTCATGTTCGCGCCGGAAGGCTTCCGCCTCGCGCTGAAAGGAGGCCGTTTCTTCGATGTCGCCCAGTCCCCCCGCGAACCTTCTCCGCAACCTTGGATTCATCTGGAATGCGATGGGGCCGATGTCCGGCCTGCTGATGGTCTGCCGCCGCAGATCAATCGTCAATTCCCGCCGGGGCACCGCCATAGCGGCAGCCGCGATTGCCTCGACCTGTTCCTGCCCAAGAATAACGGGAAGCAACCCCGCTTGTATACAATCATCGAGAAACACCGGGCCGAAACTCGGGGCGATCACCGCCCGCATGCCATCGCCGAGCAGGCGCGCGGCGGCGGGGGTCTGGGTGCCGCCGATGCCGAAATTCCTGCCGGCGAGCAGAATCGAGGCATCTCGCCAGGGTTCCCGGTTGAGGATGAATTCGGGGTTTTCGCTGCCATCCGCGAGATAGCGGTCGAGGGGAAACGCTTGCCGGAGGCCCTGGTCTAACGCATTCGCCGCTACCCCGGCGGGAGGGATTACAGCCGAACCATGCGCATGTACGCCCCCGATGGGCGGCGCGATGTAGTCGATCAGCACGTCATGCCGCAGAAAGGGCGCCGCGATTCCGGTCCATTGCACGAGGCCGTCTGGCTTCAAGCTGTTCATTCGGCTTGCCGATAAGTATCTCTCGAATATACGCGAAATTCCCCCGTCATTCATCTCTCCCGCTTGTCGAGAGCGGCGGCTTTCCGGGATAATGAACGCCATGAACGAGCCTGACGATCTGAATGAAATTCCTTCCATGGTCCCCGACCGGGATCATATGGACACCCATCGCGGCAACCAGCGCGCCCGGGAACAGGAAATCGCGGCTTCCGGTTATTACCGCGCCCGGGTCGAGCGCGCCAGCACATGGCCGGTGCGGATCATGCTGGCCCTGTTGACCCTGACAGTGGGCGGTGGCGGCTACGGGGCCTGGTACTTCTATAACGAAATGTACAGCGCCGACCTGCGCCAGACCGATCTGCGCCTTGGCGACCTCGAACTGCAACTGAACGTCACCGGCCAGGATGCCGCCGAAGAGGCCGCCAATCTGCGGGACGGCATCTCCCGCACCATCGAACAGTACGACCTGCTCTGGGCCAACTGGCGCGCCAACAATCAGAAATTCGAGGATATCGAGGGCGAGCTCGCAAGGCTGGCGCTGGTGAACGAAGGACAGGACGAGGCCACAGCCAACTACGCCCGGCAGATTGCCGACACCAATGAATCCCTCTCCGCGGTGCAGCGGAATGTGAACGGAATCAACAATGACTTGCAGATATTGCGTGAAAGTTTCGCCGGGCTGGAACGGGAAATGCGGATTCTGGCCGGCATGCAGGGCGACCTCGACTCGATCCGAGAAGCATTGAGTAGCGGCGACAGCACCGTGCTCGGGCTTGTGGGGCGTCTCGAATACGTGGAGCAGTCCATGGAATCGGTCAATGCCCACCGGCTGCAGATCAATCAGACGTTATTCAGCCTCCAGGAACAGATCGAGTCCCTGCAAACCCGGGTGGGCATCCCGGGTTCCCAATGACCAGGAGCCCGCCCCACAGGAAATCGCGGAATCTCATGCAGCCGACTACGCTCTTTCCAGAGGCTCTTAATTATTCTCTGAAAAACTCCCTCCTAGGAATTTTTCATTATCGCAAAACAAAAGCGTGGTTTTGTTTTGCCCCCGAATTCAATGGCTTACGTCATCGAATTCGGCGACACATCCCTGTGCCGCAGGAAAGCCCTAATCAGAGCTTCCTTAATTCCCCGTAAACACCGGCTTGCGTTTTTCCGCGAAGGCCGTCACGCCTTCGCGGAAATCCGCCCGGCTGGCGCAGTCGGCAAAATATTCCGCTTCGGCCTGCAATTGCGCTTCGAACTCGCTTTCCAGGGAACGGTAGAACAAGGCCTTGGTATTGCCGTAGACATGGGTCGGCCCGTTTGCCAGCCGGCGGGCGAGTTTTCCGGTTTCCGCGGCAAGCGCTTCGGTTTTGACCACATAATTGATCATGCCGATGTCTTTCGCCTCCCGGGCGCCGAAACGGTCGCCAAGCAGGGCGATTTCCATGGCTTTCTTGATGCCCACGGCCCGTGGCAGGTGAAAGGAGGAGGAGCCGTCCGGGCTGGTGCCGATGTGGCAATAGGCCAGGGTGAAGAAAGCGTCTTCGGCGGCGATGACCAGGTCGCAGGCCAGGGCCATGCTGACTCCCGCCCCGGCTGCGGCGCCGCGGCAGCTTGCAATCACCGGCTTGGGCATCCGTCGCATGGCGAACATGATGGGATGCAAGTCGTGAATACGATACAGAAAGGATTTGCGAATCTCTTCCGGGGACAGCTCCGCAAGCGTAGTGGCCATGTTCTTCACGTCGCCGCCGGCCATGAAATGTTCGCCGGCGCCGGTGAGCACCACACAGCGTACCGCCGGGTCCCGCTCCACATCGTGCAGGGCGTCGGCAAGATCGGAGCGCATTTCGTTGCTCAGGGCATTGCGCGCTTCCGGACGGTTCATGGTGAGGGTGGCGACGCTCTCGTCAACACTCAGGATCAGGTCAGGCATGATAAACTCCCGCTGCTGGCAAAGGCGCGGAGTATAACCCGCAATCCGGTATTCACAAGTTCCGTGTAATTCCGCGCGGAGCGAAGCGCGGTCGCAGAATCCCACACAGTGGCCGCCCAATGAGATTCTGCGACTGCGCGCAGAATGACGGAAAGTTTGGCGCAGCGCCAGAATGACAGTTGTTGCTGTGCCGGCAATCCATGCGGACGTGGCGGAATTGGCAGACGCGCCAGATTTAGGTTCTGGTATCGAAAGATGTGAGAGTTCAAGTCTCTCCGTCCGCACCACTTCATTTCGAGGCTTCCCGTTATTTTCGTGCCAGGAGCCTGCGCCGCAGGAATTCGCGAAAGCGGATTTGCAGCCGTGAATTCCTGCGGCGCGGGCTCCCGGGCCGGGCGAATCGGAAACGTTGCGACTATACTTGAGGCCATGAAGGAACTGTTTCGCCCAGGCCGCAAGCGGCGACCCGCCCGCACCGGCCCCGGAAAACCCGCCCCCGCCGCGGGCGGGCGGGACGTGCAGGCCTTTCTCGCCAAACTCGCCGCCGCGCCGAAAACCGCCGGCGGCGCGCGACTGATCTTCGCCCTCGACGCCACCGCAAGCCGGGAGCACACCTGGGATATCGCCTCAAGGCAACAGTCGGAAATGTTCCGGGCCACCCGGGACCTTGGCGGCTTGCACGTGCAACTGTGCTATTTCCGCGGTTTCGGCGAATTCCACGCCAGCCGCTGGCACTACGACAGCGGCCCGCTGCTCGATCTGATGACCGGTATCCGCTGCCGCGCCGGCGCCACCCAGATCGGTCGCCTGCTCAAGCATGTGCAGAAGGAAAACCGGCGCCGGCGCGTCAAGGCCGTGGTTTATGTGGGCGACTCCATGGAGGAGAGTATCGATCCGCTCGCCCATCTCGCCGGCCAGCTTGGCGTACTGCGGGTGCCCCTGTTCATGTTCCATGAAGGCCATGACCACATCGCCCGGCGCGCCTTTGAAGACCTCGCCCGGCTTTCCGGCGGCGCCTGCTGCCGCTTCGACGCCGGCAGCGCCAGCGAGTTGCGGGAGTTGCTCAAGGCCGTGGCGGTGTATGCCGCAGGCGGGCTTGCCGCATTGCAGGACATGGGCAAACGCTCGGGCGAAGGCGTCAGACTGCTGGAGCGGCAACTGCGCTAGGTATTCTCTGAAAAATTCCCTCCCTGGAATTTTTCATTATCGCAAAACAAAAGCGTGGTTTTGTTTTGCTTACGAATTCAATGGCTTACGCCATCGAATTCGGCGGCACTTCCATGTGCCGCAGGGAAGCTCTGATCAAGTCGGAGTTTCCCCAGACTGACAGGATTATCCATGATTGTTCGACTGCTACTGCTTATTGTGCTGCCGATTCTGGCCTGGTACTCCGTCAAGTCCATCAGCCAGAAGTATTCGCTCACCGCCAGACAGAACCGTTACCTGTTCCTGACCACCGCGGCGTTGCTGCTCATTGTGCTGCTGATCATGCTGGGCCGGCTGCCGGTGCAATGGCTGCTCGCGCCCCTCGGCGCCGCCGGCGCGTTCCTGTTGCGCATGTTGCCCGCCGCCCTGCGCCTGCTGCCATTCTGGCAAATGCTCGGCAGCCGCATCTCCACCGCTTCGGCATCCGCGAGCCAGAACCAGACCTCCACCCTGCGCACCGAATATCTGGAAATGGCGCTCGTACACGGTTCCGGCGAGCTCGACGGCAACATTCTGCGCGGCGAGTTCGCCGGCCGCCGCCTGAGCAGTCTGGGCAGGGAAGAACTGCTGCGGCTCCACGCCGAATGCCGCGCCGACGCCGATTCCCGCCAGGTTCTCGAAGCCTATCTCGAGCGCAGCCACAGCGGTTGGCGCAACGATGCACACCAGGGCGAAGAAAGCCCGGACGATGGCGCCGCCAACGCGGAAATCACCATGAACCGCCAGCTAGCCTTCGAAATCCTTGGCCTCAACGAAGGCGCCAGCCGTGAAGACATCATCCGGGTCCACCGCAAACTCATGCAAAAATTTCACCCCGACCGCGGCGGTTCCGACTATTTTTCCAAAAAAATCAATGCGGCCAAGGATTTGCTGTTGAATAGCGAATCCAGATAGCACACCGGGAGTCCGCGGCTTAGATCACTTCCGCGATATTCGCCAGGGGTCCGCACCTGCTGGGGCGCTTCGCCGGCGGCGCGAAAAAAGCGGAAGAAATCCCGGCTATGGAATTGTGCCGGGCGGGCCGCTATCCCAAGTAACACCGCGGCCGATTTTCATCGCGGTCAAAGCCCGGCGATACGTTACAATCCGGTAAAGCGCCTGTACCCGTCACCATGAAAGATCCCAGAACCCCCTGCATCGGCATCTGTTCCACCACCTCCCTGGGAGACCGAGTCTGCCGCGGCTGCAAGCGCTATGCGGCGGAGGTCATCCACTGGAACAGCTATGACGAGGCCGCCAAGGGCGCGGTGCTTGCGCGCATCGAACACTTGATCGTGCAATTGCTCGAATCCCGCTTTCAGATTACCGCGCCGGACCGGCTGCGGGCGGAACTGCGCCGCCAGAAAATCCCCTTTCATCCGGAATTGTCAGCCTTTTGCTGGTTGCATAATCTGCTGAAAAAAGGCCTTGACGACATCGACCGGCTCGAAAGCTGCGGCGTGCGCCTGCAGCCAGCCTACGCCGCCAGCGATCTCGCTTCCCTGAGCGCCCGGGTCGACGAAGAACTCCTGCGCCTGTCCGAAGCCCATTTTGATCGTTATATCGCTCCCATCAAGTCGACGCCTGGAAAGCGAAATTTTCCAGCCTGAACTCTTCACCGGAAATCGCGGCGTACCAGCCCTGACTGTCCCAGTCGCCAAGAACGACCCGGATGGCCGGTTCCGGCAATGGGCCTGTCTCGGACAACTGGTGCACCGCGGGCCGGTGGGTATGGCCGTGGAGTATGCGGCGGCTGCCGCTGTTGCGAATCAAGTCCAGCACCGCGTCCTGATTCACGTCCATGATTGCGGCGGCCTTGCCAGCGTTGGCTTCCCTGCTCGCCTGCCTCGCCCGCTCGGCCCAGCCCCGGCGTTCGGCAAGCGGCCTTGAGAGAAACTCCCGTTGCCAGACGGGATTCCGCACCATGGCGCGGAATTCGAGATAGGCCGTGTCGTCGGTACAAAGCACATCGCCATGGAGCAAAAGCCACTGCACATCGCCCAGGCGCAGCGTATAAGGCTCGTTAATCAAACTTGCGCCGCAGCGCGCCGCAAAATCGGCGCCCATCAGAAAATCCCGGTTGCCATGCATCAGATACACATTGACGCCGCGCCCGCCAAGCCTGCCCAGGGCGCTGGCCACCGTGTCGGCAAGCGGGGATTGGTCATCATCGCCAAGCCATAGCTCGAACAGGTCGCCAAGCACGAAGAAGTCACGACAGGAAGCGGGCAGTCTGACAGTGAAATCGACGAAAGCGCGGGTAATATCAGACCGCGATTCCTGCAGGTGCAGGTCGGAAATCAGAATGACCGGCGCTTCCAACACGGTTGCCGCAATGTTCAAGTATCGCCAGTCTCAACCACGGCCGATTCAATCACCACTTCCTCCGCCGGCACATCCCGGTGGCTGCCCATGGCCGTGGTGGCGCAGGCCTTGATCCTGTTCACCACTTCCATGCCTTCGGTGACCTTGCCAAAGACCGCATAGCCCCAGCCGCTGGGCGATTTGCCGCGGTGGTCGAGAAAACCGTTGTCGGCGATATTGATGAAAAACTGGGAAGTGGCGGAGTGTGGGTCGGAAGTGCGCGCCATGGCCAGTGTGCCCGTGAGGTTCTTCAAGCCGTTGTCGGCTTCATTCCGAATCGGCGCTCCGCCGCGTTTTTCACGCAGCCCCGAAGTCAGCCCGCCACCCTGGATCATGAAGCCGTCGATCACCCGATGGAACAGAGTCCCGTCATAAAAACCCCGCTCCACATAATCCTGAAAATTCCGCGCCGACACAGGCGCCTTGTCAAAATCCAGTTCTATGCGGATGAGGCCATGGTTGGTGGTGATCGTTATCACGGAACATTCCCCGCAGTCGGATTCGGGAGTGAAAGCGGCAGATGAAGCCACTCCGGGAAGCCCGTTATAATAACGGTTTTACCATTCCATGAACAATGCAGAACGAAGCAGAATCTTCCACGCCATCCGGCTTCATCCGCCAGATGATCGCCCGGGACATCGCCTCGGGCAAGCATGGCGGGCGCGTGCATACCCGCTTTCCGCCGGAGCCCAATGGCTATCTGCACATTGGCCACGCCAAGTCGATCTGCCTCAATTTTTCACTCGCCGAAGAGTACGGCGGCCTTTGCAATCTTCGTTTCGACGATACCAATCCACTCAGGGAGGATCAGGATTTCGTCGACTCCATCAAGGAAAACATCCGCTGGCTCGGCTTTCGCTGGCATGGCGAGGTGCGCTATTCCTCATCGTATTTCGAGCAGTTGTATGAATTTGCCAGACAATTGATCCGCAAGGACAGGGCCTATGTCTGCGCCCTGAGCCCGGACCAGGCGCGAGAGTATCGCGGCGCCCTCACCGCACCCGGCGTGGACAGCCCCTGGCGCGAACGCGACCCGGAAGAAAGCCTCGACCTGTTCGCGAGAATGCGGCAGGGGGAGTTTGCCGACGGCGAACTGTCCCTGCGGGCGAAAATCGACATGGCCGCGCCGAACATGAACCTGCGCGACCCGATTCTGTATCGCATCCGCCACGCCGCCCACTACCAGACCGGCGCCGACTGGTGCATGTATCCGACTTACGACTACACTCATTGCATCTCCGACGCCCTGGAGAACATCACCCATTCCCTATGCACCCTGGAATTCGAGGACCATCGCCCCCTGTACGACTGGATTCTGCAGCAGATCGACCGCGATTCCCTGCGCGCCGCCAGCGAACTCGGCGATGCGGCCGCGCCCTGGGTGCCGCCCGAACAGACCGAATTCGCCAAGCTGCGCATCAGCTACACCATGCTGGGCAAGCGGTTCCTGCGGGCGCTGGTGGAAGAGGGCGGGGTGGCCGGCTGGGACGACCCGCGCATGCCCACGCTCGCCGGCATGCGGCGGCGGGGTTACACGCCCGCGTCCATCCGCAATTTTTGCGAGGCGGTGGGTGTGGCCCGCAGCGAAAGCCTGGTGGATATCGCCATGCTGGAACACGCGGTGCGGGAAGACCTGGACCGCAATGCCCCCCGGGCCATGTGCGTACTGCGACCGCTGAAGGTGGTGCTGCGCAATTTCGACGAAGGCCGCCGGGACATGCTGCCAATCCCCTGCCATCCCAAACGTGGAGAGCTTGGCCGCCGAAAAGTCCCCCTGGGCCGGGAAATCTGCATCGAAAGGGAGGATTTCGCCGTCGCCCCGCCGCCCGGCTTCAAGCGCCTGGTCGCCGGCGGCGAAGTGCGCCTGCGGGGTGCTTATGTGATTCGCTGCGAGGAGGTGTTTCGCGATGCCGCCGGGGAAATCACCGAATTGCATTGCAGCGTCGATTTCGACACCCTGGGCAAGCGGCCGGAAGGACGCAAGGTCAAGGGCGTGATTCACTGGGTCTCTCTCGCCGCGGCGGAAAAAGTCACCCTGCGCCTGTATGACCGCCTGTTTGTAGAGGAAAATCCGGCGCCGAAGAATATCGGGGAAGTCATGGCGGGTCTCAATCCGGATTCGCTGGAGCAAATCGAGGGCTGCCTGCTGGAGCCCGCCGCCCTGACCGCGGAGGCCGGCGATCATTTCCAGTTCGAGCGCGTGGGATACTTCCATCGTGACCGGGAAGCCGAATCCGGCACACCGGTTTTCAATCGCACCATCAGTCTGCGGGATACCTGGGGACGCGGTTCGGGCTGAAGCTCCCGGGACAAGGAAACAAGGCAATGCTCTCGATCTACAACACCCTCACCCGGCGCAAGGAGAAATTCCAGCCCATTGAAGCCGGCAAGGTGCGAATCTACGTCTGCGGCATCACCACCTACGATTACTGCCATCTTGGCCACGCCCGTTGCCTGGTGGCCTTTGACGTCGTGGTGCGCCATCTGCGAGCCCGGGGGTACGAAGTAACCTATGTGCGCAATATCACCGATATCGACGACAAGATTCTTGCCCGGGCGGCGGAAAACGGCGAACTTTTTTCCGACCTGACCGAGCGCTTCATTGCCGCCATGCGCGAGGACGAGCGCGCCCTGGGCATCCTGCCTCCCGATGCGGAACCCCGGGCGACCGCGCATATGGACGAAATCATCGCCATGATCGAAACCCTGGTGCATCGGGAATTCGCCTACCGGACGGACACCGGCGACGTGTATTTTTCCGTGTTGCGATTTCCCGCATACGGCAGGCTTTCGAACAAGAACCTGGACGAGTTGCTCAGCGGCGCCCGGGTGGAGCCCGGCGAACTCAAGCGCGACCCGCGGGATTTCGCCCTGTGGAAATCCTCACCCGATGAAGATGTGGGCTGGGATTCGCCCTGGGGCTACGGCAGGCCGGGCTGGCATATCGAATGTTCCGCCATGTCCCGCAAGACCCTGGGAGGGCATTTCGATATTCACGGCGGCGGCGCCGATCTCGTTTTTCCCCATCACGAGAATGAAATCGCCCAGTCCGTGGCCGCCACCGACCAGCCATTCGCCAATGTGTGGATGCACAACGGGCCCCTGCGCATCGATAATGAAAAGATGTCCAAATCCCTGGGCAATTTCTTCACCGTGCGCGAAATCCTTTCCCGGCACGAGGCCGAGGTTGTGCGGCTGTTTCTGGTTTCCAGCCACTACCGCAGTCCGCTGAACTGGTCGGAGCAGGCCATGGACCGATCCGCCAGCGCGCTGCGGCGCCTGTATACCGCGCTCCAGGGTCTCGATTTGCCGGCGGCGAGAATGCGGGTCAACAGCGCTCACGAGCGTGTCTTCAATGCCGCCATGAATGATGATTTCAATACCCCGGTGGCGATTCGCACGCTGTTCGATCTCGCTCGGGAAATCAACCGGACCAAGGAGGAAAACCTGCCCGCGGCGGCCGAACTCGGGCGTCTGCTCGTGCGGCTCGGCGATGTGCTCGGCATACTCCAGGCTGAACCGGAAGCCTGGCTGCGCGGCGCCGATTCGGAACAACTCGACACCGCCCGCATCGAATCCCTGGTGGCCGCCAGAAACCGCGCCCGGGCCGAAAGGAACTGGCCCGAAGCCGACCGCATCCGCGACCAGCTCAGCGCCATGAATATCGTCGTGGAAGACGGCGCGGGCGGGAGCATCTGGCGCGTCGAGAAAGCGACTTCCTGAGCCTGGAAAGCAATGTCGGGATTTACCTGTAAGGCTCCGGAATGAAGCGTTGTCCGGATACCGGCGGGCGCGGATGGTGGTCGCTTTCCCCGCGGGGAGGCAGTGCCGGAGTTTCCGGCGTCAGGTCCCGGTAGGGAATCAGGCCCAGCAAGTGGTGGATGCAGTTCAGCCTGGCGGTCTCCTTTCTTTCGGCATTGACCACATGCCAGGGCGCTTCCTCGATATCGCAGTGGGCGAACATTTCGTCCTTGGCCCGTGAATAATCGTCCCAGCGTTGCCGCGCCTCAAGGTCGATGGGGGAAAGTTTCCAGCGCTTGTGCGGATTGCGGACCCGGGAACGGAAGCGCCGTTCCTGCTCGGCTTCCGAAATCGAGAACCAGTACTTGATCAGGATAATCCCGGACCGCACGAGCATGCGCTCGAATATCGGGCATTCCCGCAGAAAACTGCGGTACTGCGCCTCGCTGCAAAAGCCCATCACATGCTCCACGCCGGCGCGGTTGTACCAGCTCCGATCCATGAGCACCATTTCACCGGCGGCGGGCAAGTGGTACACATAGCGCTGAAAATACCACTGGGTGCTTTCCCGGGGATTTGGCGCGGGCAGGGCCACCACGCGGCATATTCTGGGGTTCAGATATTCGGTGATCCGCTGGATGACGCCGCCCTTGCCGGCGGCGTCGCGGCCTTCAAAAACAATCACGACTTTCAGGCCTTTGTGCTTGATCCAGGCCTGCAGTTTCACCAGCTCGACCTGCATGCGAAACAGTTCGGCGCGGTAGGTCCTGTGGTTCACAGGCCCTGATTTCTTCTGCTTGCTGGACTTGCTCATGATTCTTTCCGTAGGAGCCCGCGCCGCAGGAATTCACGGCTGCAAATCCGCTCTCATCCGCGCCCCTGGTTATTCGGTTCCGCTTTCGGCAAGGCTGAATTCCCAGCGGGACGGCGGCGTCTGGCGCGCCAGACGCTCCACCCGGCAGAGAAATTCGGCCCGGAGCATTTCCCGGGCGCCCAGGGAGATCATGTGGTCGGTAACCTCCTGGCAATCGATCAACTCGAACTCCCACTCGCGCAATTGTCGCACAAGCTTCTCCAGCGCGAGTTTGGAGGCGTTGCTTGCCAGACTGAACATGGACTCGCCAAAAAACATCCTGCCGATACCGACACCGTACAGGCCGCCAACCAGGCTGTCATCTTCCCAGACTTCCACCGAATGGGCGTGGCCCAGGGCGTGCAGCCGGCAATAGGCCACATACATGTCGTCGGTGATCCATGTGCCGGGCCATCTGATCCCGGCGCAATTGCCGATCACTTCGGCAAAGGCCTGGTTCATGGTAATGCGGTAGCGCTGTCCGCGAATCAGCTTGCGCAGGGAACGCGATACCCGCAGGTCCCCGAGCCGTAGCACCATGCGTGGGTCGGGCGAGTACCAGTGTATCGCCATGCCTTCGCTGTACCAGGGGAAAATTCCCCGGCGGTAGGCGTTGAGCAGCCGCTCGGGGCGCAGGTCGCCGCCCACGGCAAGCAGGCCATTATGCCCGGCTTCGGCCTTGCAGGCGGGAGGAAAGGACAGATCCGCGTGATGCAGGCGATACACAGGCACGGGAGAAGACTCAGGCCGTGAGGAACTTTTCCGCGTCCAGCGCCGCCATGCAGCCAAACCCGGCGCTGGTTACCGCTTGCCGGTATACCTGATCGGCGATATCGCCGGCGGCGAACACCCCCGGCACCGAGGTTTCCGTGGCATTGCCATCGATTCCCGAGTGAATCTCCACATAGCCGTTTTTCATTTCGAGTTGGCCCTTGAAAATGCCAGAATTGGGATCATGGCCGATGGCGATGAAAACACCGTCCACATCGAGTTTGCGCTCGTCGCCCGAGAGGGTGTTGCGGATACGGATTCCGGTCACTCCCATGTCATCGCCAAGCACTTCTTCGAGCACATGGTCCCAGGCCATGGCGATTTTGCCCTCATCCACCAGGGAGAACAGCCTATTTTGCAGAATCTTTTCCGCCCGCAAGGCGTCGCGCCGATGCACCACGGTGACATGGGAACAGATATTGGCGAGATACAGCGCCTCTTCCACGGCGGTATTGCCACCGCCAACCACCGCCACGGGCTTGTCGCGGTGGAAGAAACCATCACAGGTGGCGCAGGCGCTGACGCCCTTGCCGAGATATTCGCTTTCCGAGGGCAGGCCGAGATAGCGCGCCGAGGCGCCGGTGGCGATAATCAGGGCGTCGCAGGCATAGGCGCCGCTTTCGCCCCACAGTGCGAATGGCCGCTTGCCAAGGTCGACGGCATTGATGTGGTCGAAAATGACCCGGGCGGCGAATCGCTCCACGTGGCGCCGCATGCGGTCCATCAGGTCCGGGCCTTGCAGTCCTTCCACATCTCCGGGCCAGTTGTCCACATCGGTGGTGGTGGTCAATTGTCCGCCCTGTTCCATGCCGGTAATGACAACCGGGTCGAGATTCGCCCTGGCGGCGTAGAGCGCGGCGGTGTATCCCGCGGGGCCGGAACCCATGATGATGAGACGATGATGCTGAGCGGCCGACATGTCTGATTCCTGTTAACGCGGCGGGCGCTATTATGCTGGTTTTTGCTTTTGCAATCCTCATCTGCGGCGGCATTTTGACGATAAACGGGTAAGGATTCCCGAAATCGATTCGGGGGTTGCCGCTTGCCTGAATTAAGGCAGCAGGTTGACATTATCTTGTAATACATTGAATTATTGAGGGGTTTCGGGAAATTGCTCAACTTCAGACAACGGGCGCCAATGGAATGAGTGGAGAAGCCGAGAGCAATATCGCCATGCCGCGCATGTTGCGGGACGGTTTGCTCGTGCTCAATTTTCTCGCCGCGGTATTTCTGCTGGTGGCGCTGCTGAGCTACTCTCCGGGGGATCCGGGATTCAGCAGTTCCGGCGCGGGCGGCGAGCTCGCCAATGTCGCCGGCCCCGCGGGCGCCTGGCTCGCGGATGTGCTGTATCTGACCCTGGGCTATCTGGCCTATGTGGCGCCTGCCTGGATGCTGTACTACTGTTACGCCGCCATCGCCGGCCGGGAGGGCGGGCGCGGCCTACTGATATTGCGCGTTGCGGGGCTGTTGCTGGTGCTGGTAGCCTGTGCCAGCCTGACGAGCCTGCATTTCGACTCCGCGGGCCCGCTCAGCCACGGTCCGGGCGGGGTGATCGGTGAACAGCTTGCCGGGCTGAGCGAGCCGGTCCTGGCGCGATTCGGCAGCAGCCTGCTGTTTCTGGGATTGCTGTTGATTGGCTTGACGCTTTCCTTCAGTATTTTCTGGGCGAGCGCCGTGCTGCGGGGCTATCGCTGGATGCTGGGCATACTGGGCTGGTTTCCGACGTTGCTTCGCCGCCAGGCGGAGCGCAAATGCAGTGAGCCGATGGCGGAGAGGTCCCACGGGACGGCGAGGGCGGCGCCGCCAAAAAAGCGTGGGACACCCGGCATTGCCAAGGCATCGCGCGGGACCGGGGAGAAGAACCAGCGAATTACTCCCGTCATGCCGGCAAGCATGGACAAGACATCGACCCGCTCCGCCGGCAATTCAGCCGGCGCTGCCGACAGGAAAACCCGGGGCAGACCCGCCGGTAACAAGCTGCCTTCCATCAAACTGCTCGATCCCGGCTCGCCGGGAGAACATGGCGGCCAGTCCCGGGAAGCGCTCAAGGACATGTCCGCCCAACTGGTGGAGAAACTCCAGGACTTCGGCATCGAGGTGGAAGTCACCGCCATCAAGCCGGGGCCGGTCATTACCCGTTTTGAAGTGCAGCCCGCGGCGGGAGTCAAGGGCAACCGGATTACCGGCCTGGTGCGGGACCTGGCCCGTTCCCTGGCGGTGGCCTCGGTGCGGGTGGTGGAGCATATCCCCGGTCGCGATGTGATCGGTATCGAAATTCCCAATGAAAACCGGGAACTGATCCGGCTCAGCCAGGTGCTGGAAAGCACCGAGTTCGTCCGGGCGGACGCCCGGCTTAGCCTTGCCCTTGGTCATGACATTCTCGGCAAGCCGATCATTGTCGATCTGGGCAGGATGCCCCATCTGCTGGTGGCGGGCACCACGGGCTCGGGCAAGTCCGTGGGCATCAACGCCATGATCCTGAGCCTGCTGTTCAAGTCATCTCCGGAGCAGGTGCGGTTGATCATGATCGACCCCAAGATGCTGGAACTGTCGGTGTATGAGGGAATTCCCCATTTGCTCACGCCAGTGATCACCGACATGAAGGATGCGGCCAATGGCCTGCGCTGGTGTGTATCGGAAATGGATCGCCGCTATGCCTTGCTGTCGGCCCTTGGCGTGAGAAACCTCGCGGGATTCAACAAGAAAGTCGCCGCGGCGCGCCGGGAAGGCAAGCCGCTGTTCGACCCCACCTGGCAGCCGGATCCGGCGCTGCTTGCCCTGGAACAGAAAGCCCCCGAACTTGAGCCCTTGCCCAGTATCGTTGTCATTGTGGATGAGCTCGCCGACATGATGATGGTGGTGGGCAAGAAGGTGGAGGAACTGGTCGCCCGCATCGCCCAGAAAGCCAGGGCCGCTGGCATCCACCTGATTCTCGCTACCCAGCGACCTTCGGTGGATGTCTTGACGGGCCTGATCAAGGCCAATATTCCCACCCGGCTCTCCTTCATGGTGCAGTCCAAGGTGGATTCCCGCACGATTCTCGGCGAAGGCGGCGCTGAACAGTTGCTCGGCAACGGCGACATGCTTTTCCTGCCTCCCGGCGGCGGCGTCGCCACCCGGGTTCACGGCGCCTTTGTCAGCGACGAGGAAGTACACCGCGTGGTGGCGGACTGGAAACGGCGGGGGACGCCGGAATACATCGACGCGGTTACCGTGGACCGCAACCACCGGGATTTCCAGCCCGAAGCCGATGCGGGCGAGGGCGGCGAAGTCGACGAGTTGTACGATCAGGCGGTGCATTTCGTCACCGAATCGCGCAAGGCCTCGATTTCAGCTGTCCAGCGCAAGCTGCGCATCGGCTACAATCGCGCGGCGCGAATGATTGAAACCATGGAACAGCAGGGAGTAGTATCCGCCATAAACAGCAATGGCGGCAGGGATGTGCTTGCGCAGCCCGCTCCCGGCGACTGAACGGATTGCCATGATTTCCACAGTTTCACGGCTGGCCTGGCTTGCCGCGGCGGCCCTGCTGCTGCGGGCCGGCGCGGTACAGGCGCAGCAGGACGCCATCGCCAGACTCGACGACCTGCTTGGCGGCATGACAACCCTGACGGCGGATGTAACCCAATTGATCGTCGAGCGCGGCGGCGGCTTGCTTGAGGAAAGCAGGATTCTCATGCGCCTGCGCAGGCCGGGTGGCTTTTATTGGGAAACCATCGAACCATTTTCCGAATTGATCGTCACCGACGGCGAGACCCTGTGGAATTACCAGCCGGATCTGGAACAGGTGGTGATTGAAGACTGGGATCCGAACCGGGCGGAACTCGCGGCGCAATTGCTCAATGGCGAAACCGGCGGGCTGGCGGAGGAGTATCGGCCAAGTCTGGTTTCGGCGCCGGATATGCTGCGATTCGAGCTGTCGCCCCTGGCCCCGGACAGCCCCTATGACCTGATTGGCATTGAATTCGTCGAGAACACACTCCAACTCATTCGCCTCAACAATCGCAATGGCCAGCAGACCGTGTGGCGCTTTACCAATCTGCGGCAGAATGCCCCCCTGGAAGATGCGCTGTTTCGTTTTACTCCGCCGCCGGATATCGAGATTGTCGACAGCCGTTCCGCCAACTGATTCGCAGGAGAAAACCCCATGCTCGATCCCAGGAGGATCCGGTCCGAGCCCGAATTGCTGGCCGGCAAGCTGGAAAAAAGAAACTTCCGGCTCGATGTGGCCTGGCTAGGCAAACTCGACGCCAGGCGCAAGGAGATTCAGCTTGCCGCGGAAGCCCTGCGCAATGAGCGCAACGTGCGCTCCCGGGAAATCGGCAAGGCCAGGCGCGAGGGCCGGGATGCGACCGGGATTCTCGAATCCGTGTCCGACATCAAGTCCCGGCTCGAACGGGCGGAGGAGGAACTGCGATCCCTGCAGGAAGAACTGCGGGGCTATCTGCTCGGCGTGCCCAATATTCCCGCGGATGAAGTCCCCCCGGGCAATGATGACTCGGCGAACCGTCTGGTATTGCAATGGGGCAGCCCCCGGGAATTTGATTTTCCGCCCCGGGACCACGTGATTATCGGTTCCGGACTTTCATCCGGTACGGGGGAAGCGCTTGATTTTGTCGCCGCCAGCCGCATGACCGGCGCCCGTTTCGTGGTGATGCAGGGCGCTCTTGCCCGGCTCCACCGCGCGCTGGGCCAGTTCATGCTCGACCTGCATTCCGGACGGCATGGCTATAGCGAAATCAATGTTCCCTTTCTGGTCAATGCCGATTCCCTCACCGGTACCGGACAGCTTCCCAAATTCGCCGATGACCTGTTTCACCTGCGGGGCAAACAGGATTGGTATCTGATTCCCACCGCCGAGGTGCCGGTGAGCAACATGGCGCGGGAACAAATCCTCGATGCCGCCGCCCTGCCGGCGCGCTGGGTCTGTCACAGCCCCTGTTTCCGCCAGGAAGCGGGGGGTTATGGCATCGATACCCGGGGCATGATCCGCCAGCACCAGTTCGAAAAGGTGGAGCTCGTGCAAATCGTGCGGCCGGAAGATTCACGGCAGGCGCTGGAGGAATTGACGGGCCACGCCGAAGCCGTATTGCAAGCCCTGGAGCTGCCCTACCGCAAGGTGGCGCTTTGCGGCGGCGACCTCGGTTTCAGCGCCAGTTTCACTTATGACCTGGAAGTCTGGATTCCTTCCCAGCAGTGTTATCGGGAAATCTCCTCCTGCAGCAATTTTGGCGATTTCCAGGCGCGCCGCATGCAGGCCAGATGGCGCAATCCGGCAGCAGACAAACCTGAATTCGTGCATACCCTGAACGGTTCCGGCCTGGCCATTGGCAGATCCCTGGTGGCGGTGCTGGAAAACTGCCAGGACGCCGATGGCGGAGTCATGGTGCCGGAAGTGCTGCGTCCTTACATGAATGGCGTCGAGAGGCTCGAATAGTGGAAGCGCTGCCGGTATTTCTGAACGTCCGCGGCGTCAGATGTCTGGTGGTGGGAGGAGGGGAAGTCGCCCTGCGCAAGGCGCGGCTGCTGGCCCGGGCAGGGGCCGGCTTGCAGGTGGTCGCGCCGGAAATCAGCGAGCCCCTGAAAAAGTTGACCCGAACTCGCAATGGGGTTTGCGAGCAGCGATCGGTGGTTGCGGAAGATGTGGCCGGAGCGAGGCTCGTCATCGCCGCCACGAATGATCCGACGGTCAACGAAAATGTCAGCCGGTGGGCCCGGCAACGGGGAATTCCCGTCAATGTGGTGGATCAACCCGCGCTCTGTTCCTTTTTCATGCCCGCAATCGTTGATCGCTCGCCCATCGTGGTCGCCATTTCCAGTTCGGGCGCCTCTCCGGTGCTGACCCGCAACATCAAGGAATTCAACGAAGTCATGCTGCCGGCGCGAATCGACCGGCTGGCGCGGCTGCTGGGTTCGAAGCGTGGAAGGGTCAAGCGGCGAATTGCCGATATTGCCGGGCGGGCGGCATTTTGGGAAAGCGTGCTCGACAGCGGGATTCCGGAACTCGTCTACGCCGGCAGGGAAACGGAGGCCGCCGGGGAATTCGACCACATGCTGGAAGAGGCGAGGCCGCCACGGGGTGAAGTCTGGCTTGTGGGCGCCGGCCCAGGCGACCCGGACCTGCTCAGCCTGCGGGCATTGCGGCTCATGTATCGCGCCGATGTGGTGCTGTACGACCGGCTGGTGAGCGCGGAAATCCTTGCCCGGGTCCGGCCCGACGCGGAAATGATCCATGTGGGCAAGGGGCCGGAAATGCACTCGGTGGATCAGTACGCCATCAATGATTTGCTGCTGCGGCACGCCGGCAAGGGACGCAAGGTGATGCGGCTCAAGGGCGGTGACCCTTTCCTCTTCGGCCGCGGCGGCGAAGAACTCATTACCCTCGCCGAGGCCGGGATCAATTTCCAGATCGTGCCGGGAATCACCGCGGCCTCCGGCTGCGCCGCCTATGCCGGCATCCCCCTGACCCACCGTGATCACGCGCATTCGGTGGAGTTTCTCACCGGGCATCTCAAGGACGGCGGTCTCGATCTCGACTGGCCCGCCCTCATCCGCCACAAACATACCCTGGTCTTTTACATGGGCCTGAAAAGCCTGCCGGTGGTCTGTGAACAGTTGCGGTGCCACGGCATGGCCGGAACCATGCCGGCGGCGGTGATTGCAAGCGGGACCACCGCCAGACAACAGCTTGTCGCCGGAACCCTGGCAAGCCTGCCGGGGCTTGTGGAAAAGGGGGAAATCAAGCCTCCCGCGATCATCATTGTGGGCGAAGTGGTCAGGCTTCGCGGGAAGCTTGAATGGTTTCAGTCATCGGAACCCGGCGAACTCAGCCGCCGTAGAAACTGAAATCGTCGGCGGACAGGTCGTCCAGGTTGAAGTTTTCCAGGGTGATGGAACCCCCGCCGTGGCTGGACATGTCGATCACCACATTGCCCCCTTTCTGGCTGGCCGAAAGCTGGGAGAATTCGGTGATATTGGTGTAGTTGCTCAACTCGATCTTGTCCTTGCCGCTCTGGAAGTCCTCGATGGTGTCGTGGCCGGCGTTCCTGTTGTAGAAGAAGGTGTCATTGCCCGCCCCGCCGTTGAGCCTGTCGTCGCCGCCGGAGCCGTTGAGCTGGTCATGGCCCGCGCCGCCGGTGAGGTAGTCGTCTCCGCCGAGGCCGGTGAGGCTGTCGTGGCCGCCGCGTCCGGCGATGACATCATCGCCGTAGGTGCCATAGCCGAAGTTGTTGCCCTCGCCCCCGCCAACCGTGGCGATTCGGATCATGTCCTTGACTTCATTCTGCAGGCCCAGTCTGCCCGACAGCTTGGGCAATTCAATGATGCCGCCGCCCCAGTCGGTGAGATCTATGGTCACATCGGTGACCTCGCGGCCCAGCATCCACCAGGTGTTGAGGGTGATCTTGTGCTGCAGATCGTCCCAGGAAATTTCCTGATTGAATTCCGTCAGATCAACCAGGTCGTTGTTAACGTCGAATCTCACGATCCGGTCATTACCGTGGCCTTCATCGAACTTGAAGACTTCCTTCCGGTTCCAGTCGCCGCGCATGGTCCAGGTGGCTACATTGCCGTCTATGAACTTGGGCATGTCTCTGTCTCCTGTGTGGGTCCGCCGTGTACCGCCGTCTCGGGAATCCGCGATGTTTCTTTGCATCCCTTGATGGTCAGACTAGTGGAGCCGCGACGGGAAAGCAATTACCGTTTTCTTATCGCAGGCTTAACGCAAACTTATGGCGATCCTTTCACAGACAATTGTCAGGTTTGGGCAGGCCGGCGATGCGGCTGGCGGTTTTGGCGAATGAGCCGCTGAACAGGCGCATCAGATAGATGCTGCGGCCTTTTTTCGGGCCAAGCTTCTGCTTGACCAGGCTCACCAGCGCCCGGGAAGCCGGCGACATCCCGTGGCGTTGATGGAAATCCCGCAACAGTTCGATGATTTCCCAGTGGGCGGCACTGAGCGTGATTTCCTGTTGCCGGGCAAGCACTTCGGCAATTTTCCTGTCCCAGTCGCCCAACTCGCGCAGATAGCCTTCCTTGTCTACCGCGACCCGCTTGTCGTCCACGATGATCTTCCGGCTCCTAGGAGCCTGCGCCGTAGGAATTCACGGCTGCAAATCCGCTCTCATCCACGTCCCCGGCCGCTCGATTTCGTTGCATATTCACCAATATTCGCCTCAATCGATCGGCCGGGGGCGCGGCGATAGCGAATTTTCGCTTTCGCGAATTCCTACGGCGCAGGCTCCTAGAACCAGCTCAGGGTCTTGTCGTGACGGGTACACAGGTCGACAAAGCCGTCCATATCCAGGCTTGCGGCGCCTGCCGGCAAATCATTGCCGAGGCCCCGGGCCTCAAGGTCTTCGGCAAGAAACCAGACGGACACGTCTTCCGGCAAGGCGGCCAGTTCTCCGGGTTGACACAAATGGAAGACACCGTCTTCAAGCAGCAGAAGGGCGTCACCGGGGGACATGGTCTCCCGGGCTGTGGGCAACAGGCCGGCGGCGGGGCTGCGATTGAGTATGTGCAGACAGCTCACAGGTTGAATACCACCTGGGCATCGGTGACTCGTTGACGAACATCCGCGGGGGAAAGCGGTTCGACGGCAATCGCCAGGTCTTCCGTCCCAAGGCCGCGTTTTGCCAGGGCGGCGGTGGACACGCCGGGCCGTTCGATTCCATACCACTCCAGCGCCTCGAGCGCATTGCCCAGGGTTTTGGCGCCGATGGCGCCGCCGTCCTGGCCGCGCAGCAACTGGTAGACGCCATCATCGAGAAAAAGCATTTCGATATCCTGCTCGAACACCGCCGCCGCCAGGGACATGTCGAGCAGCGAGCGGGCCCGGTCCGAGCCATACGGCGGGCTCCGGGAGATAAACAGCAGTTTCTTGCGCTCGCCCATGACCGCGGCTCTCAGCCGAAAGACACCGTGCGACCGGATTGCAGGCAGGCGTCAGTCAGTTGTCCGAGGCCGGCAATGCTGAATTCGGGATGCAGGGAAAACGCCGGCAATTCATGGCGCGCCGCTTGTTCCTCGTCCACAAGGCCGCGATAAATCGCCGAACTGACACAGACAGTGGCATCCAGATCATGCTCGTGAATCAGTTGACGCCATAGTTCCTGCAGGTTCGCCTCGTCCCGGGATACCACGGTCAGGCGGTTGGCGTTGTGGACGCCGTCGGTAAAAAAGAAAATCCGGTGAATCCTGTGCCCGCCCCGCAAAACCGACTCGGCAAAACGCAGCGCCGTACCGGCGGCCTGACGGGAATAGGGCGGGGCATGGATAACGATGGAAAAAATCATGCTGACGGTTTCCTGGGCTGAAACAGGAAAGCCCCGGCAAAACCGGGGCTTTCCTGTTTCCGATGGTTCTGGTCAATCGTTGCTGGAGAATGCGGAAAGCAGGCTCAGCAAGCTCATGAACAGGTTGTAGATCGATACGTACAATGTGATTGTGGCGAGAATGTAATTGCGTTCCCCGCCATGGATGATGGCGCTGGTCTGCCAGAGAATCACGGCGCTCGAGAACAACATGAAGGCGGCGGAAATCGCCAGTTGCAGCGCCGGCATGGGCCAGAAAATGCTGATTACCATGGCTGCGACAAGCACCAGGAAGCCGGCGAATATGAAGCCTTGCAGGAAGGAGAAATCCCGCCGCGAGGTCAGTGCCCAGCCGGAAAGTCCGAAGAAGATGAAGGCGGTGCCGCCAAGCGCCTTGACCACGATGTCGGCACCCCCCGCGGTAGCCAGGTAGTAGCCCAGAATCGGACCGATGGTATAGCCCATGAAGCCGGTGAAGGCGAATACCGACAGCAGCCCCCAGGCGCTGTTGGCCAGGGCGTGGGTGAGAAACAGCAGGCCGTAGGCGCCGATCAGGAACAGGAAGATGTTCACCGGCGGCGCATTGGTGCTCAACATGGCCGTGAATGCGCTGAAGGCAAGGGTAAGCGCCAGCAGCGAATAGGTATTGCGCAATACCTTGTTGACGGCCAGGACCGACTCCCCGCCGCGTACGACTTCAATTCCAGCGCCAACTCTTTGGTTCATCGTTATCTCCTTCCGGTAGGAAAATACTGTGCCGCCACAGATTCGTATGGCGCCAAAACAGCGAATTTCAAGCCCGCCGCAACTTGGCCCGACATCGCAATATCATACGCAACCCCGCGCCAAAAGCAACAAGGTCCCCGGCTCTGGAAACAGGCACTGGCTCATATTCCCGCAGTTGAATTTATTGTAAGATTCCTGTCCCTGCGGAGGGGTGGCAGAGCGGTTTAATGCACTGGTCTTGAAAACCAGCGAGGGTGAAAGTCCTCCGAGAGTTCGAATCTCTCCCCCTCCGCCAATTTCTGCCAGATCAGTCAAAAACCGCCAACCGCGCTGATCTGGCGTTCGCTGAGGCTGATGTAGTCGGCGAGAACCCGGGCGCTTTCCTCAAGCAGCGGGTCGAGTTCTCCGCTGGAGTCCCCGGCGTCTGAATCGGCCACAGACTCTGCTTCTGACTCTGTTGCCGCATCTCCGGCGGCGAGTTCGGCATTGCTCTCATCCGGCGATTCTTCGGATTCCGCGGCGGCGGTTTCAGCAGAGTCCGCTTCTTTCCCGTCGCCTTCGAGGATATCGAGCAGGGGCAGGCCCCTGAGGAAGCGGCGCATGTTTTCGGTTTCGATATTGCGGCGCCGATCGGCTTCGGTCCGGGCCTTGAGGCTTGCCTCGTTGAGCGGCCAGGTTTCCCGCCCCTGCTGCTCACGGGCAATGGCGATCTGCGCATTGAGATAGATGAAGTCCGGCGAGCGCGCCGCGCGTTGACGGTGCAGTTCGGTCAATTGGGGAATGTATTCCCGCACCGGCAGATAAGCGCGATATTCCACGGGCCGCACGGTATCCCAGGGCAGGGCGCCATCAAGGCTGCTTTCGCCGATCTGTTCGTATGCTTCGAACAGGTCGGGGAAGCTGATGTCGGGTTCCACGCCGCGATGCTGGGTGCTGCCGCCGGAAACGCGGTAGAACTTCGATCGGGTCAGCTTGGCCTGGCCATATTCCATGGGAATGATTTCCTGCACGGTGCCCTTGCCAAAGGTCTGGCCGCCGAGAACAAGGCCGCGCTGGTAATCCTGGATGGCGCCGGCAAAAATTTCCGAAGCCGAGGCGCTGTTGCGATTGACGAGCACCGCCATGGGCCCGGTCCAGGCGACTTCCGGGTTATTATCGCCGAAGGAGCGGGTGTAGCCGTTGCCGAGACCGGAATAGCGCACCTGCACCGTGGCGCCGGTTTCAATGAACAGGCCCACGAGCTGGTTGGCTTCGCCGAGGCTGCCGCCGCCGTTGTTGCGCAGATCCACCACCACGGCGTCCACATTGTCCTGCTTGAGTTCCTCAAGCAGATTGCGCACGTCCCGGGTGGAACTCTTGAAATCCTCCTCTCCCCGGGACGCCGCTTCAAAATCCAGATAGAAGGTGGGCAGGTGGATAATGCCCACCTTGTAATCGCGCCCGTTGTGGGGTACTTCAATGGTCTCGGCGCGGGCCGACTGATCCTCGAGCCGCACCGTGTCCCGGGTGATACTGACTACGGTGGCGCTGGATTCATTGACGGCATTGGCGGGAATGACGTTGAGCCGCACCACGGTGCCTTTTTCGCCGCGGATCTGGGCCACCACGTCATCGAGGCGCATACCCACCACATCCTGGATATCGCCTTCGGGACCCTGGCCGATACCGATGATGCGATCGCCTTCCCGCAATTCATTGCCGCGTTCGGCGGGGCCGCCCTTGATCAGTTCGACAATGGTGGTGAATTCATCTTCCGTGGTGAGCTGGGCGCCGATTCCCTGCAGGGAAAGCGACAGGCCCATATTGAAGGTTTCCGAATCCTGGGGTGAAAAATACGCGGTGTGCGGGTCGGCAACCCGGGCCACGGTGGACAGATATGCCTGAAAAGCGTCCTTGGCATTGGTCTGCAGCATGCGGTTGAGCCGGCCGCGGTAGCGTTTGGAGAGTTTTTCGCGGATTTCCTCGTTGCTGTCGCCGGCAAGCTTCAGGCTCAACACGCTGTTTTTGGCCCGCAGACGCCAGATTTCATCGAGTTCCGCCACGGTTTCAGCATAGGGCGCGTCTTCCCGGTCGATGACCAGGTATTCATCGAGGGTGAAATCCATTTCCGGGATATGGTTCTCGACCCGATTGATGGCATAGATCAGCCGCTCGAGCAGGCGCTGGTAATACAGGTTGTAGATTTCATAACCCGGCGTGAGGCTGCCTTCGCGCAGATGATCGTCGATGCTGTAGCGCCAGGTGCTGAGGTAGTCGATGTCCCCGCGGAGGAAGTAGAGATGGTCGCCGTCGAGCGCGTCGAGAAAGTTGTCGAACACCAGGGAGGAGTAATCATCGTCGATTTCGATGGGAAGATAATGTTTTGACTGCAATACCTCGATCAGTTCGATCGCCGTGGGGCCATAGACCGGTTCCGGGCCGAGGGGGGCGTACAATTCATCGATGTCGAGTATCAGGGGCAGGGCGTCATCATCAATGATTGCCGACCCGTCCGCATCGGCGCGGACTTCGCTGGTGGCGGGATTCTGGCCGAGGCAAAAACCTGCGAACAGGGCGGACACGGCAAACGCCGGCAGGCGCAATCTGTCTAAACTCATGCGATGGATTTCCTCGCTGATCATGGTCTCGACCGACCGCATCGGACTCCCGGGACGGGAAATTGCCCGATGCGGGCGACAGCGGCATAGCTTAAGCCGGAAATCACTGACAAATCCAGCGTTTCGGTGAAGAAATTGCATCCAGGCCGCGAAAATTGCGGCGAAGCCGGTTCTTGCCATGGTTTGGACAGAATTGCCCGGGATTCCGCGACCGGACTTCGTTCCGCGCAGGATCCTGGTTCAACGAATTCGCTTGTGCCTCGCGCTGGCGTGGCGTTCGGTGCGTTCCACATCAATGTAACGGTCGGTGATGGCGCTGGAGCCGTGGCCGGCGTCGTCGCGAACGTGTTCCCGGGGGCGGTGCTTGACATCCTCGGATATGCCGGTATGGCGCAGCCAGTGCACGGTGGCTTCGGCGAGCCGGTCGGCCTCGTCGGCAAATCCTTCCTCGCGCATGCCCGCCACGGCCCGGTCGAAGCATTGTTGCACGATGCGGCGGATATGGCGGGTACTGCTGATACCGCCGCCGCCGCGATTCTTGCGCAACAGCGGCGTGGCTTCCCCGGGAACGGGCAGGGGGCTCAGACCCCGGGCGCAGCGATAGCGTTTCAGCGCTTCGAGCATGGCGTTGCTGACTGAAATCTCGCGTTCCTTGTTGCCCTTGCCCACGGTGAGAAACCACCAGTTGCCTTCCTGGTCGAGCTGGAAATGCCCCATTTGGGGCTGCCAGCGCCCGGTTTCCACAAGTTCGGAGATTCGCAGGTACAGGGCGAAAAGAGCGTTCATGATGAACAGGGTGCGCTCGTGGAGCGCGGGATTCTCGTCGGCCATCTTGCCGGCGGTTTCGATCACGAATTCCCATTGCAGGGGGGAGAGCCGCCGGATCCGGGCGGCACCCTGGCGTCCGCGCAGGTATTTGCTTTTCTGGCGCATGCGGGAAACCGGATTGGTGGCGGCGCAGCCTTCCTGGATGAGAAAGTTGTAAAAGCTGCTGAGCACGCTGAACAGCGATTGCAGGGCGGACTGGGAGAGGGCGTATTCGCTGCCACTGCTGACATAGGGCCGCCACCGGGGATTGGGGACGCGGCGGCCTTCCTTGTCGATAAAGCGGGCGACGGTGCTGCTGCCGACCCAGTTGACCGGCGGATTGCGGGCGAAATTCACATAGTCTTCAAAATCTTCCCGGGCGATGTCTTTCAGTGATTTCTTGCGTATGAGCCAGCACCAGTGGAGAAAGTGTTCGATTTCCCGGCGGTAGGTGCTGAAGGTGTCGGGGCTGCCGCGGTAGCTGAAGATGAATTCGCTGGCGTACTGGTAATCCGCCATCGCATCTCGCGGAGAATCGCGCAACAGGTGCGAGACGTCGCGAACCGGCGACTTGTAGGGATTGGGCATTTCCTCGAGTGTGTCGAAGAAAGGTTTGGGGCATTTCCTTGCTGGCATTTGGGTCACCCCATTGGGGCTGGCGGTTTTGCTGTCAGTCGGTAGTTTACATCTCACCGCAGTCTGGCCGGGGTGTATGGCGGACGCCGGCAATACATACCTGCAGGCTTCGGGCTCGGCTTCCTGCCTCGCACGCCCGCCATACACCCCGGCCAGACTGCGGCCTACGGCATTCTGATTTTGTCACCGTCGCGCCCCTCGGCGCCGGAAATGGCTTGGCGACAGTAAGACTCATCGGAAGGGTGGGTGTGCATCTTTAGTTGAGAGTGGCCGACACGCGGTGAGTATACTCAACCCTCCTATGTCCGGTAATCTTTATTACCGGACATAGTGGAACTGGGGAGTTGGGCTATCGGGGAGTTCGGAGGGTTACCAGTTCTTCGGCGAGGGTTGGATGGATGCCTATGGTCTGGTCGAAGTGGGCTTTGGTGGCGCCGCAGTTCATGGCCACGGCGAATCCCTGGGCGAGTTCTCCGGCGTCGGGGGCTGCGAGGTGGAGTCCGATGACTCGCCGGGACTCGCGGTGGACGATGAGCTTGATGAAGGCCTGCTCGTCCCTGCCGCTGAGGCTGTGTTTCATGGGGCGGGTTTGCGACTGGTAAACCTCGCATGCTTCGCCGTTGACCCGGGCCTCGGCTTCGGTACGGCCCACGGTGGCGATGTTCGGATGGCAGAATACGGCGCTGGGGATGTACTGATAGTCCATTTGCCGATCCTGTTCGCCGAACAGGCGGCGGGCGACGAGTTGGCCTTCGGCGAGCGCCACCGGGGTCAGGGTGACCCGGTCGATCACGTCGCCTACCGCGAATATGCCGGGCTCGGCGGTTTCAAAGCGATCATCGACTTCGATAGCGCCGTTGGAACTGGTCCGGATGGCGGTATTCTCAAGGCCGAGTTCGCCGGTCATGGGTCTGCGGCCTGTTGCGCAAAGGGTTTCCCCTACGTGGTATTCCTTGCCGGAATCGAGGCTTACCCGTAACTGTCCGGTGTCGATGCGCTCGATTTTTTCGATCCGCCGGTTCAGTTCCAGCCGGAACTTGCCGGCCAGGGTTCGGGTAATGAATGTGCGCAGGTCTTCGTCGAATCCCCGTAGCAGTTTGTCGCCGCGGTAGACGAGCGTGACTTCCACGCCGAGGCCGTGGAGGATGCTGGCGAACTCGGTGGCGATATAGCCGCCGCCATAGATGAGCATTGCCCCTGGCAGTTCCGGCAGGTGGAACATTTCATTAGAAGTAATGGCCAACTCATTGCCGGGAAAAGGATTTTTCCAGGGCCAGCCGCCTGTGGCAAGGAGAATGTAGCGGGCGCTGTGGCGTTTGCCGCCCACTTCCACGAGATGGGGCCCGGCGAGTCTTGCGCGTTCGGTGAAGATGCGGATTTCCCGGCTTGCGAGGATTTCCCGGTAAATGCCATTGAGGCGGCTGATTTCCCGGTTCTTGCTGGCGAGCAGCGTCTCCCAGTGAAACTCGGGCGCTCCCGGGTCCCAGCCGAAGCCGCGGCTGTCCTGCCAGTGTTCGGCATAATGGGCGGCATAGCTGAACAGCTTCTTGGGCACACAGCCCACATTGACGCAGGTGCCGCCAAAATCGCGCTCTTCCGCCACCGCGACCCGGGCGCCGAGATCGGCGGCAATCCGGCTCGCGCGCACGCCGCCGGAGCCGGCGCCGATGACAAAAAAATCGAAATCGAATGATTTCAAGGGTTTTCCCGGCAGTACAGCGGCTGCTGGCCAGGCAGGGCGTCGCTCAGGCAATGTTCGATGGCCTTTCTGGCCGCGCCGTCGTTTTCCAGCAATCGCACGCCGATTCCCGGTAGCGGAGCGCCGGGGGCAGTTCCCACAGGATTGATCCAGGTCACCTCGCCGCCCACGGCGATTCGTTCCTCCACTCCCGGCAGCAAAAGCAGCAGAAAAACCTTTTCCCGCAATTCGCCGGCTTCCGCCCCGGGGATGAACAGCCCGCCGGAAAGTATGAAAGGCATCCACATGGCCTGCAAACTGTCGGGGCTGTCGATATGCAGGGAAAGCACCCTGCCCTGCTGTTGCCGCATGATTCCGCTCCCGCCGCTGTTAATGACTCGTTCAGGCCGCCTGCTCCGCGCCTTGCCGCTGCCAGCAAAGCAAAACGCTTTCCAGCAACAGCTGCGGATTGGGGTTTCCCGGCCCCGCCAGCAGTTTCCTGGCCTCGGTGACTTGCCGGTGAAATTCGAGCAGCGCGGCAAGCCTTGCTGTGCGATCCTTCCCCGGCAGGGCCTCGGCAAGGCTGCGGTTTTCGGGGTTTTGCCAAGCATCCTCAATGAGCCCCCGGATAACTATAGTCGAGATGATGGAAAGCTGCTCGAAAACCGTGGCCTCGCCGATTTTCCCCGCATCAGCGGCAACTTTCAGGATACCGGTTTCGCCGCTGAGCAATCCATGTAACAGTCGTCGCGTGGCGGCTAGTCCTTCCTGTTTGCCAGAACGCAATGCGGCAAGCGCTTCCAGGGGGCGGTTGCCGCAGGCTTCCAGCAGTTCGCCCAGCGCCTTTTCGGAAAGATGCGCCTGCTGCTGGCCCGCCTGTTGCCGCAGCCAGTCCGCGGCGCTTGCGGGATCGGGGCCCGGCAAGGGCAGAATCTGACAGCGGCTGCGGATGGTGGGCAACAGGCGGCCGGGGCTGATCGCGGCGAGCAGCAGGAAGGTTCGGTCGGCGGGTTCTTCCAGGGTTTTCAACAGCGCATTGGCGGCGGCAAGCGTCAGTCTTTCGGCCTGGGGAACGATGGCGACCCGGGCGAGCCCGGAAAATCCGCTGCGGCTGAGGAATTCGGTGAGCTCGCGAATCTGATCGATGCCGATATCCTTCTTGCCTTCTTCCGGCATCACCCGCAACAGGTCGGGGTGATGTTCGGCGCCGCCGGCGCGGCAACTGCGGCACTGGCGGCAGGCGCGCTGGTCCAGGGGTTTTTCGCAAAGCAGGAGATTGGCGAATTCGTGGAGGAACCCCGCGCTGCCGGCTCCGCTATCGCCACAGAACAGATAGGCGTGGGCCAGGCTTTGTTGTCGCCGCTGCCGGCACAGGCGCTGCCAGGCGGCTTCCTGCCAGGGCCAGGGCGACCGGTCGCCGGCATCCAGGAGGCTCATTGCAACTCCGGCAAGCGCTGTTTTGCGACGCTGAGCAATCTGCGCCCCACTTCGTCCGGACTGCCCGCGGCGTCAATGAGTACGCAGCGTTCGGGCTCCCGCCGGGCGATATCGAGATAATGCCGCCTGACCCGGTGATGGAATCCGATCGCCTCCTTCTCGAAACGATCCGGCTTCCCCCGCCGGCTGACCCGGTCGAGGCCGATTTCCGGGTCGAGATCGAGGATCAATGTGAGATCGGGCCGCAGTTCGCCTTGCACAATAGTTTGCAGGGTGGCGATGGATTCCCCGGAAAGGCCGCGGCCGCCTCCCTGATAGGCGAAAGTGGCGTCGGTAAAACGGTCGCAAAGCACCCATTTGCCGCTGGCCAGGGCAGGCGCGATGCGTTTGGCGAGATGTTCGGCCCGGGCGGCGAAGATCAGCAGCAACTCGGTGAGGTCGGCGGGTTTTTCTTCCTCGTTGCGCAGCAGCAGGTTGCGGATCTTTTCGGCAATGGCGGAGCCACCCGGCTCCCGGGTGCGGAGGCAGTCGATGCCCTTGTTCCCGAGCATGGCCTCGAGCACGGCGATGTTGGTGCTTTTGCCGGTGCCCTCGGTGCCTTCCACAGTAATGAATTTGCCCTTCATATGGCTTACTGATTGTCCATTTGCCCGATGAACTGCTCGCAACTGCCATTGTCCGGTTTACGCTGGTAACAGTCCACGGCGGCATTGTGTTCTTCCAGGGTTTCGGAAAAATAGTGGCCGCCCCGGTCATCGGCGACGAAATACAGGTATTCCGATGGCGTCGGACGCAATGTGGCGCGAATGGAGTCCCGGCTTGCCAGGGCAATGGGCGTGGGCGGCAAACCGTCGATTCGATAGGTATTGAAGGCTGTCTCCTGTTCAAGATCGGCGCTGCGCAGGTCTCCGTCGAACGCATCGCCGAGGCCATAGATGACCGTGGGGTCCGATTGCAGTCTCATGCCCTGTTCCAGGCGCCGCTGGAAGACACCCGCGATCAGGCCGCGCTGATCCGGGCTGGCGGCTTCCTTTTCCACAATGGATGCGAGGATCAGCGCCTCATACGCCGAAGCGAGCGGCAGATCCGGCTCCCGCAAGGGCCATTCTTCTCCAAGCACCTGTTGCAGCCTTGCGCTGGCGCGCAGCAGCAGGTCGAGATCGCTATCGCCGGCGGCATAAAAGTAGGTGTCGGGAAAAATCATTCCCTCCAGGGCATTGCCGGCGAGGGCCATGGCCTCGGCGACCTGCGCCCTGCTCGCGCCGGCCAGCGTCGCTTCGACGCCTTCGCTGCCCTGGATTGCCGCCAGCGCCTCGGCGAAAGTCCAGCCTTCGATGAGGGCAAGGCGGCGCTGCAGGGTCTCGCCGGAAACGAAGAGCACCAGCAGATCCACCGGCGTGGCGCCGGCGGGCAATGCGTATTCGCCTTGCCGGACGGCGTTCTCCAGACCCCGGAAGCGGGCCAGGGCATTGAACAGCCAAGGCTGCTCGATAATACCCTGTTCGTGCAGGTTTCGGCTCAGTTCTGCGAACGAGACGCCGGGGGCGATGGTATACACCCGGGCTTCCGTCAATCCGGGCAAGGAGCGGTTGAACTGGACCTCAATAAAGACGAGGGCGAAGAGCGCGATTACCGGCGACAGGGCGGCGGCGAACACGAGCCGGAACTGGAATGATTGACTGGGTGCTTCCTCTTCCTTCATGGCGTTCCGGGATGGCGGGAATCAGCCGTGGCGGGCGAAAATCAGTGAAGCGTTGGTGCCGCCAAAACCGAAAGAATTGCTCAGGGCCACGCGGATTTCCTGCTCGCGGCTTTCGCGGGGCACATAGTCGAGGTCGCAGCCTTCGTCGGGATCGTCGAGATTGATGGTGGGGGGGATCACGCCTTCGCCCAGGGCCAGTATCGAGATGATCGCTTCCACTGAACCCGCCGCGCCAAGCAGATGGCCGATCATGGACTTGCTCGAACTGATGGCGAGCTTGCCCGCATAATTGCCGAAAACACTCTTGATGGCCTGGGTTTCGGCGATATCGCCGGCCTGGGTGGAGGTACCGTGGGCGTTGATATAGTCCACCTGCTCCGGGTTCAGGCCGGCGTCCTCAAGGGCATTGCCCATGCACATTGCCGCGCCGGCGCCTTCCGGGGCCGGGGCTGTGGCGTGGTAGGCGTCGCCGCTCATGCCGAATCCCAGCAGTTCGGCGTGGACCCGGGCGCCCCGGGCCCTGGCGTGTTCCATCTCTTCGAGCACCAGAATGCCGGCGCCGTCACCGAGAACAAAGCCGTCCCGGTCCCGGTCCCAGGGGCGGCTGGCCCTCTCCGGGTCCTGATTACGGGTGGAAAGCGCCCGGGCGGCGCAAAATCCGCCAAGACCCACGGGGCAGGTGGCCATTTCGGCGCCGCCGGTGAGCATGATATCGGCCTGGCCGAAACGGATCATGTTGGCCGCCAGGCCGATATTGTGGGTGCCGGTGGCGCAGGCGGTCACCGCGGCGATATTGGGGCCTTTCAGGCCGAACTGCATCGACAGGTTGCCTGCGATCATGTTGATGATCGAGCCGGGCACAAAGAAGGGGCTGGTCTTGCGCGGGCCGGTATCGCGAATTTGCAGCGAGGTTTTCTCGATGGCGAAAATGCCGCCGATTCCGGAACCGATGGCTGCGCCGGCGCGGTCGGGATTCCATTCACAATCCTTGAGCCCGGCGTCGGTCATGGCCTGGATGCCCGCGGCAATGCCGTAGTGGATAAAGGTATCCATCCGGCGGGCGTCCCTGGGCGGCAGGTATTGCGCGCAGTCAAAATCCCGGATCAGGCCGCCAAAGCGGGTGGAGAAGCCGGATACGTCGAAACTGTCGATGGGCCCGATACCACTGCGGCCATTGCGAATGGCGTCCCAGCTTGCTGCGACCGAGTTGCCGGCGGGGCTGATCATGCCCATGCCGGTGACAGCGACCCGTCTGCGGTTCAATGGGCTATCCTCGGTTCGCGGTGAAGCGGGAAGGCCACCCGGGGTTGAAGACCGGGCGGCCTGGCGTGCTGTTCCACGGTTCACTGAAATGCGGCGAGCCTGTGGGGCGGCACACGGGATTCCGGTTGCAGAATGTCTTACAGGTGATTGCGTATGTAGTCACACGCGGATTGGACGGTTGTGATCTTCTCCGCGTCATCGTCGGGAATTTCGGTTTCGAATTCCTCTTCCAGGGCCATGACCAGCTCGACTGTGTCCAGTGAGTCGGCCCCGAGGTCTTCCACGAAGGAAGATGAGGGTTTCACGTCTTCCGCCTTGACGCCGAGTTGATCGCAGACAATTTCCTTGACCCGATCGTCAATTCGCTTATCGCGTTCTTCAGTGTTAGCCATATCTGTTCAAGCTCCTGATACCGTCACTTTATCATCAATCCGGCAGCGGCAATTGCGTTCTTCCCTGAACCTGAACCGGGCGGCGTCGATCCACCTGTCTGCACAGAGCGCAAGTTTACCCTTATTTGTGATTGATGTAATGTGCAAATGCAAAAAATTGCCCTGAGGGGCGTTTCCAGGATGGCGCCGCCCGTTGCTCAGGCGAGGTACATCCCCCCATTGACATGCACGGTTTCACCCGTGATGTACGCGCCGCCGTCAAGGGCGAGGAATCTCACCACGGCGGCAACTTCTGCCGCGCGACCAAGCCGCTGCAGAGGAATCTGTTGCAGCAGTTCCCTGGACTGGGCTTCGGGAAGGCTGCTGGTCATGTCGGTTTCGATAAAGCCTGGCGCCACGGCGTTCACGGTAATGCCCCGGGAGCCGATTTCCCTGGCCAGGGAGCGGGTAAAGCCCTCGACGCCGGCCTTGGAGGCGCAATAATTCCCCTGCCCCGGATTGCCGCTGGAACCCACCACCGAACTGATATTGATGATGCGTCCCCAGCGCGCCCGGGTCATGGGTTTGAGACAGGCCCGGGTCATTCGGAAAATGGAACTGAGATTGGTGTTGATGACCTCGTTCCACTCCTCTTCCTTCATGCGCAGCAACAGATTGTCCCGGGTAATGCCGGCATTGTTCACGAGCACCGCCGGCGCGCCGAGGCTGTCCTGGAGTTTTTCCATGAGCGCCGCGACGGATTCACTGGAACCCACATCGAGGCGATAACCGGCGCCTTTGATTTGCTTCTCGGCAAGCCAGGCGGAAATGCCTTCTGCCCCATCGCTGGTGGTTGCGGTGCCGGCGACGATAAAACCCGCTTCGCCGAGGGCCTTGGCAATGGCCTTGCCAATGCCGCGGCTCGCGCCGGTGACCAGCGCCAGTTTGGGACTGCTGTCTCGCATGTTCAAATCGGGGCCTGTTTCCTGTCGCCGTGGCCGATTGGCGCGCAAGTATACATGATTCGTTCCCTCATTCGATATGTGTCGCCTGCTTTCACCTGAACGTCTTTTGTGGAAAGTGGCAGTTCGCCGTTACCGGGGGGCGGTTTCAGTCAGGGCCAGGGAAAAACTGTCGGGGTCGTCGCAGTTCCATGTGGCGGCACTGGGGGCGATGCGTTTTATGAGGCCGGTGAGGACCTTGCCGGGACCGCATTCGAGGAAGCTGTCGATGCCGGCGCTGTGGATGGTCTCGATACAATCTATCCAGCGAACGGGGCTGCATAGCTGGTCTGCCAGATTGCGGCGGATTTGCTCGGGGTTGCCGCTGGGCCGGCCAGTGACGTTCTGTACTACGGGGATTTGCGCCGGACGGAGTGTGAGGCCGGCGAGTTCCTGTTCGAGTTGCTTGCGCGCGGGCTCCATGAGGGCGCAGTGGGATGGTACCGACATCTTCAGGGGCAGCGCTCTTTTTGCTCCGGCCTCCTTGCACAGTTTCATGGCGCGAGTCACCGCCCCGGCATTGCCGGCGATTACGGTCTGCCCGGGGGAGTTGTAATTGGCCGGGCTGACGGCGCCCTCCCCCGCCGCGCTAGCCTCGCGGCAGGCCTGTTCCAATGCGGCGGCTTCGAGGCCTATAACGGCTGCGATGCCGCCGGCACCCCGGGGCACGGCCCGCTGCATGAATTGTCCGCGCTTGCGCACCGCTCTTGCGGCGTCGCCGAATGTGAGCACTTCGGCGGCCACCAGGGCGGTGTATTCGCCGAGGCTGTGGCCCGCCAGCAATTCCGGTTGCGCGCCGCCCCGCTCCCGCCACAGCCGCCACAGGGCCACGCCGGCGGCGAGCAGCGCGGGTTGGGTGAACTGCGTCTGGTCGAGCAGTCCATCGGGATTGTTTTGGGAAATGTCCCAGAGGTCCTCGCCAATGGCTTCGGAAGCCTCGAGGAAGCTGGCCCGGATGATGCCGTGCTCCCCGGCGAGCGCGGCGAGCATGCCGGTTTTCTGGGAACCCTGCCCGGGAAATACGATTGCGGTTCTTGCCATGACGAAAACAGATACCTCCTGCCCCGACCGCTTTTCGTCGGTAACGGAACCCTCCCCGGCCTGGACCGGGGCCCTTTCCGTTACCGCCGCGCTCCCTCGGAGCCATGCTCAAAATGGCTGCTGGCCATGATGGCCGCTACCTTGTCGCCGATCAAGCGCGGCACCTGGTGGTCGATTTCGCTGGCCGCGGCGAGAATCGCATGGCTGAAGCCGAGCACCGAGGCATTGCCGTGGCTTTTGACGATGTTGCCCTGCAGGCCGAGCAGGCAGGCGCCGTTGAATCGCTCGGGATTGATCTGCATGGTCAGGCTATGGACGATGGAGGCCGAGAAAAAGCGCGATAGCCGGGTAATCAGACCCACAGCGGGTCTGTGGTACAACACATTGCGGATGACATTGGCGACGCCTTCCGAGGCCTTGATGGTGACATTGCCGACAAAACCGTCGCATACCACCACATCGGCCTGCCCCCGGTAGATTTCATTGGCTTCGATAAATCCCGCATACCGGATTGCGGGGCAGTTTTCCAGCCTTTCGGCGGTTTCGCGCACGGCTTCGGTGCCCTTGTAGATTTCGGCGCCGATATTGAGCAGTCCCACTTTGGCGGGGGCGCCGTTGAGGCTTTCCGCAAGCACGGAGCCCATCACGGCGAATTCGAACAGTTGCCCGGCGTCGCATTCCGGATTGGCGCCCACATCGAGCAGCAGGCATTGCCGGGCGGCGCCGGGAATGGTGGCGACCATGGCGGGTTTCTGGATGCCGGGGATGGTTTTCAGCAGATGCCGCCCCGCCATGAGCAGGGCGCCGGAGTTGCCGGCGCTCACCATGGCCTGGGCGTCGCCGCTCTTGACAAGTTCGGCGGCGAGATACATGGAGCTTTCCCTGGCGGTGCGCAGGATCGATTCGGGCCGGTCCCCGTCGCTGATGGCGAGATCGGTGTGCAGCACTCGCAATCGGTCCCGCCCGGTCTTGCTGAGTTGGGCGAGACAGGGCTTGATCCGGTCGCGGTCACCTACAAGAGTAAGTGCGAGGTCCTTGCGGCGATTGAGCACGCGGGCCGCGGCGGGAACGGTAACCTCCACGCCCCGGTCGCCACCCATAGCGTCGATGGCTATGCGTTGCGGGAAACTCAATCTGTTTCGGTCTCGACGACTTTGCGGCCCTTGAAGAAGCCATCGGGGGTTACGTGGTGCCTGCGGTGGATTTCGCCGGAGACCTGATCGGTGGAAAGGGTGGGTTCGCGCGGGGAATCGTGGGTGCGGCGCTTGTTGCGGCGCGAACGGGTCACCTTGTTTTGCTGGACGGCCATGGCAGCTCCTGGGGCTTTGGCGGTTGGCGCACAATGATAGTGATGTGATGGGTCGGTGTCAAAATTGATCGAGGTTATTGATGTCTTGACATCTGCCGCTGCCGGCGGGAGGCCTGCGATATTCCTCCCGAATCTGCCTCGCGAGAAGATGATTTGGCACTTTCCTGAACTGATTCAATACGCATTTCAGGGTAATGAAGGATATTTGCGCAAACTTTTGAGTAGTGAAGTGAAGTGGGGGGGTGGCGGAGCTTCGAAGGTGATGGAGGGGGTGGTGGGGGCGGGTTGGAAGGAGATTTTTTGGGCGTGGAGGGCCAGGTGTTTGTGGGGGATGGCTGGGGTGTCGAGGTTGTACTTCCGGTCGCCGATAACGGGGTGGCCGGCGTGTTGGCAGTGGACGCGGATCTGGTGGGTGCGACCGGTTTCGAGCTGGATTTCGAGCAGGGTTGCGTCAGCGAATTGTTGTTTGACTTGGAAGCGGGTTTTGGCGGCTTTGCCGTCCGGGTCGGGTTTTACCATGCGTTCGCCGGAGGAAAGGCGGTTTTTGCGCAGGGGTTGGTCGATCAGGTGGAGAGCTTGCGGCCAGTGGCCCTGGACGAGGGCGAGATAGTGTTTGTCCACGGTGCCGGCGCGGAGTTGGCGCTGCAGGTGACGGAGGAAACCGGCCTGTTTGGCGATGACGAGGCAGCCCGAGGTTTCCCGGTCGAGACGATGGGCGAGTTCGGCTTCGAGCCATTCGGGGCGGGTCTGGCGCAGGGCTTCGATCAGGCCGATTCTGATGCCACTGCCGCCATGGACCGGCAAACCGGCGGGTTTGTTAAGGACAAGCACGGCTTCGTCTTCGAACAGGACGCACTCGATGAGGCTTTGCTTGAGCTTTTCGCTGGCCGCGGCGGGGGCGGCGCCCTGGTGGCCGGCATGGGGTGGAATCCGCACCTGGTCGCCTTCTTCAAGACGGGTTTCGGGCTTGCAGCGACCGCGGTTGACGCGCACTTCGCCGCGCCGGATCAGGCGGTAGATTCGAGATCTGGGCAGGCCCCTGAGTTCGCGCAGCAGGAAATTGTCCAGCCGCTGGCCTGACTGGCGCCCGGGGACTTGCACATGCTGTACCTTGTCAGATGGGTTCATGGGTACAAGATTGTACTGTTCCAGGCTCGCGATGTGCGGATTTACCAGATCAGGTCCCCCTGGGATTCCGCGGGATGGAAAACAGCCAGTGAATGCGCGGCGAAATCGGCATCTTCCACGGGAACGGGAGATTCATTGATTCGCAGGTACAGGGGTTCGTGCCGTCCGGCGAAAGCGGTGGCCTGAAAATGCGCCGACGTGACAGCCGATGAACTGTATCCCCCGACGATCATGAACTGCGCCGCATCCAGCGCAGAGAGTTTCGTGTCCAGCAGGGTCAGGCTGTGCGCCTCACGATCGGGGCTGGTATAGATGACCATGTCATCGCCGTCCTGTTCGGCGTGGCTCTCCAGCATTTGACCGAAGTTGGAAAAGTCGGGACCTGCCAGGATGACGGTGTCACCTTCATCCGGGCTAAAGTCGGTGATGACATCGTGCCCGCGATTGCTGGATATGACAAAACTGTCCGCGCCCTTGCCCCCGGTCATCCGGTCATCGCCAAAGCCGGCATCGATCCAGTCGGGGCCGCCACGTCCGTCAATCAGGTCATTGTCGTTCGCTCCCGCGAGGTAGTCGTACGCGTTGGTGCCGGTCAGGGTCAGGCCGTTGTGATCCCACTGGTTGGGGTTGGGGTTGGGATCGGGATCGGGGTTGGGATCGGGAGCGTCATCGTTGTCGGTGATGGTTGCCTCGCCGGTGGCGTCACCGAGGTTGGCATTGACGGGACTGCCGAGTTCCACGGTGAAGGTTTCATCGCTTTCGCCCTCACCATCATTAATGGTCTGCACCGTCACGTTGGCGCTGTACCTGCCCGCAGGAATGGTCGCTGTTTGACCGCTTTGGCCGGTGTAGTCGCTGCCGTCTTCCGCAGCGCCATCCGAGGTCGCCCAGGTGAAGGTGACATCCTCGGCCGAGGTTCTTTCCAGACTGACGGTGACCCGCGCCTCGCCGCCTTCGACGACCGTCACATCATCGATGGGAAGCTGCGGCGGGGTCGGCCCATCGACAATGGTGACCGTGGCGGTGGCGTCTTTCAGGGCGCCCCTGCCGCGCGGGTTGCTCAAGGTGACGATAAAGGTCTCACTCCCCTCCAGCAGGTTATCGGCATTCGTGGCTATGACGATGCGCGCCGATGTCTGGAACGTCGGGATGACCACCTGCCCCTCGCTGACGGCGACATAGTCATCTCCCTGACTGGCCGTGCCATACGGTGGGGTTTTCGTTCTCGACGATCACCGCGTTGCCCGTGTCATCACTGATTGTCGCGCCCACCGGATTGCCGAGTTGAATGCTGAAGGTCTCATCGGGCTCGAACACGTCATCGTTGAATGTCTGCACCGCAATGCGCTTGGCAAGCTGACCCGGCGCGAAGGTGGAAGTCCGCCATGCGCTGACGCCAGTGAAATCCTCGCCAGCGACGGCAGTGCCATCCTGCGTGCGCCAGTCCACGCTGACAGCTGTGTGGGACAGCTCCGAAAGGCGCAGAACAAAGCTCGCGACGCCACCTTCCGCGATGCCTGCATCTTCAATGGAAACTTGAAGCGTCCCGCCGGTAAAGGAGAAGTCGGTCGCATCAATGGTGGCGCCCGCCTGCCCGGTAAGGGTGATGGTATTGCCGGAGCCCGCATCGATGATCTTGTCCAGGGCGCGATCGCTGATGGTCAGGTCGGTGAATTGCAGTCCTGCGGCGCCAAGATCGATGACGTCCGAGCCATCTTCAAAGTCCGTGATCGTGTCGGCGCCGAAAGTGCCCGATGTATAGCGGAAAGTGTCCGAACCGCCTCCACCGGTGAGCGTGTCGGCGCCAATTCCGCCGATCAGGATGTCGGCGCCGGCGCCGCCGAAGAGCATGTTGTTCGCATCGTTTCCGGTGACATTGTCCGCGCCGTCACCGCCGATAAAGTGCTCAATGACGGTGTCCTTATAGATGACCATGTTGCCCTTGCGGCCAAAGATGTCGGAGACGGCGCCGGGATTGAAGTCCACTCGGCTGCCCTGTGATGCGCCGGAGTAGTCGAAGGAGTCGTTGCCGCCATCATCGATCAGCGTGAAGCCAAAGATTTTGCCGGCGTTCATGTGTCCGGCAAGGTCATCGAGAAAGCCGCCCGCGGTCGAATTAAAGCCGTAGACCGTGTCGCCGGTACGCATTGCGTTACTATCGCCGTAGAGCTTTTCAATGGCGAGAATGTCGGCGCTCATCGGGGTGGCGGGAAACGCGAGGCTAGCTTTCAGCGTCGGGTTTTGCGTCGGGCCGATCTCATGAATGAAGTGATACAGCGCCCTTGGCCCGATGACCGTATATTCGCCCGATTCGTTCGTACCCGCGGCATTGGATTGCGTGGATTTACGCAGGTCGATGTTCCAGGAAATCCATCCCCCCGAGCCGGATTTCAGCCACGTCGCCTTTGTCGCGGGGCCATATTGAAAGAGAATGCCACGATCATTGTCGCCTCGGCCATCGTCACGGTCGATGCCCACCTCCCTGAAGGCGAGCCCCGTGGCGCTTGACCACATGTCGAGCGCGGTGCGGGCGAGGAACTGGCCTTTGGCGTCGAGGCGGGAAAAATCGACCCGAATCTCCGAATCAGACCATTTGGTGGAAGTGGCGTTCGGGCCGGTAGCGTCCCTGAAGTAGCCGAGGATCAGGTACTCGGCGATTTGGTCAAGCGTCCCCTCGGGCTTGCTCATAAAACATCCTTCTCCTATTTGCCGATACTGTTTTCGATTACAGTGGCCAGTCCTTCCCCCGGATGCCACTGCTTCCATTCCTGTTCCATTCGGCAGCAGTATAATACGGTGATTTTCCGATGAGTGAAAGGATTTTCAAAGGCGAAACTGATGGAGAACTGCAAGGGACAATTGACGCGAATGCTGGGCGCTGCCCTGAGCGAGGCCTGTGGCATGGCGGATTGCGACCCCAATGTGATCACCGCGTCGCGGTCGGAATTCGGCGATTATCAGGCCAATGGCGTCATGGCGGCGGCGGGGCGCGCCGGGCGCAAGCCCCGGGAGGCCGCGGCGGCAACCATAGCCGGCCTGGATGATCCGGAAGGCCTGATCGCCTCGGCGGAAGTCGCCGGCCCCGGTTACATCAATATCCGGATTGCCGACAAGGCCCTCCTCGAACGCGGCAATCAAGTGCTCAATACGCCCCACAGGCTGATCCCGCATGCTCCCGAGCCACAGAAAATCGTCGTCGATTACTCATCGCCCAATCTCGCCAAGGAAATGCATGTGGGGCATTTGCGCGGCACGGTCATCGGCGACAGTCTGGTTCGGGTGCTTGAGCGCCTCGGCCACGAGGTGATTCGCCAGAACCATGTGGGCGACTGGGGCACCCAGTTCGGCATGCTGATTACCTACCTGCGCGAATTTGGCGAGGAGACAAGCATCTTGCAGGCGGAACTGGCGGACCTGGAATCCTTTTACCGCGCCGCCAAGCACCGTTTTGACGCCGATCCGGCCTTCGCCGACCGGGCCCGCCTGAGCGTGGTCAAGCTGCAAGGCGGAGACCCGGAAACCCTGGCCGCCTGGCGGCGCTTCATCGACGAATCCCTGAACCACTGCCAGAACATTTATGACCGGCTCCAGGTAAGCCTGGGCCACGCCGACCTCGACGCCGAAAGCCGCTACAATGAGAATCTGGAAGGCATTATCCGCCAGCTGGACGAGGCGGGGCTATTACAGGAAAACGATGGCGCCCGCTGTGTCTTCCTGCCGGAATTCAAGCGCAAGGACGGCGAAACCCTGCCCGTCATCGTGCAGAAATCGGACGGCGGCTATCTCTACTCCACCACCGACCTCGCCGCGGTAAAGCTGCGCGCAAACGAACTCGAGGCGGACCGCTCGCTATACGTGGTGGACGCCCGCCAGTCCCTCCACTTCGAACAGGTGTTCGCCGTGGCCCGGGCGGCGGGAATGGTGGACGAAAGGCTGTCGCTGGAGCATATCGCCCACGGAACCATCATGGGCAAGGACAAAAAGCCCTACAAGACCCGTTCAGGGGATGCGGTAAAGCTTGCCGATTTGCTCGATGAGGCAGTGGCTCGGGCTTACGATCTGGTTTCGGAAAAGAACCCGGACTTCGACGAGGATCATCGCCGGCAAATCGCCGAAACCGTGGGCATCGCCGCGGTCAAGTACGCCGACCTGAGCAAGAATCGCATGAGTGACTATATCTTTGATTGGAGAAGCATGCTGTCATTCGAAGGCGATACCGCACCCTATCTGCTGTACGCCGGCACCCGAATCAAAAGCATCCTGCGCAAACTGCCAGCGGAGGCTTCGACTTCCAGCCTGCTGCGAATCTCGGCGCCCGAAGAACGAGCCCTGTTACTGAAAACCCTGCAATTGCCGGAAGTCGTCAATCTGGTGGCAAAGGAATGCTATCCCAATACTCTTTGCCATTATCTGTACAAACTGTCCGGCAGCTTCATGCGCTTCTATGAAGCCTGCCCCATCCTCCAGGCAGAGCCCGAAGTCAGAAACTCCCGGCTCGCCCTCGCCCGGCTCACCGAACAGGCGCTGGAACAGGGCCTGGGTTTGTTGGGAATCGAGACTTTGGAGAGGATGTGAATTTTCCCAGAAACTCCGTAACTCATCCCGACCCTACTCCACCTGGGAGCCTGCGCCGCACAGTCCATGACCGGCGGGTGAGCCGTTGAGGGAATTGGCTATCCTGTCAATACCAGCCCAAGAATTGCCAGTCCAAGCGTCGTTATGGTAACCAGCATCCCGGACAGTGCCAGAATCAGGCGCGTGTCGCGCTTGGCCAGATCCGTTGCCAGATTTGCAATATCGGTCTTGTATTCGGCCTGCTTTGTATTCATGCGTTCCTCCAGCGCGGCCAAACGCTGCGCGAGATCGGACAAATCCGATTCGTTCATGCGCTCATCCTACTTTGCGGCCCGGAAAAATTCAAGACAGGGAACAGGAAGACAGGGGATGCCGCAAGTCACTGTCCGATACGCGAACTACTACCCCCCAGTCAATTCCAGCAACAACCTGTTTAACCGGCTGGAAAACTGGGCCGGATCGTCAAGGCCCCTGCCTTCGGCGAGGCTGGCCTGGCCGAAGAGGATGGTGGCCAGATCGGTAAAGCGGGATTCGTCGCTTTCCCGGTTGAGGCGCTGCAAGAGGGCATGATCGGGGTTGATTTCGAAAATCGGTTTTGATTCCGGCGCCTTCTGCCCCGAGGCTTCCATGATTCGTCGCATCTGCATGCCCATATCATGCTCATCGACAATCAGACAGGCTGGGGAATCGGTAAGCCTCCGGGTGACCCGCGCTTCCTTGATCTGCTCGCCAAGACTGTCCTTGATGCGCTTGAGCAGGTCGGCGTGCTCGCCATCGTCTTCCGGTTCGGGCTCGTCCTCGAGTTTGCCGAGATCGAGCTTGCCCCGGGCGATGTCCTGGAAGGGCTTGCCGTCGAATTCATGCAAATGCCCCATCAGCCATTCGTCGATGCGGTCGTGCATGAGCAGCACCTCGATGCCCTTGCGGCGAAACACTTCGAGCTGGGGGCTGCTGCGGGCGGCCTTGAGGGAATCGCTGAGCAGATAGTAGATCTTGTCCTGGCCTTCCTTCATGCGGGCGACATAGTCCTCGATCCCCTGATCCTGCTCGTCGCCGGTGGATTCGGTGCTGCTGAACAGAAACAGCGAAGCGACTTTCTCGCGATTGCCGAAGTCTTCCGCCGGGCCTTCCTTGAGCGCCTGACCGAATTCCCTCCAGAAGCCGGAGTAGGCTTCCGCGTCCTTTTTCTTCAACCGCCCGATCAGGTCGAGCACGCGCTTGGTGAGTGCATTGCGAACCTTTTCCACCTTGGGGTCCTTTTGCAGGATCTCCCGGGAAACATTGAGCGGAAAGTCGTTGGAGTCGAGAATGCCCTTGACGAAACGCAGATACAGGGGCAGGAACTGTTCCGCCTCGTCCATGATGAAGACCCGCTGCACATAGAGTTTGAGGCCCCGGGCGCCGTCGCGGTTCCAGAGGTCGAAGGGCGCGCTTTTGGGCAGGAACAGCAGGCTGGTGTATTCGAGCTTGCCTTCCACGTGGTTGTGGCTCCAGTCGAGGGGTTCGTCGAAGGCGTGGCCGATGTGCTTGTAAAATTCCTGGTATTCCTTCTTCTTGATATCCCTGCGTGAACGGGTCCACAACGCCTTGCCTTCGTTCACGGGTTCAAAAGCGGGCTCGGTGGACCTGTCCTTGTCGTCGCCCTCGTCGTCGCCGAATTTCTGCTCCGCCATCAGCACGGGGATGGAAATGTGGTCGGCGTATTTCTTGACGATACTGCGCAAGCGGTAGTTTTCGAGAAATTCTTCGGCATCGTCCCGCAGATGGAGGATGACGATGGTGCCGCGTTCGGATTTTTCGGCGTCGGCAATCGAGTATTCCGATTCGCCGCTGGACTTCCACAGTACGGCTTCGCCGGGCCTGGTCCCGGCCTTGCGGGTAAGCACTTCGACTTCCCCGGCGACGATAAAGGAGGAATAGAAGCCGACGCCGAACTGGCCGATGAGTTGGGAATCCTTTTGCTGGTCGCCGGTGAGCGATTCGAGAAAGTGGGCGGTGCCCGAGCGGGCGATAGTGCCAAGATTGCTGATGACCTCTTCCCGGCTCATGCCGATGCCGTTGTCGGCCACGCTGATGGTCTTGTTATCCGGGTCTAATTCGATTCTGACCTGGATGTCCGGGTCTTCCTCAAGCAGTTCCGGCTGGGAAAGGGCTTCGAAGCGGAGCTTGTCGGCGGCGTCCGAGGCATTGGAAATAAGCTCGCGCAGAAACACTTCCCGATTGCTGTACAGGGAGTGGATCATCAGGTGCAGGAGCTGTTTGGCTTCGGTTTCGAATCCTCTGGTTTCGGTGTTGGCGGCGGTTTCGGCCATTTTTTGGTCCCCATTACGCGAAAAACCCAGCCGTTGTTGCGGCTGGGTTTTCAGATGGGGGTTACCGGGGAGATTTCAAGCCTTTTCCTCTCCCGTCATTCTGCGCAGTCGCAGAATCTTGTCGGGTGGTCTCGTCCTGAGATTCCGCGACTCCGCTTCGCTTCGCGCGGAATGGCAGTCAGTCTATCAGCGATGGATAGGTTTCGTAGAAGTCTATGGCGTCGTTGCGGCGTTCGGCGAGTATGTTGTATCGCTGCCGGGTCGATTCGATGAACTGCCGGTAGCTGCTGGCCGCCTGCCGCTCCTGCTCGCCGCCGGCTTCGGCGGAATCGCTGGTGGCTTCAAGGGCCGCGCCGAACTGGTCCAGCTCCACCAGCGCCCGGGCAAGGAAAAGCAGGGTATCGGCGCGGTCTTCGAGCCCGCCCCGGTCCAGCGCTTCCCGGAAAGCCTCGGCGGCTTCCTCGTAGCGGTTGAGCACGTAGTACAGGTAGCCCAGGGTGTCGTGGGAGTTGCCGGTATTGTCGAGTTCCGCGGCGCGCAGGGCGGGCTCGAGGGCTTCGTCGTATTCGGCGCCGAGCATGGACATCTGGGCCAGGGTGGTGTTGTTTTCGAGATCGTCGGGAATCAGGGCCTGGGCGAAACCGTCATCGAGAATCTTGCGCCCGGAAAGCGGAATCTCCATACCCGCCAGGGACTGGCCAAGATTGAGGAAACGGGTGTCGTCATCCACAAGGCCGCGGAGATACGTCAGATTCAGGGATTGCACCCGCTCGTCTTCCCGATCGAGGCTGGCGTAGATCGCGCTCAGATTCTGCCAGTCGGTGGGATCGTCGAACTTCATGATCATGGTCTTGGTGAGATCGAGGGCTTCGTCGAAACTTTCCAGTGTGAAGTAGACGCCATTGAGATAGGCGTAGTCATCCCGACCGAGTTCCAGGCCATTGCCGAGGGACAGTTTCATGTAGTCGAGCCAGTAATCCCTGGCCGGCAGCATGTCGTCGAGTTGGTAATGGGCGTAGGAAAGGCCCTTGAAAACGATTTCGTCTTCCTCGAGGGTCATCTCCCGCCAGGCTTCGTAGTTGGCGATCGACTGTTCCCAGTTCTCCTCGGCGGCGTAAAGCTGGCCGAGCGAGCGGTGGGTGCGGCGACGGGTATCCTCGCGCAGGTCTTCGATGGTAAGCATTTCCTCAAAGGTGCGCAGGGCGCCGGCGAAGTCCTCCATGGCGAGATAGTAATTGGTGTAGAAATTCAGGGTGGTGGACTTCTCGAAATCGTTCATTCGCTCCCAGCGGCGCTCGCGAAGCTCGTCCAGGGCTTCCTTGGCGCCCTGCAGGTCCACCGGGTCTTCCGGGTCTTCCGGCGACATCATTTCCTGGATTTCGGAAATGGCCCGCATGACCTGGGGGCCGAGGGTTCCCGCGGTGCGCGCTTCCGGCGGGGGCCGCGATTCTTCTCCGGCCAGCACCGGGGCGCCGGGCTGGGTCAGCATCAGCACAAAACCCGACAGCAAGGCGGGCACCAGACCATGGATTCTTTTCATGTCGCCAGTTCCTGTTGCCGTAGCCGCTATTCTTCGAGCTCGTAGCGGAACACGTATTGCACGTCGGGCACTTCAACACCCTGGCCGTCGATGACCCGGGGCTGGAACTTGAAGCGCGCCGCCGCGCGAACCGATGAGCGGTCGAAAATATTCGGCGGTTCGGCGTCGACCACCACAATACTGTCTTCCACCACATTGCCGAGCCCGTCCACGGTGAAGCTCACCAGACACCAGCCTTCGATGCCGCGCTGGGCGGCCCGGGTGGGATACTGGGGCGCGATCGCCACCAGGGGCAGATAATCGCCGTCGGTGCTGCTGATGGTGGCCGGGGTCAGGTCGAGGCCGTCGCCGATATCCACATCGCCCCGGGCGATGGCGATGGACGGGCCGCTGTCCAGGGTAATCTGCTTGTCGGGCACATCGACTTCCTGCTCGACAATTTCCTCGATGGGCTCGGGACGCTCGATTTCCTCCACCACGTCGAGTTCGATTTCGGGCATGGTGGCGTCCACGATCCGCACCACGGAAATCGCTTCGTCAAGCCGCTCGCCGGTGGCGATGAGGAATTGCATGAAATAGAACAGGCCGCCGGTGATGCCCACGGCCAGGGCGAAGGAAATACCCCATCTGACGAATACCATCTGTCAAGCCTCCGTTGAAATGGAAACGTTTTCGATATTGGCTTCCCGGGCCGCCTCCAGAATCTGCAATACCTGCTCGTTATTGGAGTTCTGGTCCGCCTGGATGACCACCGAGGAATTCGGCGCGTCGGCAAGCCGCAGTTCGAAACGAGAGCGGATGAAGCGCGGATCGATCTGGTCGCCGTCGATCCAGATATCGCCCTGGGCGCCCACGGCAATGAGGATCAGGTCGCCGGACTGGCTGAGGCCCGTGGATGCCTCGGGTTTGGCGACATCGATGCCGGCTTCGCGGACAAAGACCGAGGTGACGATGAAGAAAATGAGCAGGATAAAAACGACGTCAAGCATCGGGGTGAGATCGATCTCGCCCGCTTCCTCGTTTTCCGCCCGTTTCATCAATCCGCTTTTCATTGCTGCTGTCCCGTGTTCGTGATCCGCTGCATCAGGTGGCGCATTGGGCTCAGTGGCTCAGTGGCTCAATGGCTCAATGGCAGATGGTCCTCAAGCAGTTCAAGGTCCCGGTCCACCTGGCCTTTCAGATAGTTGTAGGCAAAGATGCCGGAGATGGCGCCCACCATTCCCGCCATGGTGGGAATCGTCGCCTTGGATACGCCGCCCGCCATGGATTTGGCGTCGCCGCCGCCGGTGACCGCCATGACGAAGAAGACTTCGATCATGCCGGTTACCGTGCCGATCAGCCCGAGCAGCGGGCAGATCGTCACCAGCACTTCGATGATCGGCAGGGTGCTGCGCACATCCAGGGAAATCCGGGAAATCATCATTTCCCGGATCCGGCGCGCCGCCCAGGAGTCGGTGTCCTGGCGGGCGTTCCATTCCGCCAGGGTGTTCTTGACGTTGCGCTTGTGGGTGGTATTGAGATACCAGACCCGCTCGAACACCAGGGACCATTTCAGGAACAGCAGTATGGCGATCACGTTGAGCACGGGACCGCCCCGCTGCATGAAGCTGCTGATGGCGTCCATGATGTCGAGCAAGAAAAAATACATGTCAGGTCATCTCCCGCCGGATTCGGTCGGTCAACTCTCAGCCGGCGGCCCGGGCCTCGCGCTCGGCCTTCTGGGCGATCATGCCCGTGGCCTGCTGTTCGAGGATATGGGTGATATTGTCGGCGCGGCTCTTCACCACGGTGTGCATGAAGATCGTCGGAATGGCGACGACAATACCGAGCACCGTGGTCATCAGGGCCTGGGAGATACCGCCGGCCATGATGGTCGGGTCGCCGGCGCCGTAAACCGTGATCTGCTGGAACACCTGGATCATGCCGGTTACCGTGCCAAGCAGCCCGCCCAGCGGCGCGATGGTGGCGATCATCTTGATCAGGGTGAGCATGCTTTCCAGGGAAGGCGTTTCCTGCAGAATGGCCTCGCCGAGCTTGAGTTCGAGGGTTTCGGTGTCCACGTCGGGGTTGGATTCGCCCACGAGCAGCACCCTCCCCAGGGGATTCTTCTTGCTCAGGCGGTCGGCGCTGCGCAATTGCGCCCGCACCTTGAGCGACACCAGGGAAAGGATCAGCAGCCGCAGGAAGGCGATCAGGATGCCGACAATGCCCACGCCGATAATAATGAAACCGATGATGCCGGAATTGTTGCGCACCTGCTCTTCCACGGTGGGGAAGTTGACGAGATTGGCAAGCACCTGACCGCCCACGCCGCCGGTGGGATCGATGCCGACCCGGACAAAGCCATCGCTGGCGCTCTCCAGGGCCCTGGCCGAGGCCAGAGTGGCGGAATCGGGCTGGCGCGGCAGCACCTGGAGGTGGCCGATGTCGCCGGAATAGCGCAGATACTGGCCGTCGGACACCGCATTGAAGGCGCCGATGCGGGTCACCGACTGGCTGACGGTGTCGCCATTGGGCATGGCCACATCGCCATTGTAGGTAACGACCCGGGCGGATTCGGTCAATTCCTGGTGCATGTAGAACCAGAAACGCTCCATTTCCTCGATTTCGAGCTGGGCGATGGTGCTGCCCGCCTTCTCGATGAAACCTTCCACGGCTTCCGAGCGGCCCTGGTACTGGGCGCTGACCAGGGAATTCTCGAACGTGCTGAGGAAATCGCCCGCCACGCCCTGCAAGGTGCCGAACAATTCGTTCAGGTCGCCCCGGCGGTCGCGGAGAACTTCGCGCTTGTCGGCGATGGTGATCTCGTTTTGTTCGAACTGGTCGCTCAGCTCGGTCTGCAGGGTTTCCTGCTCGACGATGCGGTTGTTGGTGGTATCGAGGATTTCTTCCTGACGGGCGGCGTTCTGTTCGAACTCATTCAGGCGCTGCCGGTATTCCTCGGATTCGGCTACCCGGTCCTCGGCCACGAGGTCGAGCAGTTCGGCCAGATTGCCGGCGGATTCCTGGGCCGCAAGCGGCGCGGCAAAGCCCAGCAGGACGCTGGAAACAAGTAGGGCTTTCAGATTTGAACGGTTCACTGTGCAATCTCCGGAGCCAGTACAGGCAAATCGATGACTCTTGGGGCGTCTAGCTGGGCGGCGACGCGGATGGCGTTCTGCACCGCGGTGCGGTACTCGCCCGGCGGCAATTCCACCCACTCCCTGCCGCGGTTGTCCCAGGCGCGGGTTTCCTGGCGGTCGGTGGTCTGGTGGATCAGCGCCACCCGGCCGATGCGAACAATGCTGACATCCCGGGCCACGCCTTCGATCTCGATGGTGTCGTCATAGGTTTCGATGGTGCGGCCGTAGGCGGTCTCGTTCTGGTACATCACCAGCACCTGGCGGAACTTCTCGGCGATGGACACATCGGGATTGTCGATGGCGTTGCGGGCGAACTCGACCCTCGCCCGCCTTTCCTCAAGCTTGAAGGGATAGTCCAGTTCGATGAATTCCTCTATTGCCGCCAGCATCTTTTCCATCAACAGGGGAATATTGCGGGTCACCTCTTCCACCGAGGCGATGGATTCGTCGAGGGTGGCGATATTGTCTTCCTGGATGGAAATCGACTTGCGGAATCCGGCATTGAGAACCAGCAGGGATTCCAGGGCGTCATTGGCGCGCTTGAATTCCTCGAAGGTGGAACTGGCCGAATCCGCCAGCCGGGTCAGTTCCTGTTGAACCTCCGCCGACTCGCGGTACTTTTCGCCAATGGCGCTCATCGCCCGATCCAGCACGCTGCTGTCCACGAGAATCCCGGGTTCCGGGGCATTCTGGGCCGGCGCGGCTTCCTGGGCCAGGGTCGGTCCGGCGAAAACCACGAGCAGCAGCGCAATCGAGACCTTACCGATATTGCGAATATTCATGTGCCATCCTAATCGTTCGTCAAAGACCAAGTCCGGGCATGCCTGGCATTTTCAGCCGGTTGTGCCTGGACAGTGAATTCAGTTCGGCGAGTTCCAGACATCTGGCCGCCAGGCTCTTTTTTCTCGCTTTTTTCCAGCTTCTGGCCGATTGCGCCCAAGCCTAACACAAGTTCTCAAGAGTGTTGAACCCCTTTTTTTGGCTGGCGGCAACTCCCATTTCCACATCGCCCCCCACTGTCATTCCGCGCGTAGCGAAGCGGAGTCGCGGAATCCCTGACGGCGGCCTTTCACGGAGATTCCGCGACTGCGCGCAGAATGACGTAAAAGTGACGCCGGAGCCGGATTTGCTTATTTACCACCAGTAAGAGCGGATTTCCACCCCGTGGCCCGAGATAATCCCGCGCCGATTTCGGCAAGGCTGCGAACCGTGTGGACGCCGGCGGCCTCCAGCGCCGCGAACTTCTCGGCGGCGGTGCCCTTGCCGCCGGCGATAATCGCCCCCGCGTGACCCATGCGCTTGCCCGGCGGCGCCGTGACGCCGGCGATATAGGCCACCACCGGCTTGCTAACCTTTTCCGCAATGAATGCCGCGGCTTCCTCCTCGGCGCTGCCACCGATTTCGCCGATCATGACGATGGCCCCGGTGGCCGGGTCTTCTTCAAACAGCGCGAGAATATCGACGAAACTCGAGCCTGGAATCGGGTCGCCACCGATACCGACGCAGGAGGACTGGCCAAAGCCGTGATCCGTGGTCTGCCGCACCGCCTCGTAAGTGAGGGTGCCGGAGCGGGAAACAATGCCCACCTTGCCCGGCAGATGGATGTCGCCGGGCATGATGCCAATCTTGCTTTCCCCCGGAGTGATCACGCCGGGACAGTTGGGGCCGATGAGGCGGACGCCGGCGGCGTCGCAGCTCGCCTTGGCGAGAAGCATGTCGAGGGTGGGAATGCCTTCGGTGATGCAGACCACAAGGCGGACGCCGGCGGCGACGGCTTCCAGAATCGAATCGAGACAGAATGGGGCGGGTACATAAATGGATGTCGCATCCGCGCCGGTTTGTTCGACGGCTTCGCGAACCGTATCGAACACCGGCACGCCAAGATGCGTCTGGCCGCCCTTGCCCGGCGTGACGCCGCCCACAATCCGGGTCCCGTAGGCAATCGCCTGTTCGGTATGGAAACTGCCCTGGGAACCGGTGATTCCCTGGCAGATGACCCGGGTTTCGGCGTTGACAAGGATGCTCATTGCGCCCCTCCCGCCGCCGCCACGACTTTTTGCGCGGCGTCTTCAAGGCTGCTGGCGGCGATGATGCTGAGCCCGCTGGCGGCGAGCCGCTGCCGTCCCCCGGCGGCGCTGTTGCCTTCGAGGCGCACCACCACGGGCTGGGTCACCCCCACTTCCCGCACCGCCTGGATGATGCCATCGGCGATCAGGTCGCAGCGCACGATGCCGCCAAAGATATTGACGAGCACCGCGCGAACCTTGTCATCGGAAAGTATGATCTTGAATGCCTCGGCCACCCGCTCGGCGGTGGCGCTGCCGCCCACGTCGAGGAAATTGGCGGGGCTGCCGCCGTGCAACTGGACGATATCCATGGTGCCCATGGCGAGCCCGGCGCCGTTGACCATGCAGCCGATATCGCCGTCGAGGGCCACATAGCTGAGTTGCCATTGGGCAGCCCGGGCTTCGCGCTCGTCGTCCTGGCTGGGGTCGTGCATTTCCCGGATGCGGGGCTGGCGGTAAAGGGCATTGCCGTCGATATTGATCTTGCCGTCGAGGCAATTCAATTCGCCCTGGCGGGTGATCACCAGTGGATTGATTTCGAGCAGGGAGAGATCGAGATCCTGAAACAGTCTGGCCAGGCCGAGAAAGATTTCGGTGAACTGCCTGATCTGCTTGCCGGTCAGCCCGAGCCGGAAAGCGAGTTCCCGGCCCTGGAAAGCCCGGGGGCCGGCGAGCGGGTCTATGCTGGCGCGGAGGATCTTTTCCGGGTGTTCCCGGGCCACCTTTTCGATATCGACGCCGCCCTCGGTGGAAGCCATGAACACGATGCAGCGCGAGGCACGGTCGATCACCGAGCCGAGATACAGTTCGCTTTCGATATCGACACATTCCTCGATCAGAATCTTGTGGACAGGCTGGCCTTCCGCGTCGGTCTGGTAGGTAACCAGATTGCGGCCAAGCCAGTGCCGCGCATATTCCTCGGCCTCGGCCGCGCTCCGCACGAGTTTGACCCCGCCCGCCTTGCCGCGGCCGCCGGCGTGCACCTGGGCCTTGACCACCCAGCGCCCGCCGCCGAGTTGCGCCGTGGCGGCCGCGGCATCCGCGGCGGTATTCACGGTCATCGACCGCGACACCGGCAGGCCGTATTCGGCAAACCACTGCTTGGCCTGGTATTCGTGGAGATTCATGGATGCTTTCCTTGTATGGAACTGCCCGCCGGACAAGCCGCAAACGGCTAGCGCTTGCGATTGATCTTGTGGATGGCATGGCCACGCACCGCGAGCGCCGATTCGTGGACGACTTCCGACAGCGCCGGATGAGGGAACATGGTCAGGGCGATATCTTCGGCGCTGGCGCCGAATTCCATGGCGATCACCATCTGCTGCAACAGGTCGGCGGCGCTGGCGCCGATGACCTGACAACCGACGATGCGGTCGCTGGCTTTCTCAACCACCAGCTTTACCATGCCGTCCGTATCGTGCGCGGCCAGGGCGCGGCCGCTGGCGGCAAAGGCGAAATTGCCGGTGATCGTTTCCACGCCCGCCTGTTTCATTTCGTCCTCGGTCTTGCCGGCCCAGGCGATTTCCGGATGGGTGTAGATGACGCATGGCACGAGATCGTAATTGACCTGGGTTTTCTTGCCCGCCAGGCGTTCCGCCACCATCACGCCCTCTTCCATGCCCTTGTGGGCGAGCATGGGGCCCCGCACCAGATCGCCCACGGCATACACATCCGCGAGATTGGTGGCGCAGAATTCATCGACTTCGACAAAACCCCGCTCGTCGAGGGCAAGCCCGGCGGCGGGGTCGGCGAGATCGCCGCTTGCCGGGCGCCGGCCCACGGCGACGATCAGTTTGTCAAAAGAAGCCTCCCGCCCGCTTTCGGCATCCTGATAGCTCACCGTGACCGGATGTTTGCGGCGCCGGTTGATCCTGCTGCCGCCGACTCTTGCGCCCAACTGGATGTCGAGGCCCTGCCCGCCGAGGATCTTCAGGGATTCCCTGGCCATTTGCCGGTCGAGCGCCGGAAGGAAATCATCCAGCGCTTCGAGAATGGTGACTTCGCTGCCGAGCCGGCTCCAGACGCTGCCAAGCTCAAGGCCGATGACGCCGGCGCCGATGACGCCGAGTTTTTCCGGCACGGCATCGAATTCGAGGGCGCCGGTGGAATCGACGATGAGATCATTGTCCACCGGAGTCGGCGGAATCGTGACGGGATCGGAACCGCTGGCGAGGATCACGTGGGCGGCACCAAGCTCCTGCCGTTCGCCGCCGGCGCCGGTGACTTCCACCCGGCCCCGGCCAAGCAATTTCCCCCGGCCGGAAATGCCGGTGACCTTGTTGCCGCGGAACAGTCCGGCCACTCCCCTGGTCAACTGCCCCACCACCTGGTTCTTGCGCGCCATCATGGCGGCCACGTCGATCGCGCCCCGCTCCACGCGAATGCCATGGACGTCGAAGCGGTGCCGCATTTCATGGTACTTGTGGGACGTATCGAGCAGGGCCTTTGAGGGAATGCAGCCCACATTGAGGCAGGTGCCGCCATAGACGGGCTTGTTTTCCGGGGACAGCCACCGCTCCACGCAGGCGGTGTTGAAGCCGAGCTGGGCGCAGCGAATCGCCGCCACGTATCCCGCCGGGCCGGAGCCGATTACCACTACATCAAACGTTTGCGACATGAATGGTTCCTTGACAGATTCCAGCGCTCAGATTTCCAGCACGAGCCGCACCGGATCTTCCAGCAGATCCTTGATGGCCACGAGAAATTGCACCGCTTCCTTGCCATCGATCAGGCGATGATCGTAGGAGAGCGCAAGATACATCATCGGCAGGATCCTCACTTCCCCAGCCACCGCCATGGGGCGCTCCTGAATCTTGTGCATGCCGAGAATCGCGGTCTGGGGCGGATTGAGAATCGGGGTGGAAAGCAGGGAGCCGAAAATGCCGCCATTGGAAATGGTGAAGGTGCCGCCCGCAAGTTCCTCGATGGCGAGCTTGCCGTCCCGGGCCTTTTCGCCGAATGCGAGAATTTCCTTCTCGATGCGGGCAAAGCCCATGTTGTCGGCGTCGCGCAGCACCGGCACCACAAGACCCCGGGGCGAGGAAACCGCGACGCCGATGTCCTGATAGCCGTGGTAGACGATGTCGTTGCCGTCGATGGAGGCGTTTACCGCGGGAAAACGCTTCAAGGCCTCGATGGAGGCCCGCACGAAGAAGGACATGTAGCCGAGCCGGACGCCATCGTGGGTTTCCTGGAAGCGTTGCTGGTGGCGCTTGCGGAGTGTCATGACCGGCTGCATGTTGACCTCATTGAAGGTGGTCAGCATGGCGGTTGTGGTGGTGGCTTCAAGCAGGCGCTGGGCGACCCGGGCCCGCAACCGGCTCATGGGAACCCGTTCTTCCTTGCGGCTTTCCATGGATTGCAGGTTTCCGCCGGCGGCTTGCCGCGTGGGCCTGGAAACGACAGCCGCGGCGGGCGCGGGTTCCGCCGGAGGAAGTTCCGCTTCGGCTGCGCCGGCGGCGATCTTGTCGAGCACGTCCTGGCGGGTAATGCGGCCGCCCTTGCCGCTGCCGCTGATTTCGTCCGCCGCCATGCCGTGCTCTTCCATCAGGCGGCGAACCGCGGGGCCTGCTGCCGCCGGCGGCGCAGCCGGCCGTTCGGGCGTTGCGGCTTCGCTGGTTTCCGATTCCGTTGCGAGGGGCTGCGAGCCATCGCCGGCGGCCCGGGGTTCCAGCCTGCCGATGGCTTCATTGCTGATGATGGTCTCGCCGGCCTGCTTGTAGATTTCCTTGAGCACGCCATCGGCGGGCGCCACCACCTCGATTACCACCTTGTCGGTTTCGATATCCACCAGGGCTTCGTCGCGCTGCACGCTTTCGCCGGCTTTCCGGCGCCAGGCGGTAATCGTGCCGTCAGGCACCGATTCCGGCAGGGTGGGGGCCTTCAGTTCAATGGTCATTTCTGCTTTCTTCCGGATTTGCCCGATTTGGCCGTCCCGCCCTTGCTTGATGATTGTTTCAGTTCCAGGGCTTCGCGGAGAAAATCCTCCTGCTGCCGCAAATGCAGGGCCAGATAGCCGGCGGAGGCCGCGGCGGAAGGCTCCCTGCCCGCGTATCCCAGCCAGATTTCCGGATACAGGGCGGTGATGTCCCGGCGCATGTGATGCTGGCTGGCGTACCAGGCGCCCTGGTTCATGGGCTCTTCCTGGCACCAGATGATGGATTCCACATTGCGGTAACGGCGGATGCAGCGCTTGAAGTCTTCGTGTGGAAAAGGGTACAGCTGTTCCAGCCGGATAATGGCGATATCTTCAATGCCCCGGGCCCGGCGCATCTCGTCGAGGTCGTAGTACACCTTGCCGCTGCAGAGCACGAGCTTGCGGACGGTCTTGGGAGCGGGTTTCGCGGGATCGTCGAGCACCACCTGGAATGTGCCGCCGGCGAGTTCCTCAAGACTGCTGGCGCATTCGCGCCGGCGCAGCAGGCTCTTGGGCGACATCACCACCAGCGGCTTGCGCAGGGGGCACAGCACCTGCTTGCGCAGCATGTGGAAAACCTGGGCCGAGTTGGTGGGCAGGCAAACCTGGATATTGTGCTCGGCGCACAGTTGCAGGAAACGTTCGAGCCGGGCGGAGGAATGTTCCGGCCCCTGCCCTTCATAGCCGTGCGGCAGCAGCATGGTCAGCCCGCACAGCCGCTGCCACTTGTGCTCGCCGCTGGTGATGAACTGGTCGATCACCACCTGGGCGGAGTTGGCGAAATCGCCGAACTGGGCTTCCCAAATCACCAGGGCGTTGGGGGTGGTGGTGGCGTAGCCGTACTCGAAAGCGAGCACCGCCTCTTCCGAAAGCAGGGAATCGTAAATCGTGAATGAGCCCTGGTCCTTGGCCAATTGCTGCAGCGGCACATGCCCGGCCCCGCTTTGCTGGTCGAAGAGCACCGCGTGGCGGTGGGCGAAGGTGCCCCGGGCGCAGTCCTGGCCGGTAATCCGCACCTTGTTGCCGCTGACCAGGATGCTGGCGTAGGCCAGGGATTCCGCGAATCCCCAGTCCAGGGGAATCTCGCCTTCCGCCATGCGCCGGCGGTCTTCCATCAATTTCGCCACCTGGCGGTGCAACTGGAATCCTTCGGGAACCGCGGCGAGCTTGCGCGCCAGGCCCTGAAGATTCCGCAAGGGCATTGAAGTCTGGTAGTGGGGGCTCCAGTCGTGGCCGAGATAGGGGCTCCAGTCGACGAACAATTCCACCGAAGGCTCCTTGACCAGGCTCTTGACCACATGTTCGCCGGTGTCGAGGGCGGCGCGGTAGCTGCTTTCCTGCTCCCGGGAATCGGCGGGAGAGACCACATCCTCCCGGGCCAGACGCTCGGCGTACAGGGTTCTGGCGGTCTTGTGGCGGCGGATGGCCTGATACATGTGGGGCTGGGTTATGGCGGGCTCGTCGGTTTCGTTGTGGCCCTTGCGGCGGTAGCAGACGAGATCGATGACCACGTCCTTCTTGAACTGGTAGCGGTAGTCGAGGGCGAGCCGGGTGACGAACAGCACCGCTTCCGGGTCGTCGGCGTTGACGTGGAAAATCGGCGCCTGGACCATTTTGGCCACATCGGTGCAATACTCGGTGGAGCGGGCGTCGTCCTGGCGGCTGGTGGTGAAGCCGATCTGGTTATTGATGATGACGTGCAGGGTGCCGCCGGTATGAAAGGCCCGGGTGCGGGACATCTGGAAGGTTTCCATCACCACCCCCTGCCCGGCGAAGGCGGCGTCGCCATGAACGATCACCGGCAGCACAAGGTCTCCCTGGCGGTCTTCCCGGCGCGACTGCCTGGCCCGCACCGAACCTTCCACCACCGGGGCGACGATTTCGAGATGGGAGGGATTGAACACCAGCGCCATATGCACTTCGCCGCCGGGGGTCATGATGTTGGAGGAAAATCCCTGGTGGTATTTCACGTCGCCGGAACTGCTGTACACCGCCTTGCCCTCGAATTCGTCGAACAGGTCCGAGGGATTCTTGCCCAGCAGATTGACGAGCACATTGAGCCGGCCGCGGTGGGCCATGCCGAGCACGACTTCCCGGGAGCCCCTGGCGCCGGCGCGCTGGACGACTTCGTCGAGCAGCGGAATCAGGCATTCGCCGCCTTCGAGCCCAAAGCGCTTGGTGCCGGGGTATTTGCCGTCGAGATGTTTTTCCAGGCCCTCGGCGGCGGTCAGCCGTTCGAGAAGATGTTTCTTGTCTTCATTGCTGAAACGGAGATAGCCGTCATTGCATTCGACTTCCTGCTCAATCCACTGTTTTTCCGCCAGATTGACGATGTGCATGTACTCGTAGCCGATGGAGCCGCAGTAGATGCGCTCGAGCGTGTCGATCAGGCTTCGCAGGCTGTCCCTGGGCTTGCTGATGAACAGTGTGCCGGTCTGGAAGATGGTGGAGTAGTCGATGGGCGACAGGTCGTGGAATTCGATTTCGAGGTCGGGCACGCGCTGGCGGGGCATGAGCCCGAGCGGGTCGAGCGCCGCTTTCTGATGGCCGCGTTCCCGGTAGCAGCTGATCAGCTCGAGCACCTGGACCTGTTTCTGCTCATGCTCGGAATTGACGACGGCATCATTGCTCAGCACCTGGGCGTAGCGGCTGACCTTGCCGAGCTTGCGAAAATCCTCGCGGATGCGCAGATGGGAAACTTCCGCTGCGCCGCCGTTGCCTGCCGGCAACTCGTCGAAAAACCTGCGCCATTCCGGGGGCACCGAGGCGGGATTGGCGAGCCAGCTTTCGTACAGGCCATCGACATACTCGGCGTTGGGCCCGGACAGATGGCCCGTGCTCCAGAGCGTTTCCATGTCGTTTTGCCGCATGGTTGGGAGTCCGGCGCCTTGCGGCTTCAGGTGCCCTGCTCGACAAGCATGTTGCGAATCTTGCCGATGGCGCGGGTGGGATTGAGCCCCTTGGGGCAGACCGAGACGCAGTTCATGATGCCCCGGCAGCGGAATACGCTGAACGGGTCGTCGAGTTCGGCGAGGCGCTCGGTGGTGGCCGCATCCCGGCTGTCGGCAAGAAAGCGGTAGGATTGCAACAGCCCCGCGGGGCCGACGAACTTGTCCGGATTCCACCAGAACGATGGACAACTCGTGGTGCAGCAGGCGCAGAGAATGCACTCGTAGAGCCCATCGAGCTTTGCCCGCTCTTCCGGGGATTGCAGGCGCTCGATGGCCGGCGGCGGCTCGTCATTGATCAGCCAGGGCTTGATCTTTTCGAACTGCTCGTAGAATTGTGACAGGTCCACCACCAGGTCGCGGACCACCGGCAATCCCGGCAGCGGCCGCAGCACGAGCTTGCGGGCGGGGCCGGCGGCTTTGGACAGCGGCGTGATGCAGGCAAGTCCGTTGACGCCATTGATGTTCATTCCGTCGGAGCCGCAGACACCTTCCCGGCACGAGCGCCGGTAGGTGATCGACGGGTCCTTCGCCTTGGCGAGTTCAAGCACGTCGAGGACCATGAGGTCGCGGTCCCCGGGCACGTCCACTTCAAGGCTCTGCATCCGGGGCTTGCTGTCCAGCTCCGGGTTGTAACGATAGATGCTGACTAGGACCTGGCTCATCCTGGTTCAATAAGTTCTTGCTTTGGGCTGAAAAGTATCGACCACATTGGGCCGGAAATTTACCTCGCGCTTGCCGATTTTCCGTTGTTCCGGGAAATACAGCGAGTGGCATAGCCAGTTGTCGTCGTCGCGCTCGCGAAAATCGTCCCTGGCGTGGGCGCCGCGGCTTTCGTCGCGGCCTTCGGCGGCGATCGCGGTGGCTTCGGCCACGGCGAACAGGTTTTCCAGTTCCAGCGCCTCGATGCGGGCGGTATTGAATGCCGCGCTCTTGTCGGCGAGATGGGAGTTTTCGATGCGCGGCTTGAGGGCTTCGAGTTTGGCGATGCCTTCGCGCATGAATTCTCCCGTGCGGAACACGCCGAAATGCAGTTGCATGACGGCCTGCAATTCCCCGCGCAGCGCCGCGGTGTTTTCGCCTTCGCTGGAGGCGTCGAGCCGGCGCAATCGGTCGAGGGCGCGGTCCATGTCTTCCGGCGCCGCCTGACGGGCCTGCATGCCCTGCCGCAGCAACTCATCGATATGCTTGCCCGCGGCGCGACCGAACACCACCAGGTCGAGCAGGCTGTTGCCGCCGAGCCGGTTGGCGCCGTGGACCGAAACGCAGGCGGCCTCGCCCGCGGCGAACAGGCCGGGAATCGCCTCGTCCCCTCCGTCCGCGTTGCGGGTCAGGGCCTGGCCGTGAATATTGGTGGGAATGCCTCCCATCATGTAATGGCAGGTGGGCACCACGGGAATCGGCTCGCGGATGGGGTCCACATGGGCGAAGGCGCGAGAAAGTTCGAGAATGCCGGGGAGCTTGCTGTTGAGCACATCGGCGCCGAGATGATCGAGCTTGAGCATGACGTGGTCGCCCCGCTCGCCGCAGCCCCGCCCCTCCAGCACTTCGAGCACCATGGCCCGGGCCACCACATCGCGGCCGGCAAGATCCTTGGCGTTGGGGGCGTAACGCTCCATGAAGCGCTCCCCGTCCTTGTTGATCAGATAACCACCCTCGCCGCGGCAGCCTTCGGTAACCAGGGTGCCGGCGCCGTGAATGCCGGTGGGGTGAAACTGCCACATTTCCATGTCCTGGACGGGAAAGCCCGCCCGCAGACACATGGCCACGCCATCGCCGGTATTGATCAGGGCATTGGTGGTGGAGGCATAGATGCGGCCGGCGCCGCCGGTGGCGAGCACCGTGGCGGCGGCGGCGACGAAACAGACTTCGCCGTCCCCGATACTGATGGCGGTGACGCCGCTGACCGCGCCGTCCTGGTTCACCACCAGATCGATGACGTACCACTCATTGAGAAAGACCGTGTCGTTTTTCAGATTGCCCTGGTAGAGGGCATGCAGCAGGGCGTGGCCGGTGCGGTCCGCCGCGGCGCAGGTGCGCGCCGCCTGGCCGCCCTTGCCGAAATTCTTCGACTGGCCGCCGAAGGGTCGCTGGTAGATGCGGCCATTGGCGGTGCGGGAAAAGGGCAGGCCCATGTGTTCGAGTTCATACACGGTTTGCGGGCCTTCCATGCACATGTATTCGATGGCGTCCTGGTCGCCGATATAGTCGGAGCCCTTGACGGTGTCGTACATGTGCCAGCGCCAATCGTCTTCCGGGTCGGCGCTGGCAATGGCGCAGGTTATTCCGCCCTGGGCGGAAACGGTATGGGAGCGGGTGGGAAAAACCTTGGACAGCACCGCGGTGCGAAAACCCGACTGGGACAGTTGCAGGGCCGCGCGCATACCCGCGCCGCCGCCGCCGACGATGATGGCGTCAAAGGAAATCTGGCGGAATCCGCTCATCCGCTCCCCCAGAAGATCCGCGCCCCCCACAGCAGGCAGGCCAGGGTGAGCAGGAGGCAGACAGCCTGGATCAGCAGGCGGATTGCCGTCCCCGCCCTGCCGAGATGGGCTTCGTTGAGATAATCGGTGGTAACCGTCCACATGCCCACCCAGGCATGGGCGCAGAGCGACAGCACCGCAATCAGGCTGAAGATCTGCAAGGGGGTGGCGGCGAACAGCGCGCGCCATTGCGGGTAGCCGAATTCCGGTGCGGAAGCTATACCGATGCCAACCCAGGCGATCCAGGCGAGCAGCACCAGGGCGCTGAAGCGCTGCACCAGCCAGTCGAACAACCCCGAGCGGCCCAGGCTTGTGGCATTGGTCACCATAGCCAGATTCCCGCAAGAATCGCGGCCAGGGCGGAAAGCGCGATAACCGCCCTGGCGCCCGCCTTGCCACCGCGCCAGGTCTCGCCCAAACCCATATCCATGAGCAAATGCCGGCAACCCGCGATCAGGTGATACGACAGCGCCACGGCAAGCAGCCAGCCGACAAGGCGCGGCATGGGCGAGGCGAGCATGGCGCCAGCCTGGTGAAAGCCCGCTTCCGAGGAGAGCGATAGCTCGAACAGGTACAGCAGCAGGGGCATGGCCAGGAACAGCAGCACGCCGCTGATCCGGTGCGCAATGGAAACCAGCGCCGTCACCGGCCACTTGATGCTGAAAAGGTTCAGATTGACGGGTCTGGCGGTTTTCACTTTTCTCTGCGCTGCAGTCTGCGAAGCCAGCGAGAGTATATTCGCCGGAGGCTTGCGTGACAAACGACTTATCGCCCGCCTTGCAAGAAATCCGGCTTTGTTGCCGGAGCCGGAATTGCATGGAGGATCAAGCGACGATTCGCTCAATCCGGATCTTGTGTTCAAGGTCCTGCGACCTGGCGGGATCCCGGGAGCCTGCGCCGCGGGAATTCGCGAAAGCGGAGATTTGACAACAATGCGGGACTGTTCCTAGTATTGCGTCGCCGCGCCGCACCGGTCGCCGGCGAATTCCTGAAGCTTTACGGAACCACTTATTCGCGCAACAGGCCAGCCGGGGTAGCTCATGACGGAAAAAAAGGCGCAACTGAAAGTCGAAGGTCATGGGAAACCGGTGGAGCTTCCGGTTTATCCGAGCAGCCTCGGGCCCGATGTCATCGATGTTCGCGGCCTGATCAACAGCGGCTTTTTCACCTACGACCCGGGCTTCCTGTCCACCGCCGCCTGCGATTCCGACATTACCTTCATCAATGGCAGCGACGGCGTTCTGCTGTATCGCGGATATCCCATCGAACAGCTCGCCGAACACTCGAGTTACCTGGAAACCTGCTACCTGCTGCTCAATGGCGAATTGCCCAGCGCCGGGGAGCGACTCGAATTCGAGAACAATATCCGCTACCACACCATGGTGGATCAGCAGATTCACCAGTTTTTCAATGGCTTCCCCCGCACTTCGCATCCCATGTCGATGCTCGTCAGCGTGGTGGGAGCCCTGTCGGCCTTCTACCACGACAATCTCGATATCGCCGACCCCGGGCAGCGCATGCTCGTGGCCCGGCGCATTATCGCCAAGATGCCGACGCTGGCGGCCATGTGTTACAAGCACGGCGTGGGACAGCCATTCATGTATCCGCGCAATTCCCTGGGTTTCGCCGAGAATTTCCTGCACATGATGTTCGGCACCCCCTGCGAGGAAAAGGAAATCAGCCCGGTGCTCGCCCGGGCCATGGACCTGATCTTCCTGCTCCACGCCGACCACGAACAGAATGCCTCGACTTCCACGGTGCGGCTCGCCGGCTCCACCGGCGCCAATCCCTTCTCCTGCATTGCCGCCGGCATCGCGGCACTTTGGGGGCCGGCCCATGGCGGCGCCAACGAAGCCGTGCTGCAGATGCTTGGTGAAATCGGCTCGGAGTCGCGGATCGATGATTTCATCCGCCGGGCCAAGGATCCGGAGGACCCATACCGGCTGATGGGATTTGGCCACCGGGTCTACAAGAACTTCGACCCCCGGGCCAAAGTGATGCGCGAGGTTTGCAACGAAGTGCTTGAGGAAGTCAGCGAGACCGCGGACAACACTCTCTTCCGTATCGCCCGCAGGCTGGAACAGATCGCCCTGGAGGACGAATATTTCATCCGGCGCAAGCTATACCCCAATGTGGATTTTTATTCCGGGATCATTCTCAAGGCGCTGGGAATTCCCACCAGCATGTTCACGGTGATTTTCGCCACCGGCCGCACGCCGGGCTGGATGGCCCACTGGAACGAGATGGTGAGCGGACCGTACAGGATTGGGCGGCCGCGGCAGTTGTATCGGGGGCCGGTGAGACGGGATTATCCGGGGTGAGGGGTGGTGGAGCCTACCGGGATCGAACCGGTGACCTCAACGCTGCCAGCGTTGCGCTCTCCCAGCTGAGCTAAGGCCCCACTTGGCGAAAACGGGATTCTAGGACCGGCCTGTCCCGCTGTCAATGCGCAAGTACTTGAACCGGCAATCCCTGCCCGCTCGCGAGCCTGGTCAGTCTCACGATTTTGGCGCCATGGCCGTCGAATGCTACCGGCTAGGAGTCTGCGCCATAGGAATCCGCGAAAGCGAAAATTCGCTATCGCCGCGCCCCTGGCTGGTCGATTGAGGCGAATATTGGTGGATATTCAACGAAATCGAGCGGCCGGGGGCGTGGACGGGAGCGGATTTGCAGCCGTGAATTCCTACGGCGCAGGCTCCTAGGCTGAGACTCCGGGCATGACTTGGCGGGCAGCGGGTATAATCGCGGTTTTGTCGGCTTGCTGTCGTTTCGGGAGAATCCATGTCTTCGGTTCGCACTCGAATTGCGCCTTCGCCTACCGGCGACCCTCATCTGGGCACGGCCTATGTGGCCCTGTTCAATCGTTGCTTTGCCCGTCGCCGGGGTGGCAGTTTCATTTTGCGCATCGAGGATACCGACCGGGAGCGGTCGAACGAGCAGTCGGAGCGGAGGATACTGGATGCCCTGCGCTGGCTTGGGCTGGACTGGGACGAAGGGCCGGGTCGTGATGGCGGCAAAGGACCCTACCGGCAAAGTGAACGAGCGGAAATCTACTCCGAACAGATTCGTGTTTTGCTAGAAAAAGGCGACGCATTTTATTGTTTTTGCGATGAAAATCGCCTGGCGGCATTGCGTCGGGAACAGCTGCGGCAGAAGCTGCGGCCGGGCTATGACGGACATTGCCTGGGCTTGTCCGCCGGGGAGGTTTCGGAGCGGCTCGCCCGGGGCGAGAGCCATGTGGTCCGTCTGCGGGTGCCCCGGGAGGGGGAATGCGTTTTCACCGATTTGCCGCGGGGTGAGATTCGCATCCAGTGGTCCCAGGTGGACATGCCGGTGCTGATCAAGTCAGATGGCCTGCCCACCTATCACTTCGCCAATGTGGTGGACGACCGCCTGATGGAAATCAGCCATGTGATTCGGGGTGAGGAATGGATCAGTTCGGCTCCCAAACACGTGCTGCTGTATGACGCCTTTGGCTGGGAACGGCCGGTATTCTGCCACTTGCCACTGTTGCGCAATCCTGACAAGAGCAAGCTCAGCAAACGCAAGAACCCCACCAGCATCGGTTACTACCGGTCGATGGGCTATCTGCCCGAGGCCCTGCTCAACTATCTTGGCAACATGGGTTGGAGCATGCCCGATGGCGAGGAAAAATTCAGTCTGGAACAGATGGAGGCCCGTTTTGAGTTGGAACGGATTTCCCTGGGCGGGCCGGTTTTTGACCGGGAGAAACTCGATTGGCTCAATGGCCGCTACCTGCGTGAAGACCTGGATGACGCCGAATTCGTCCGGCAATTCACAACCTGGGCATTTCGCCCTGAACTGGTAAAAACCATCACGCCGCTACTGCGCCAGCGGGTCAGCCGCTTCAGTCAGGTTTCCGCACTGGGGGAATACCTGCTGCGAGGCGAACTCGATCTCGAAGCGGAGAATTTCTCCCACCAGAAGCTGGACCCGGAAACCTGCCGCCACATACTCCAGTTCAGCCTCTGGGCGCTGGAAAGCATTCCCGAGTTGAATCGCGACGCCGTCGAGGCCCGCCTGCGACAACTTGCCCAGGCCATGGAACACAAGCTCCGCGAATTTCTGTTTCCGCTTTTCGTCGCCATCAGCGGCAGGCCCGTTTCGCTTTCGGTGTATGAATCCATCGAAACACTTGGCCTGGACCTGACTCGCGCCCGACTTCGAGACGCTGTAACGGCGCTTGGCGGGATTTCCAACAAGCAACTGAAGAAGCTTGAGAAGGAATACCGTGAGGTTTTGCCGGAGGCGGCCCGGTCTGACAGACCGCCACCCGCCTGAGATTCTGCGACTTCGCTCCGCTGCGCGCGGAATGACACAACCGCCGACCTCGGCAATAATCAGGTTATGGTCATTTCCACTGACAAATCCAGCCTCAGCCATCGGTTTTGCGTGGCGCCGATGATGAACTGGACTGACCGGCATGACCGGGCCTTCTTGCGGCAGTTTACCCGGCATGCGCTGCTGTATAGCGAGATGTTGAGTACCGGCGCCCTGCTCCATGGCGATGCGGCGGGTTTGCTGCGCTATTCGGCTCGCGAGCAGCCGCTGGCCATCCAGCTTGGCGGCGGCATGCCGGGGGAGCTTGCGGCTGCCGCGGCGCTGGCGCAACAGGCGGGTTACCGGGAAGTCAATCTCAATGTGGGTTGCCCCAGCGATCGGGTGCAGGGCGGCAATTTCGGCGCCTGCCTGATGAAGGAACCGGCGCTCGTGGCGGAATGCGTCGCGACAATGTCGGCTGCCGTGGATATTCCCGTGACGGTGAAATGCCGCATTGGGGTGGATGGCCGGGACAGCCAATGCGAACTGCATGATTTCATCGAACAGGCGGCTCGCGCCGGCTGCGCCGCTTTCATCGTTCACGCCCGTATCGCCATACTCAAGGGCCTGACGCCAAAGCAGAACCGGGAGATTCCGCCCCTGCATCATGATCGTGTGATTCGGGTGAAGAAGGCGTTTCCCGAACTGGAAATCATCATCAACGGCGGCATTGAAACCCTTGATTTCGCCGAAGAACTGCTGAAGGAAGTCGACGGCGTCATGCTTGGCCGGGAGGCTTACGGCAACCCCTGGCTGCTGCATGAGGTGGACGAAAGGTTCTTCGGCGCCACAGCCAATGAACGAAGCCGGCTGGATTCCCTGCGGGAATTTCTGCCTTATGTGGAACAGGAATTGCGCGAAGGCACTCCCCTGGGCCATATTACCCGCCACATGCTCGGCCTGTTCAAGGGACAGCGCGGCGGCAGGCATTTCCGGCGCCATTTGAGCACCCATGGCAATCGGCGGGAAGCCTCCATCGACGTGCTGCTCGACGCCATGGCCCTGGTGGCCTGAGACAGGAAAGCCAAAAAAGAAGCGCACATGCTTGATTCCCTGAGAAACCTGTTTGGCGGCGCAGCCGCCCCGGAGGAAGCGGACCCTGCCGCAACCGCACGGAGGCTCGAACTCGCCAGCGCCGCCCTGCTGTTTGAAGTACTCAAGGCCGATCACGAGCTTGACTCCCGGGAAGTTGATTCGATTGCCGAGGTATTGCGGACCAGCGGCAACCATACCGCCGGGGAAGTCGATGAAGTCATCGCCCTTGCCCGCAGGCAATCCTCTGAATCGACCTCACTTTATGAGTTCACCAGCCTGGTCAACGAGCACAGCGCCTTTCGGGAAAAATGCGCATTGATCCGCAACATGTGGCGCATCGCCTATGCGGACGCCGAACTGAGCAAGTACGAGGATCATGTGATCCGCAAGGTTTGCGACCTGATTCATGTGCCGCACAGCGAATTCATCCGCGCCAAATTGGCGGAAAAAAGTCGCCTGGAAGAATCCGGTTGAGGGTTCAGAAATCGCCGAAGGGGTCGTCGATTTCGCCGTCCCGCACCTGGTATTCGCGGTTCTGGAACTGGGCCTCGCGCACAAACAGGTAGCTGTCGCCGGTAACCAGGGCTTCCGCCTGCATCAGGCCCATTCGCCAGTCCACCCTTTCCACGCCATAGGTGGAAACGCGAACCTTGTCGTCTTCGAGGTAATACACCGGGTTGGCGAAGGAATCGATGACAAAGCCGAATGTGTCCCGCACCGAACTCGCGCCGAAAATGGGCAGTACCACATAGGGGCCCGGTTCGACCCCCCATGCGCCGAGGGTCTGGCCAAAATCTTCCTGGTGTTTTTCGAGCCCGAGTTCGCTGGCCACGTCGATCAGGCCGCCGAGGCCCACGGTCGTATTGATCAGAATCCGCCCGCAATCCGATACCGCATCGCCGATTTTCCCCTGTAGCAAATTATTCGCCATGGTGTTGAGATCATCGACATTGCCGAAGAAATTGTTCACGCCGGTGCGCAAAGGCGGCGGCGCAAAGTTCACATAGGCAACGGCAACAGGCCGCAGCAGAAGATTGTCAAAATACTCATTGAATTCGAAAACCAGGCGGTTGATGTCGATAAAGGGGTCGCGATTGTCGATGGGCTCAAGTGCCTGCCCGTACAGCGGCGCCGGGGGCGCAAGCAGACAGGACAGCAGCGCTCCTGTCCAAAAAAAGCGGCGGGGCGATCGATTCAGGCGCAGCGATTTCATTCCGGTTTATTCCATCAGCTTCGCAATCTGTTCGTCCAGCCGTTTTGGGGAAACCGGAAAGGCGGTTCCCAAACGCTGGGCAAAAAGGGAAATTCGCAACTCTTCGATAGACCAGCGAAAGGTCCGCAACGTGCCGGAATTCCCCCGGGCGGAACGCAACTGCTCCAACCTGCCCCGATAGTATGCCACTACCCGGGCGTTCTTTTCATCCGCCGGGCCGAAATACGGCGATTTTTCCAACCGCAGGAGGATGCCGTCCAGATAGCGCGGGTATTGTCGCAGCCCGGGAATACCGGCCTCGGCAAGAAAGCCTTTGGGCAGCAGGTCGGCAAGCTGGGATTCGATGTCCTTGCGGGCTGGATCAGCCGCGGAAAGCGCAGTGAGTTGCGGCCGGATTCGATGGAATCTGTCCAGTATCCCCCCCAGCAGTTTTTCGAGTTCCATGGCAAGCCCGCCCAGCCTGGGAACTCCCGCCTCAAGCAATTCCGCAAAGGACTGTTTGTTGCGGGGAATGGCGTCTTCCAGACCGAATGCTTCCCGATAACAGACGGGCGCGGCATCCTGCTCAATCTCGGCAAAACCCGGCACGAGCACGATACGGGCGGCATTGGCATTGCGGAAGCGCAGGAACTGCTTGTCCAGGGCATTGCGCCGGGCCACGCTGCGCAGCATGAACAGGCGCATGGCGCCCCGCCGGCTGGCGTGTATCGCCTGCCGCCGGTTGTCCATCAGCGCCACCGCCACCGAATCGGTTTCGTCCACCAGCGCGGGATAGCGCAACAGCTTGACGTCTTCGCCGATGTGGATGGTTTCGGGCAGTTCCCCGAGTTCCCAGCCGATCATGCCGCTGCGCTCCAGGGAATGCGGACCGCGGCGCGGGGCGCGGCCGGCGAAACGCTGGCGCAGGGCCGCCAGATCGGCGCTTTCAGCAAGGACGCGACCTTGCCGGTCAAGGACTTGCAGTCGGGTTTGCAGATGCGCCGGAATTTCCACTTGCTGCAAATCCCGGCGCGTGATGGCGCTGTCCACAGCTTGCATTTGCCTGCACAGGGAATCGATCAGTTCGCCGTCGCCCCGCCGCATCCGCGGCAGCGCGCCATCGACAAAATCGGGAACCGGAATGAATTTGCGCCGGCGGCTTTTGGGCAAGCCCCTGATGAGAGCGATGCACTTGTCCCGCAGCAGCCCGGGAACCGCCCAGTCCAGGTCGGCGTGACGCAGTTGGGCGAGCAGTTCCACCGGCGTTGCCAGACTGACGCCATCCCGGGCGCTGCCGGGCGCAAAGACATAGTCCACGGGCAGCACATTATTCTGCAGCTTTACCCGGTCCGGGTACTGGCGCCGCAGTTCCTTGAGGATATCGCCCCGGAACAGCCCGGCCCGGCGCATTTCCAGGGATTCGTTGCGCGCCTTGTGATCTTCCGCCAGCCAGCTTTCCAGACTGCGGGTGGAAACCACCGATTCGGGAATCCGCCGCTCGAAAAAGTCATGAATTTCCCGTTCATTGACGATCAGTTCCGGACGGCGGAATTTTTCTTCCTGTTTGCGCAGTTCCCCGAGAAACTTGCGGTTGCGCGTGACAAAAGGCGCCTTGCTGCGAATCTGGTCCGCCACCAGGGCTTCATTGAGAAAGATATCCCGGGCGCCGGATGCATCGAGTCTGGCGTAGTCCAGGAGATGATTTTCCTTCAGGGCAAGACCATAGTACATGGTCTTCTCATGGGTCATCACCTGCTGCCGGTCGCGGCTCCAGAATGGCTCGCCGTATTCCTTGCGCAGCAGGCCGCCAGCGAATTCCATAGCCCATTCCGGCTTGATTCTTGCCGCCATGGTGGCGAAAGTCCGTTCGGTGTCGATCCATTCGCTGGTGACGATCCAGGGGGCGTTTTTCCGGGCCAGGACGGAAACCGGCGCAAGACTGAACTTACGGTTGCGACTGCCGAGGTACATCCGGCTTTCATGGTGCCGCGCGACCTGGTTGAGCGAGCCGCTGATCAATGCCCGGTGGATTTCGGCATAGCCGGCTTCGCCCCGGTTCAGCTTGCAGCCGCTCCGGCGGCAGGCATTCAACAACTGGCGGTGAATTTCACGCCATTCCCGCACCCGCTGGAAGGACAGCCCGCGTTTTGCGCAGAACTTGCGCAGCCGGGACTGGGAAGCGCGTTCCGCCTCGCATCTTTGCCATAGCTTGAGCAGGCCGAGAAAGTCGGAGTCGGGGTGGGAAAGTTCGCTCCGCTTTTCATCGGTTTTGCCGCCGGGAGCTGACTCCCAGAGTTCGCCGAGGCTCAGTGCGGAGACGATAATCAGCGTTTCCCGCAGACTGCCAAGCCTTGACGCCGTGACCAGCATGCGCCCGAGCCCGGGTTCAAGCGGCAATTGGGCAAGCATGCGGCCAATGCGGGTGAGCTTGCCGGCTTCGCCCAGGGCGCCCAGTTCCTGCAATAAACGGCGGCCGTCATTGATGGATTTCTGCTGCGGCGCATCGAGAAAGGGAAAGTCTTCGGGGCGGCCGAGGCCCAGGGAACTCATGCGCAGGATGACCTGGGCGAGATTGGAGCGGCGGATTTCCGGATCGGTGAATTCCGGCCTTGCCAGAAAATCCTTCTCGCTGTACAGGCGAATGCAGACGCCTGGGGCAAGCCGTCCGCAGCGGCCCTTGCGCTGGTCGGCGCTGGCCCGGGAGATGGCTTCAATGGGCAGCCGCAACAGTTTGCGCTGGAGGCTGTAGCGGCTGATTCGGGCCTGGCCGGTATCGATGACAAAATGGATTCCCGGCACTGTCAGGGAAGTTTCCGCCACATTGGTGGACAGTACGATGCGGCGGTTTTTGTGGGGCGAAAAAATGCGCTGCTGCTCCGCGGCCCGCAGCCGCGAATACAGCGGCAGAATCTCGGTTTGCGGGTGGCGGCGTTTGCGCAGGTAAGCGGCGGTTTCACGGATTTCCTTTTCGCTGCTGAGAAAAACCAGCATATCTCCCCCGCCCTGCTTGCTCAGCCTGGCAATGGCTTCGCTGATGGCCGCCATTTGCCGCTCTTCCTCGGGCGTTTCGCCGGCGAGTTGCGCCGCCGGGTGGTAATGGGTGGCGACCGGAAAACCGCGACCTTCCACGCGAACGATGGGTGTCCCACCAAAAAAGGCCGCGATACGCTCCACATCAAGAGTGGCCGAGGTGACGATCAGTTTCAGCTCCTTGCGCCGGGGCAGGATCAACTTGAGATAGCCGAGCAGGAAATCGATATTGAGCGAGCGCTCGTGGGCTTCGTCGAGGATGATCGCCTGATAGCGGCGCAACAGGCGGTCATGCTGGATTTCCGCGAGCAGGATGCCGTCGGTCATCAGCTTGAGACAAGTGTTTTCGGAAACCCGCTGGTCGAAGCGCACCTGGACACCCACTCCGGTTCCCGGAGCGACGCCGAGTTCCTCGCTGATGCGGTTGGCCACCGACATGGCGGCAAGCCGGCGCGGCTGGGTATGGCCGATCATGCCCTTCCGGCCGAAACCGGCGCGCAGCAGGATTCTGGGCAGTTGGGTGGTCTTGCCGGAACCGGTATCGCCGGCAACGATGATTACCTGATGATTGGCAAGCAGGCCTTCGATCTCCCCGGCATGCTTGCTGATCGGCAATTCAGGCGGCAGCTTCAAATCCTCGATATCCATTGCGTGCTTGCGGGCCGCCGGGTCGGGTCTTATTTGCGCAATTCCCGCCGCAGGATCTTGCCTATGTTGGACTTTGGCAGGTCTTCCACGCATTCGATGTGGCGGGGCGTCTTGTAGGCGGCGAGGCCCTGGCGGCACCAGTCCCGGATCACGGCCGGGTCCGGCACTTCGCCCCTGGCCACGATAAACAGCTTTACCGCCTCGCCGGTGCGCTCGTCGGCAATCCCGATGGCGGCGCTTTCCGCCACTTGCGGGTGACGGTTGACCCAGTCCTCGACCTCGTTGGGAAATACATTGAATCCCGAAACCAGAATCATGTCCTTCTTGCGATCGACAATGCTGACATAGCCATCTTCGCTGATGGTGGCGAAATCGCCGGTGCTGAACCAGCCCTCGGGGTCGATGCTCTCCGCGGTGGCTTCTTCGCGGCCGTAATAACCCGCCATGACCTGGGGGCCGCGCACCTGGAGTTCGCCCACCGCTCCGGCGGGCAGGGTATTGCCGAGATCGTCGATAACCCGCAATTCGGTTTCGGGAACCGCCTGACCCACGGTGCCGCGCCTCGCCTTGCCAGGCAGGTTGACGGTCACCGTGGGCGAACATTCGGTCAGGCCATAGCCTTCCAGAATTTCGCAGCCGGTGCGTTCGAGCCACTCCTCGACAACCGAACTCGACATGGCCATGCCGCCGGCGCCGCAGAACTTCCAGCTCTTGAAGTTGATCCGGTCAAAATCCGGATGCCTGAGCAGGGCGAGATAGAGGGTATTGATGCCGGTGAAACCGTCGATCCGGTTGCGCCCGAGCAGTTTGACCAGGGCGCCGATATCCCGGGGATTGGGTACGAGAATGCTGTGGCTCCCCGCATAGGGCATTACCAGCAGGTGCAACTGGAAGGCGTAGGTATGGTATAGCGGCAACGGCGCCACCACGGTCGCCGACTGATCCTCCATGACCAGGGAAGTGCGCGAGCGCAGTTGCATCATGTTGGCGATGAGATTGCGGTGGCTGAGCATGGCGCCCTTGGCGACGCCGGTGGTCCCGCCGGTGTAGAGAATCAGTGCCGTGTCCTCCCCTCCCCGGCGGGTTTCCCCGGCAAAGGGTTCCCCCCGGATCGCATTCCGGAAGTCATGGGCGCCCGTCAGTTCATATTCCGGGACCATCTTGCGCAGGCGATCCGCGACGAAGTTCAGCAGCGCCCCTCGCGGCGCCGGCAGCAGATCACCCGGTCGGGCAATGATGACGTGTTCGATTTGGCTTTCGCCGATGATACCTTCGAGCTTGTCACAGAATGCTTCCAGGATAATCACGGCTTTGGCGCCGGAATCCCGGAACTGGTGCAGCATTTCCGGCGCTGTGTACAGGGGATTGGTGGTGACGATGACGAGGTCGGCCTTGACGGCGGCATAGGCGGCTACGGGAAACTGCGGCACATTGGGCAGTTGCAGGGCAATCCTGTCGCCGGGCCGCAATTGCAGACGATTGCGGAAGAATCCGGCGAGGCGGCTGCTGAGTTCGTCGAGCCCGCGGTAGCTCAGGCTGCGGCCAAAACCGGTGAAAGCCGGCAATTCGCCATGGACCGCGGCAATATGCTCGATCACTTCGTTCAGGGAAGCGTATTGCTCGGGGCGCAGTTTCGCGGGAAGTTTTTCCATTGTTATGAGTATTCTCGTCATGCCTTGTTGTGCCGCCCCATACATTCGCCATATCTCGGCGCGCTTCCCGCGGTGTGTGTCAAGGCGCGGTCCGCGGGCAAATGTGGCGCCAGTGACTTTTCGTTCGTAGCGGAACTTTTCCAGGCTTCCGCCGGGCTCCGTCACAACCGGACGCACTCAGCAGCAAATCTTTTGGGGCCTGCGCCGTGGGAATTCACGGCTGCAAATCCGCTCTCATCCGCGCCCCCGGCCACTCGATTTCGTTGAATATCCACCAACATTCGCCTCAATCGACCGGCCGGGGGCGCGGCGATAGCGAATTTTCGCTTTCGCGAATTCCTACGGCGCAGGCTCCTGGTTCTTCTCTCGCTGATGCCGTTCGAAGGCCTGCATCTGCTCGGCAGTGGCTTCAGTCTGATGCTGTGCTTTCCAGTCGGCATAGGGCATGCCGTAAACCATTTCCCGGGCGTCTTCATATTCGACTTCCTGACCGCGGACTTCGGCCTCGGCCTGGTACCACTTGGACAGGCAGTTGCGGCAGAAACCGGCGAGGCTCATCAATTCGATATTCTGCAGATCCCGCCGTCCCCGCAGATGCCGCACGAGGCGGCGGAAAGTGGCGGCTTCAATTTCAAGTTTCTGCTGCTGGTTCATAGGGTCTTTTCCCGGGGTTCAATACTGGACGCTCTTGTTGCGATGATTCTTGTCCACTGACTTGAGTTGCCGCTCGGCGGCGTTGAAGGCGTCCCGAATAGCCACGTACAAGTCCTCATGGGCATGGTTGTCGTGCTGTTCCTGGTTGACCCGCACTTCCCGCTGGGGCGTATGAATTTCCAGGCCCACCGAGTACACCTTGCCCTTGTGGTGATGGTTATGGGGCGAATCGAGCACCACCCTGCCCCGGATGATCCGCTCGCAATAGCGTTCAAGCTTGGCGATACGCCTGCGCACGGCCTCCTGCAAGGCTTCGGTCTGATCGATGTTGTGAAAAAATATCTGGAATTCATTATTCATGAATTGCGCTCCCTGGTTGCCTGGGCAATGGCGGCCTGCGGCTGAAGCCGGAGCGGCCGCCGTTGCGGATTGAAAAATGGAGGTTGCGGGATTGCTGTTTTCGGTGGGAAGGCCCGGCTGATCCAGCGAGGCTTTTGTCTGGCCTGGCGCTTGATCCTGCAATGGCCCGATCAGATCTTGCGGGGAGAATAAAATCCAGCGCATCCCGGTTCCTTGCTAGCTACGGAGTCAGCATAACGCTTCCTCCCGGTCTTGTGCAAGCCTGCCATCGGCTTCGATCAGGGCGGGGCTTGCGCCTTTCGGTGGTAGCACCAATGCCAGGGTTCATAGGCGATGCCGAAGGGGTTGTTGCGGGGGTAGCTCATGCGAAAGCCGTGGTCCTGGGCGCGGCGCGACAGCCAGCGGAAGGCGGGGGTGTCCGCAAAGGCTTCGGTGAGCACTTCGCAATCGGGCGCGCCGATATCGAGAGCCCGGCCGGTGTGATGTTCGCTGTAACCCGGGGCGGCGTTGACCTTGAGGATTTGCTCGATGCCCTGCCCCCGGGCGAGTTTGCGGGCAATGAGGTCGCGCTGGTATCGGGGGCTGCGCCAGGCCGAGACGAGAAACAGCTCCACGGCGTCGTCCAAGGCAGCCTGTTTCATGGCGCGCCAGGCGCGAAATGCGGCTTCGGTCAATTGCTGGGGGCGGCCAAAACAGTCGGCTTCGGTGGCCACGAGTATTTTCGGAACGCGCTGCAATGGCAATTGGCATCGCAGTCGGTAGCTCGCCGGGATTTCCAGCGATTCGTGCAGTTCTTCAATATGCCGTTCATATTCGGATTGGGGCATTGGCCTGGCCACCCGGATGCGTTCAACTCACCTCGATGGCGCGTTCTTCGGCGATGCGTCCGCGCCATAGCGCCGGTCCGTTCTGGTGTACGGATTCTCCCTGGCTGTCCACCGCCACGGTGACCGGCATGTCTTCCACTTCAAATTCATGAATGGCCTCCATGCCGAGATCGGCAAAAGCCACCACCCGGGCCGCGCGGATGGCTCTGGAGACCAGAAAGGCCGCGCCGCCCACCGCGATCAGGTATACCGCGCCGTGGCGGCGAATGGCTTCAATACCCCCGGGACCGCGTTCGGCCTTGCCGATCATGCCCAGAATGCCAGTGCGGGAAAGCAGGCCGTCGGTGAACTTGTCCATGCGGGTTGCGGTGGTGGGCCCCGCCGGGCCGATGACTTCGTCCCGGACCGGGTCCACCGGCCCCACGTAGTAGATGAATCTGTTATCCAGATCAACGCCTTCCGGCAATGCTTCGCCGGCTTCGAGCATGGCGAGCAGGCGCTTGTGGGCGGCGTCGCGCCCGGTGAGCAGGGTTCCGGACAGCAGCAGGGTTTCTCCCGGGCGCCAGCCCGCGATGTCTTTCCGGGTGAGTTGGTCCAGATCGACCCTGCGTGAGCCGGCGCCCGGGTCCCAGTCGAGTTCGGGCCATTGGGCAAGGTCTGGCGGCGTCCATTCCGCGGGGCCGCTGCCGTCGAGTGTGAAATGGGCATGGCGGGTGGCGGCGCAGTTGGGAATCATCGCCACGGGCAGCGAGGCGGCATGGGTGGGATAATCGAGGATTTTCACATCAAGCACCGTGGTCAGGCCGCCCAGTCCCTGGGCGCCAATGCCAAGCGCATTGGCGCGCTGGAAGATTTCCAGTCGCAGTTCTTCCTTGCGGTTCCGCGGCCCCCGCTCGCGCAACTCATGCATGTCGATTGCGTCCATCAGGGATTCCTTGGCAAGCACCATGGCCTGCTCGGCGGTGCCGCCGACACCGATGCCGAGCATTCCCGGTGGACACCAGCCGGCGCCCATTCCCGGCAGGGTGTCCACAACCCAGTCGGCAAGACTGTCGCTCGGATTGAGCATCGCCAGCCGCGCCTTGTTTTCCGACCCGCCACCCTTTGCCGCAAGGCGCACATGCACCCGATTGCCGGGAACGAGCCGGGTATGAATGACCGCCGGGGTGTTGTCGCCGGTGTTCTCGCGGGCGCCCAGGGGGTCATCGAGGATCGAGGCCCGCAGTACATTTTCCGGCAGCAGGTAGGCCCTGCGAACGCCTTCGTTGACCAGGTCCGCCAGCGGTCGGCTGCCTTCCCATTGCACTGCCATGCCGATATCGAGAAACACCGTAACGATGCCGGTATCCTGGCAAATGGGCCGTTTCCCTTCGGCGCAGAGCCTGGAATTGACCAGAATCTGGGCCATGGCATCCCGGGCCGCGGAGGATTGCTCCCGGCGCCAGGCCGCATGAAGCGCGGCGATGAAATCCGGCGGATGATAGTAGGAGATGAATTGCAGCGCGTCCGCCACGCTGGCAACCAGGTCCCCGTTTCGGATCAGCGTCATCTGGAGGGGTTTGCCGGTTTCATAGGATTTCCCATCTGGATTTTCCGCGGCGCAAGCGCAACACCAGAAACAGCCCGAATGAGGTGGTACAGCCAAGCACCATTCCCATGGTCAGGGCGGCAAGCGCCCTTGCGGCGGCGCCGGGACCGGCGGCGATGCTGTCCAGGGCGACTGCCATCAGCGCAGGCGCCGCGACTTGATTTTCAGATTGCGGCAGCACCGGGGTGAAAATCAGCACCGCCAGGACGGTGCGCAGGAGCCAGGCGGGAAATCGCCCGCTCAGGCTGCTGAATTTCCAGAAAATCAGGTAAAACACCGCGCCGGAAGCCAGGTAAATGAACCAGATCAGCGCATAGTTCGTCTCACCGGCCATACCGGCGCATTCCCGCAGGTATCTTCATCATGGACTTGCACCCGCCGCCGCCATACTGTTCCACGCATCATATCACGTTGGATTCCGGGGCCTTTCCCGCTGCCGGCAACTCCGGTGCCAGTACCGGCTCAAGCACGCGCCGACGCCAGCCGCGCATTTCCCGGGGCCAGTCGAGTTTACCGGTGAGAGCATGGGACTGCACCAATTGCTGCACCTGCCTGCGGCGGGCGAGGAGTTCGGGGCAGACCCGGATGCGGCTGGCCTCCCGCCGGGCAAGATTGCGCCAGAGCTTGAGTTGTTCGCGCAGGGACCGATCGAATTTCGGATATTGCCGGCGGCGGGGCAGGCTCGTCCGATCCGCATCCGGCTCGTTGAGACAGCGGGCCAGCGATGCGGCGAAACGGGAAGCGAATTTCGGATTGACTCCGGCGGCGCCGCGAATCTTTTCCGATGTGATGTTCCGGCAGCTCTCCAGGCTCCCGGCAAGGGCGAGCAGGTCCCGGTCGGCCACCAGCCAGTTGCGGGGCAGGTCGCGGGCGCGTACCTCCTTCTCCCGCCACTGGCAAAGCCGCTGCAAGAGTTCCAGGCCGCGATCATCGAGCAGTTCATGATCGCTGACTTGCCGCCATGCCTCCCGCCAGTTTTCCGGATTCTCGTTGCGGATGGCGGAGGCGAGCAATTCCTGACAATCGGCAGTGAACCAATCGAACTTTTGCTCCTCATGGAGCCGCTTTCCGAGCGCTTGCCACAAGCTCGGCAGGAATTGCACATCCGCCGCCGCGTACCGCAATTGCGCCGGACTCAGGGGGCGCTGCAGCCAGTTCGAGCGGGTTTCCGATTTGGGCAATGCAATATGACAGAACTCGCTGACCAGATCCCGGTAACCCAGGCTGAAGCCGATGCCGAGAAAAGCCGCCGCCAGTTGAGTGTCGAACAGTTTTGCGGGAACCGCGCCGAGCAGGTGATGCAGCAGGCCAAGATCCTCGGCCGCCGCATGAATCACCACTGTGGTGCCGGCCAGCAGCCGCCGGCAGGGTTCCCAGTCGCTGATCCGCAGCGGGTCCACCAGGAAGCAGCCGGATTCGACGCAGAATTGCAGCAGGCCGGTTTTTGGGTAAAAAGTCCGGGTGCGGATGAATTCGGTGTCGAGGCCCACGGCAGGCAATTCACGCCAGCCATCGCAGAGTTGGCTGAAACGGCCCTGATCCGCGACATATTCGCAACTTGCAACGGTGGCATTCATCGCATCAGGCTTGCTTCATGGCGGTGCGGCCGGCGAAAGCATGGGACAGTGTGCCGCCGTCGGTGTATTCCAGTTCACCGCCCACGGGAACGCCGTGGGCGATTCTCGACACCGCAACTTCGGCGCCGCGCAGTTGTTCGGCGATGTACCAGGCCGTAGCGTCTCCTTCCACGGTGGCGTTGCAGGCAAGAATGAGTTCCCTGAATCCGGCGCCGGCCACCCGTTCGAGCAACAGGGGAATCCCGAGTTGCTCCGGCCCGATGCCGTCGATGGGAGAGAGATGGCCCATGAGTACGAAATACACCCCGCGGTAGGCGCCCGCCTGTTCAATGGCGAGGACATCAGCCGGCGTTTCCACGACGCAGCACAGTGTCTGGTCCCGGGCCGGGTTGGCGCAGATTCGGCAGCTTTCTTCCTCGGTGAGATTGCGGCAGTACCGGCAATTGCCGATCTTCTCCAGCGCCTCGGCGAGGCTTTCGCTGAGTTTACGGCCACCCTGCCGGTTTCGTTCCAGCAGATGCAGGCTCATGCGCTGGGCTGACTTCTGCCCGACTCCGGGCAAGCAACGGAATGCTTCGATCAACTTGTCGATCAGGGGGCTGGAACTCACGATGTATCCTGCGGTACAGGTTCTTTCCTAGAACGGCAGCTTGAAACCCGGGGGCAGGCCGGTAAAACCCGCCATGCCGCGCATGGCCCGCTGGTTTTCCTGTTCGATCTTGCGAACGGCGTCGTTGATCGCTCCGCAAATCAGGTCTTCCAGAATCTCCCTGTCTTCCCGGGCAATCGCCTCGTCGATGCTGACTTCCATGGCGTCGTAGCGACCGTTCATGCGAATCCTGACCGCACCGGCTCCGGCCTGGCCTTCCACCTCGGTGGCGGCGAGTTCCTCCTTCGCCTGTTCCATGCGCTCCTTGAGCTGCTTCGCCTGCTTCATTAACTCGGTGAAATCCGTCATTGACTACCTCGGCTTTGCACTGTGGTCACGCTATCCCGGAGCACGGTGCCGGAAAAATTCCTGATCAGGGTCTGAACCAGCGGGTCCCGTTCAAAGTCAGCCACCAGGGAATCGGCGACCGGGGCGGTTGTGGGTTTGCTTGCCGGGTCGGCTGGATCCGGTTCTTCCCAGGGTGGCGCGGAATCGCTGGAAAAAGTGGGCTCCGGCGGCGGAGGTTCGGGCATTTCGGCGGCTGGCTCCCGATTCCCGGAGGGCGGTGATTCGGACTGTGCGTCTGCCGCTGCGGCTGTTGCTTCCGGCTCAACTTCGAATTCAGCTACCACTTCTTCCGCGGGTCCGCTTTGGACTACCGGCTCCGGAGAAAACACCAGCATGCGCAACAGCAGCATTTCGAAGGCGGCCCGGGAGTCGCCGGACAGGGCGAGCTCTTCCCTGCCCCTGGCGCCAATCTGATAGTACAGTTGCAGGTCTTCGGCGCTGAACTTGCCCGCGAGTTCGAGTATCTCCCTGTGGTCTCCCTGGTGATTGTCGATGGCATCGGCATGGGCCTGGGCGAGAGCGAGCCGGTGCAGGGTCGACAGCAGGCCGTCCAGAGTTTGGGCATAATCGGGAATCTGCCCGGTCAACTCCCTGCTGACCCTGAGCACTCCCGGCAGGTCTCCGGCAGCCATGGCCCGCAACAGGGCAAAGACGTGCTGCCGGGGAGGAATGCCCAGCATTTCCACCACCGCTTCCGCCTTGATTTTGCCCTGACAATAGGAGATGGCCTGATCGAGCAGGGTCAGGGCGTCGCGCATGCTGCCGGCGGCGGCGTCGGCAATTTGCCACAGGGCATCGGATTCACAGTCGATCTGTTCCTGCTCAAGTACCGGGCCCAGGTACCTGGCGATGGTTTTGGGGCCAAGATTGCGCAGGTGGAACTGGAGGCAGCGGGAGAGAATGGTCACCGGCAGTTTTTGGGGATCGGTGGTGGCGAACAGGAACTTGACGTGCTCCGGAGGCTCTTCCAGAGTCTTCAGCAGCGCATTGAAACTGTGGGTCGAAAGCATGTGGACTTCGTCGATCAGATAGACCTTGAAGCGCGCCCGGGATGGGGCGAACCGCACGTTTTCGAGCAGGTCCCGGGTATCCTCCACCCTGGTGCGCGAGGCGGCGTCGATTTCAAACAGGTCGAGGTGGCGGCCTTCGCTGATTTCCGTGCAGGCGCCACAGGCATTGCAGGGCCTGGCGCTGACGCCCTGCTCGCAGTTGAAGCATTTGGCGAGGATGCGGGCCAGGGTGGTCTTGCCGGTGCCCCGGGTGCCGGTAAACAAATAGGCGTGATGGAGGCGCTGCCTGTCGAGGGCGTTGATCAGCGTCTTGAGGACGTGCTCCTGGCCGGCAACCTCGCTGAAATCTCCGGGGCGCCATTTTCTGGCGAGTACCTGGTAGCTCATGCCTGTCGCTTACCCTGTTGCCGCTCGGGCCTGTGCCGTGGAGATGGGGAATTCCCGCTTGCCCGGCCGGGTTCAGTGGTAGCCCTTGCCAGCCACACCACGGCACATGCATCAGCTATTACCGTTGCTCCCTTCCGGGCCTGGCGGGGTTCATAACCTGTCATTGCGCGGGGACCGGCAAGAGTTACCGCGGCGAATGGTATCACGCCCGGGAGCATAGTGGCTTCGAGCCGTCGCCGCCGGGTGGGACTTGCGGCGGTTGCACCACGGAAAACCGGGTCAATCGGCTTCCCCTATCCAGGCCATCTGGATGGCTTCGAGGATTTTCTCGCCGCTGCGGTCGGGATCGTCATCGAAATCCTCCAGCTCACAGACCCACCGGTGCAGGTCGACGAAGCTTACCCACTGGGGATCGACATCCGGGTGCTGTTCGGCCAGTTCAATCGCTATGTCATTAACGTCGGTCCACTTCATATGCGCCTCCTGATTATCCCGCACAGGCGAATCATTCGTCCGGAAGGATATTTCCAAGAAATCAGTGATTTTCCGACACCATGTTGATCGTGTATTTCGGAATCTCGACCACCAGGTCCTCGTCGGCGACGATGGCCTGGCAGCTCAGTCTGGATTCGGGTTCGAGGCCCCAGGCCTTGTCGAGATAGTCTTCCTCGTTTTCGCCGGGTTCCTCCAGCGAATCAAACCCTTCCCGCAGGATGACGTGGCAGGTGGTGCAGGCGCAGGATTTCTCGCAGGCGTGCTCGATGCGGATTTTTTGCCTGAGGGCGGCATTGAGCACACTGACGCCGGGTTCGGCTTCGAACTCGGCGCCTTCCGGGCAGATGGATTCGTGTGGCAGGATGGTGATCTTGGGCATTTTGCGTCTCTGGGTCTTACCCGGCCTCCCGGTCGAGGGTATCGATGGATTCTCCGCACAATGCGGCGCCTGCCGCGAGGTCCATGCGCCGGGCGGCGAAGGCCTCGCTGACCTGGTTGAGTTGCCGGGTCAGTTCTTCTATCCGGGCGGAATCGTCCTCTTCCATGGCCTCGCGAAGTTCCGCCAGGGCTTGGTCTATATCGCCTTGTTCCGCAGCTGAGAGAATTTCCCCGTCTTCCTCGATTGCGCCGCTGATGGCGTCCATGAGCCGGGTGGCGTCGAGCCTCGCCTCGCCAAGGGCCCGGGCCTGCATGTCGTCCCGGGCGCGGTCCCGGGAATCCCTGAGCATTTGTTCGACCTGGCCGGAATCGAGCCCGAAACTGGGTTTTACCTGCACCTCGGCCTTGCTGCCGGTGCTTGCCTCCTCGGCTGATACGCTGAGCAGGCCATCGGCGTCCACCTGGAAGGTCACTTTCACTTTCGCCGCTCCAGCCACCATGGGCGGGATACCGCCGAGAGTGAATCGCGCCAGGGAGCGGCATTCGCCGACGAGTTCCCGCTCGCCCTGGACCACATGCAGGGCCATGGCGGTCTGACCGTCCTTGAAGGTGGTGAATTCCTGGGATTTGGCCACGGGAATTGCGGTATTGCGGCGAATGATCTTTTCCACGAGTTCGCCCATCGTTTCGACGCCAAGCGAAAGCGGGTTGACATCGAGCAGCAGGAAATCGCCGGCGGGCTGGTTGCCGATGAGTACTTCAGCCTGGATGCCCGCGCCCATTGCGACCACCCGGTCCGGGTCGATATCCGCCAGTGGCTCGCGGCCAAAGAACTTCGCCACTGCGCCGCGGATCACGGGCATTCTCGTGGCGCCGCCCACCAGCAGCACATGGTCGATGGCGCCGGTATCCATGCCGGCGTCCCGCATGACCCGGCGGCAACTGAGAATCGTGCGCCGCACCAGGGGCGCGGCGATCTCGGTGAACTGCGCCGCATCCAGGGCTCCGCGCCAGCCGCGCCAGGCGACTTCCGCCTGGTCCGCATCGCCAAGCCGTTCCCGGGCCCGGTTGGCCACTTGCAACAGCGCCGGCCAGTCCGGAGCGGCCACGGCTTCCGCGCCGCTTTGGGCAATCAGCCAGTCGGCCACCGCCTGATCGAAATCATCGCCGCCAAGCGCCGTGTCTCCGCCGGTGGCCAGTACTTCGAAAACGCCTTTTCGCAGGCTGAGCAGGGACACGTCGAATGTGCCGCCGCCCAGGTCGAATACGATGATATTGCCTTGCTCGCCCCGGTCGAGACCATAGGCCACCGCCGCCGCGGTGGGTTCATTGAGCAGTCGCAGCACTTCGACGCCGGCGAGTTCGGCGGCATGCCGGGTCTGCTGGCGCTGGGCGTCGTTGAAATAGGCAGGCACCGTGATGACGGCGCCGGCGAGTTCCTCACCGGTCTCCTCCCGGCAGCGCCGAGCAAGAGCGCTGAGGATGGTGGCGGAAACCTGCACCGGATCTTTAGGACCCGCGGCAGTTGCAAACGCCGGCGCGGCTTCGCCCTTGCCGGCGTCAAAGCGGTATGGGCGAAAGTTGCCGCCGGCCTGCAATTCCCCGAGGCTTTTGCCGAGCGCGCGCTTGGCCGAAACGATGACATTGCCCGGGTCCGCGGTGGCCCGGGCTTTTGCCGCGGCGCCTACAGCAAGTACGCCGGCAGCGCCATAATGCACGGCCGACGGCAGCAAATGGCCGCCGCAGGCGTCGGCGAGGGTGCGCACCTCACCCCCGACCGCCGTGGCGATAAGGGAATTTGTAGTACCGAGATCAATACCCGCCGCACGCCGATGGATCGCTTGCCGCGCAGCGCCGCCGCCGGGTTCAGAAATCTGCAACAGACTCAAGGGATTCTTCCTTCTTGTGGATTTCCATCTGGAATTTATGCAGGAACTGCAACTCGTGGAAAAGCTTCCTGGCCTCCTCCAACCGGTTTCCGGCGAACGCCTGGACAAACTGCCCCTGGCGCTCGGCAAGCCGGTTTGCCGCCTTGCGGTTCAGTTCATGGAGTTGATCGAAAGCGGATTCGTCCTCAGGCAAATCCGCCAGGCTTTCGCGCAATTCCATTTGTTCGAAGAGCAGTTCGGGAGCGAGATCGGACTGGGCGACCTGCTCCACGTCGATACCCCGCAGCCGCAACAGATATCCCGCCCGGCGCAGGGGCGATTTCAGCGTTTCATAGGCTTCGTTCAGGTGGCTGCTGAGTTGGATGGCTTGCAGACGTTGCGCTTCGCCGGCGGCGGCGAAACGGTCCGGATGAACCTCGGCCTGCAATTTGCGATACCGGGCATTGAGCTTGCCGGGATGGATTTCGAAACCAACCGGCAAGGCAAACTGGGCAAAAAAATTGTCGGCAATGGCGAGCACGGCAAAGCCTCAATCCGGCGGCGAACTCAGACGCTGAAGCTTTCGCCACAGCCGCACTCGCCTTTCACATTGGGATTGCGAAACTCGAAACCCTCGTTAAGCCCTTGCTTGACAAAATCCATTTCGGTGCCGTCGATATAGACCAGACTTTTCGGGTCCACCACGATCTTGACGCCGTGGGCCTCGAATACCTGATCGCCTTCCTCAAGCTGGTCGGCGTATTCAAGCACATAGGCCATGCCCGAGCAGCCGGTGGTGGTAATTCCCACACGAATGCCGAGGCCGCGGCCGCGGTCGGCAAGCTGCCTGGCGACGTGGCCCGCGGCGGTTTCGGTAATGGAAATGGCCATGGTTTTCTATTCCGCCTGTTCCCGTTTTTTGCGCACATCGGCGATGGCCGCCTTGATGGCGTCCTCGGCGAGCACCGAACAGTGGATCTTCACCGGCGGCAGGCCGAGTTCGTCGGCGATGTCCTTGTTGCGGATCCGGGTGGCGTCCTCGAGTGACCTGCCCTTGACCCATTCGGTCAGCAGCGAGCTAGACGCGATGGCCGAACCGCAGCCGTAGGTCTTGAACTTGGCGTCCTTGATCACGCCATCGCCATCGACCCTGATCTGCAGGCGCATGACATCGCCGCAGGCCGGGGCACCCACCATGCCGGTACCCACATTGGCGTCGTCATCATCGAGACGGCCCACATTGCGCGGATTTTCGTAGTGGTCGAGTACCTTTTCTGAATATGCCATCTTGCTTTTGCTCCCCTGCGCCCTAGTGCGCAGCCCATTGAACCTGATCGAGGTCGACGCCGTCCTTGTACATGTCCCAGAGCGGGGAAAGCTCCCGCAGCTTGGCGACGGCATGACGGATACGCTCGATCGCGTAGTCGATATCTTCGGCCGTGGTGAAACGGCCGATGGAAATTCGCAGCGAACTGTGGGCCAGTTCGTCGTTGCGGCCAAGCGCCCGCAGCACATAGGAGGGTTCGAGGCTGGCCGAGGTGCAGGCGGAACCCGAAGACAGCGCAAGCTCCCGCAGGGCCATCATCAGGGACTCGCCTTCCACAAAATTGAAACTGATATTGAGATTGCCCGGCGCCCGACGGGTCAGGTCGCCATTGACGTAGACTTCCTCCACATCTTCCAGCCCCCGCAGCAGTTGTTCCCGCAGGGCGAGGGTGCGGCGGGCCTCTTCGCGCATTTCCTCCCTGGCGATGCGATAGGCCTCGCCCATGCCGACGATCTGGTGGGTCGCCAGAGTGCCGGAGCGCATGCCGCGCTCGTGGCCGCCGCCGTGAATCTGGGGCTCGATGCGCACCCGGGGCTTGCGGCGCACGTACAGCGCGCCAATGCCCTTGGGGCCGTAGAGTTTGTGGGCGGTGAAGGACATCAGGTCCACTTGCATCCGCTCCAGGTCGATTTCCAGCTTGCCGGCGCTCTGGGCGGCGTCCACGTGAAAAACCACCTTGCGGCGACGGGTGACCTCACCGATGGCTTCGATATCGTTGATCACGCCGATCTCGTTGTTGACGTGCATCAGCGAGACGAGAATGGTGTCGGGACGCAGGGCCTGCTCCACGGTTTCCGGAGAGATCAGGCCATTGCTGTCCGGATCGAGATAGGTTACTTCATAGCCTTCCCGCTCAAGCTGGCGGCAACTGTCGAGGACGGCCTTGTGTTCGATCCTGGAAGTGATGATGTGCTTGCCCTTGCGGTGGTAGAAATGGGCGGCGCCTTTCAGTGCGAGATTGTCGGCCTCGGTGGCCCCGGAGGTCCAGACGATCTCCCGGGGATCGCAGTTCACCAGGTCGGCCACATTACGGCGGGCGTTTTCCACGGCCTCCTCGGCCTTCCAGCCGAACTGGTGGGAACGCGAGGCGGGATTGCCGAAATTCGCCTCAATGGTCAGGCATTCCGCCATGGCCGAGGCGACTCTCGGGTCCACCGGCGTGGTTGCCGCGTAATCGAGATAGATGGGAAGTTGCATGTTTTGCTCCATGAAGGCCAAGCTACGGTGCGCTTGCCGAAATTCGTGTTTTCTCCAGTTCGGCGCCGGTCATCGCCAGGGGTATCCGGGGCGCCTTGCCGTGCTGTTTCCGATCCTGCTCACCGGCGATGCGGCGCACTTCGCGGCGGGCAATGAGGTCGGCCAGACTGACGCCCCGCAGGAATCCGAGTATCTGTTCGCTCAGGTCCTCCCAGAAGGAGTGGGTCAGACAGGTTTCTCCGCCCTGACAGTCGCCGGCGCCCTGACAGCGGGTGGTGTCCACCGATTCATCCACCGCGCCGATGATCTCGGCGACAAAGATCCCGGATGCGCCCCGGGCCAGGCCATAGCCGCCGCCGGGGCCGCGGAAGCTGTTGACGATCCCCGCCCGGCGCAGTTTGCCGAACAACTGCTCGAGATAGGGCAGGGATATGTCCTGCCGCCCGGAAATATCGGCCAGGTTCACCGGACCTTCGCCTTCGTGCAGCGCAAGGTCCAGCATCGCGGTCACCGCGTATCTGCCTTTGGTGGTCAATTGCACCGCAAATTCCGTCGTCTGTCAGACATGGAGGCGATTATTCTATAACCGAGTAATTCAGTCAAGTATCGCCGTGCCACTTTCTGACTTTTATCCAGCGAGGATGGTGGAAGGCGCTTTGCCGAGGTTTGAGGGGACGGGGTGGCCGCTTGCCCCGGCCAGCAGGGCGATGATGGCGAGATGGTGGATGCTATGGGTGATGAGGCCCATGAGTTCCCGGTCGAGGGTGCTTGTGACCCGGGTGGGACCGCCGTCGTAGTGGACGAGTTCCGAGACTGCGATTTCCTTTCCCCTCTCATCGAGCCCGAGTTGCCGGAAGCGCCCGCGGGTTTCCGCAATGGCGCCCGCGGCCATGCGGACTTCGGTCTCGACCCGGGTTCCGCGGCGGCGGTCGTCGTAGTCGATACAGCCGGTTTCCAGACCATTGAAGAAGCATTGATAGCGGTCGACGATGTGGCGCATGTGGACGCCGATGGAAGAATCATTGCCGGACCGGGCGGTGAAAACCTCGTTTGGCATGCCGAGCAGCAACTCGTCACACTGCCGCACGCAGGCCAGGCAGCCTTCCATCAGTCGCGCTGTGCTGGCCCGGGACCCCGCGCTTGCGCCAGCCCGGGATTCGGCGCGGTGGCCCATGGGAAGAATCCCTCAGCTACGTTTGACCAGGGCGACCAATCCCCGGAACAGGTCCATCGGGGTCTCGTGCTTGTAGTCGGTGAACTCTCCGGCATCCATGAACATGCCGTGTTCTTCGCAGACTTCGTAGGTGAGGTGCTTCTGTTTCGGGTCGGTAACGTGCTTCATGGGCTTGCCGCAGCGCGGGCATTTGATGTCGCGCACTTCGTCGTAGGCCTTGCCGGATTCCGGGTCGCCGGAGTCAACGAAATCCGCCATCCAGCGGCCCTTGAGCGCCTCGGCTTCGCCGTGATCGAACCACAGGCCCTGGCAATTTTCGCATTGATCCACGACAACATTTCCGTGAAGAATCGAGATCTTGATTTCCTTCATGGAAGAATCACATTTGGGGCATTGCATTCGGCTCTCCTCAGGGTTCAATCCGGCCCATGGCCCGTTCGCTCAGCGTCATTGTAATTTATTCTGGAAACAAATCCATCTTGAATTTTGTTGGATTGCTTCGATGGAACAGCACATCAGGGAAGCTCTGATCAAGTCAGGGTTTCACCGCGGCACAGGGAAGCGCCGCCGAATTCGATGGCTGAAGGCAAGCGTTTTCGAAGCGCGGCTTCGAGCGCGGCCGCAACGGTACGGAGCTATGCTCCGTGACTGGAGCAAGCCATTGAATTCGTCAGCAAAACAAAACCACGCTTTGGTTTCGCGATAATGAAAAATTCCACGGATGGAGTTTTTCAGGGAATACTCAGTTGCTGTATGGGTTTGAGCGCTCTGTGAGAGTGGCCGGGTCGATCACGCCATTGGCGCACCCGAGAAGATCGGACCGGGCGTAAGTGTGGATGAGATCGGTGGCGGGTCTGGCGGAAGTCGGCTCGCCGAGACCGGTCAGGACGATGGTGATGGTTTCCCGCTCCGGGAGTTGGCGCAGACTGGCGCCCTGGCCGCACAAGGCGCTGGCGAGGCGCTGTTCGAGGGCGGCGACCTCGCCGCGCCAGCGTTCCATGCGACTGGCCTGGGCGCTTTCGCTGCGCTGGCGCAGGTCGGCGGCGAGGTCCTGGGCCTGGCGGCGCAACTCGTTCATTTCTCCGTTGATTGCATAGAGGGCAGTCTGGAAGCTTTCGCTGTCGGCGGTGGCGTTGCGGCGGAGTTCTTCGGTGAGGTCGCGGAGTCGGTCGGAAACTGCGAGGTTCTGCTGGCGCAGGGATTCGATTTGTTCGCGCAGTTGTTCGAAGTTTTCACGGTCGACGCCATCTGCGTCGCGCAATATGCGGGCGTATTCGCCCGCTTCGATGATGGCGGAATTGACGAGTTCGGCAACGTCGATTTCACTGGCCCGCAACAGCAATTCCCGGTGGGGGCGCCGGGCGTCGAACGCTGTCAGGCCGGGTTCGGCACCGGTCTGTCGCAGGGCGGTGGGCGCCAGCATGGCGGAGGGATTGCCGTCCTGAAGAGATGCTTCATTCGGAAAATCGGGAATCGCCGGATGGAACCGATTGGCGGCGGCCAGATTGCTGTGGACTTCGAGGACGAGGCCGCGGCCGGCCAGATAGCTGCTGTGGATTCGTTCCGCCGTCAGGTCGAATGGGTCGGCGGCGGTTTCCAGCCCGAGCGCCCCGGCCAGCCTGTCGGTGAAATCGTCGGCATTGCGGCTGAGCGGATTGTCGAAATTGATCTCCAGGGTGCCGGCGCGGTACAGCACCGAAGTATTGAACAGCAGCAGGCCGAGCATGAGGGCGCAGGCTGCGGCGGGCAGCCATTGCCAGAGGAAACGCCAGTCTTCGCGCGCGGCGGCGCGTTCGCTGCGGAACAAGGCCAGATGCCGGCTCCAGCGGGGGGTGGGGAGCTCCCGCCATTGGCCGAGGCTGTGGGCGGCGCCGTGCAACTGCCGCAGTTCGGCGGCGCAGTCCGGGCAGTCCGCCACGTGCTGTTCGATTTCCGCCCGCATCACGGCGGGCAGATCGTCGGCAAAATATTCCCGCAGCAAGTGCTCAGTTCTCAAGCAGGGCATGTTCCTTCTCCGGCGCAAACCGCATTTTCTTCAGCGCGGTGTAGAACCTCGTCTTTGCCGTGTTGACCGAAATCTCCTGCATTTGCGCGATTTCCTCAAAAGTGAGGGACTGGTAGATCTTGAGTTCCACCACCAGCCGCTGCTCCAGCGGTACCCGGCTCAGCAACTCCAGAACCCGCCGGTTCGATTGCAAGGCCGCCAGCTCCTGATCCGGCTCGGTCTCGGGCCTGGCGCTGAGGCCGAGGCCATCGTAGCCGCCGTCTTCGTCGAGTCCACCGGTCAGGCTCAGCAGTTTCTTCTTGCGATTCAGGTCCACCGCCTTGTTATGCGCGATGCGGAACAGCCAGGTACGGAAATTCGCCTCGCCGCGAAAGCGTTGCAGGCTGCGGAAGACACCCAGAAACACTTCCTGGGTCAGGTCCATGGCGTCTTCGCTGTTGCCCGTCAGGCGATAGCCGAGATTGTGGATTCGACTTTCGTGGCGCTCCACGAGTTGCCGCCAGGCCCGGGCTGATCCCGCCAGCGCCCCGGCAACCAGTTGTTCGTCGCTCTTGCTCACGTATCTCTATCGTGTTGTCGGAAACGACCGGGAAAAAGTTTGCCCCGGAGGCTGCGCCTCAGGCGGCGCTTGCCTTGGGGCGGCCATCGCTATCGGCGAGCAACTGCCCCGCCGCCGACATCAGGGCGTTGAGCGATGAACTGATGATGTCGTCGCTGATGGCGATGCCGGTATAGCGCCTGCCCCCGCTTCTGATCTGGATATAGGTGACCGCTTCGGCGTCGGCGCCCTGGCTGAGGGCATGCTCGCCGTATTCCATGACTTCAAAGTCGAACTGGAACAGCTTGCGCAGGGATTGCACGAGGGCGTCGAGCACGCCATTGCCCCGGCCCTGGATCGGCAGGGTTTCGCCAAAACAATCGATGCTGCCGCTGAAGGCTTCGCCGGAGTCGCTGCGTTCAATGGAAAAGTGGTTCAGACTGATGAGTTTTTCATTGTCGAGATAGTGGCGATTGAACAACTCCCGAATCTGCTCCGGCTGGATTTCGCCGCCGCTGACTTCGGCGGCGTCCTGCACCACCCGGCTGAATTCGATCTGCAGCCAGCGGGGAAGCTGAAAGCCGAACTTGTTGGCGAGCACATAGGCGACGCCGCCCTTGCCCGACTGGCTGTTGACGCGAATCACGTCCTGATAGGTGCGGCCGAGGTCTTTCGGATCGATGGGCAGATAGGCGATTTCCCAGGGTTCGCCGTCCTGGTACAGGTCGAGGCACTTCTTGATGGCATCCTGGTGGGAGCCGGAAAATGCCGTGAAAACCAGATCGCCGGCATAGGGCTGGCGGGGATGCACGTCGATCTGGGTACACTCCCGCACCACCGAGACGATGCGATCCATGTCGGCAAGATCGAGTTCCGGATCGATGCCCTGGCTGTACAGGTTCATCGCCATGACGACAATGTCCATATTGCCGGTGCGCTCGCCATTGCCGAGCAGGGTACCCTCGACCCGCTGGGCTCCCGCCATGACGCCGAGTTCGGCGGCGGCCACGGCGCAGCCGCGGTCATTGTGGGTATGCAGGCTGACGATCACCGAATCCCGCCGGGAAACGTGGCGGCAAAACCACTCGATCTGGTCGGCGTAGATATTCGGCGTCGCCATTTCCACCGTGGAAGGCAAATTGATGATGACCGGGTTATCCGGCGTGGGCTCCCATACCTCAATCACCCGGTCGCAGACTTCCACGGCGTAGTCCACCTCGGTGCCGGTGAAGCTTTCCGGGGAGTACTGGAAGGTCCATTCGGTTTCCGGGGCCGCTTCGGCGCAGCGCCGCACTTCCTCGGCGCCGGCCACGGCGATATCGATGACGCCTTCCCTTCCGGTGCGGAAAACCTTTTGCCGCTGGAGGGTGGAAGTCGAGTTGTAAACGTGCATGATGGCCCGGCGCGCGCCACGCAGTGATTCGTAGCTGCGCCGGATCAACTCAGGCCTGGCCTGGGTAAGTACCTGAACGGTGACCTCTTCCGCAATCGCGTCCTCTTCCACGAGGCTGCGCACAAAATCGAAATCCGGCTGGGAAGCCGCGGGAAAACCCACTTCGATCTGCCGGAAACCCAGCGCCACGAGCAGATTGAACAGCTTCCTTTTCTGGCTCACCGACATCGGTTCGATGAGGGCCTGATTGCCGTCGCGCAAGTCCACGCTGCACCACTGTGGCGCACGGCGGATGACTCGGTCGGGCCATTGCCGGTCCTTGAGACCGACAGGCGGAAATGGCCGGTATCTGCTGTGATCGAACATGCTGTCACCTGCTTTGTCCGGACAGACTGCCTTGTGGGCGCCTGTCTTTCGAGTTGTGCACTATAGCCCAGAATTTCGGGGGATTCTATTCCTATTTTCTACTAATTTGGCATATTATTGATAATTATTTTCAATTTATTGTGTATTAGTAGACAGATTCACCAAAATTTTCCACTATAACGGTTTTGTTGCCCGGAGTATCTATTCATGCAACTGGACAATCTGGACCGGCGCATCCTGCAGCATTTGCAGCGGGACGGCGGCATGACCAACCTGGAACTCGCCCAGCGCGTGGGTCTTTCGGCTTCGCCCTGCGCCCGGCGGGTCAGGCAGCTTGAGGAAGCCGGCATTATCGAAGGCAAGGCGACCCTGCTCAATGCCAGCAAGCTGGACCTGAAGCTCACGGCGCTGATCCAGATCAGCATGGACCGCCACACGCCCGAGCGATTCGAGGTGTTCGAAGAGGCGGTGCGCGCCTGTCCGGAAGTCGTCGAGTGTCTGCTGATTACCGGCCAGGCGGCGGACTACCTGCTCAAGGTGGTGGCGACGGACATGGAGTACTACCAGGAATTCCTGCTCAACAAGATCACCCGCATTCCCGGGGTCAGCGACGTGCATTCGAGTTTTGTCCTGCGCCGGGTGGTGGGCACCACGGAGCTGCCCCTGCACCACATCGGTAGAAAGGGGGAATGAGACTGCGGCCCGGTCCGGCGCTACAACAACTCGGCAATGGCGTCGCGTTCCCGCCGCAGTTCCTGCTCGGTGGCGGCCATCATCTTGCGGCTGAATTCGCTGATTTCCAGCCCTTGCACAATCCGGTAACCGCCGTTTTCGCATATCGCCGGAAAGGAATACACCAGCCCTTCCTCAATGCCATAACTGCCATCGCTGCATACTCCCATGCTGACAATGGCGCCCCCGCTGCCCAGGGCCCAGTCGCGCATGTGCTCGATGGCCGCATTGGCGGCAGAGGCCGCGCTCGACAGGCCCCGGGCCTTGATGATGGCGGCGCCGCGTTGCTGGACACCGGGGATGAAGTCTCCGCCGATCCAGTCTTCGTCCACGAGTTCCCTGGCCGGGCGGCCAGCCACCCGGCAATGGTGGATGTCGGGATACTGCGTCGCCGAATGATTGCCCCAGATGATCATGCCTTCCACCAGGGTGCTGTGGCAGCCGGTTCGCGCCGCCAGGCGGGCGATGGCCCGGTTATGGTCCAGCCGGGTCATGGCGGTGAACCGGGAAGGGCTGAGGCGGGGCGCATTGCGGTAGGCGATCAGGCAATTGGTATTGGCGGGATTACCCACCACGAGCACTTTCACGTCCCGACTGGCGCAGCGGTCAATAGCGGAACCCTGGACGGAGAATATCCTGGCATTGGCCTCAAGCAGATCCTTGCGCTCCATGCCCGGCCCCCGGGGACGCGCGCCGACGAGCAGGCAATAATCGGCGTCGCGGAAAGCGACATCCGGGTCATCGGTCTGCACGATGCCGGCAACAAGCGGGAAGGCGCAGTCCTCGATTTCCATCACGGCGCCGGCCAGGGCATCGAGCGCCGGCGTGATTTCCAGCAATTGCAGTATGACCGGCTGGTCCTTGCCGAGCATTTCCCCGGCGGCAATCCGGAACAGCAGGCCATAGCTTATCTGGCCCGCCGCCCCGGTGACGGTAACCCGAACGGGTTTTTTCATGAGAATTCCCTGGTTGATGCGGTTGTCTTGAAAGTCCCGCGTGGCGGCCATGGCGCGGGCAGCGGAATTGTTTCCCATTCACGGCGCAAATTCAAATTGCCCGCCTGCGAAACACCGGGTATTCCCTGAAAAATTCCGGTCCAGACAGGGCTTGGCTCTGCGCCGTCCCGGCTGCGGGGCGGGCTGTTCGGCAATGAGCCCCGGGGGACCAGCTCGTAATCGGCAAGCGACTCGCTCAGGAAGGATCCAGACCGGCGGGCGCCGCGCATTGAACCGCGGCGGGCGCTTGCTATACCATTCGCCGTGCGGCGTCCTTTCCGGGAGCCCGCGGCCGCCCTGCCCCGCCGGAGTGGTGGAATTGGTAGACACGATGGATTCAAAATCCATTGCTAGCGATAGCGTGCCGGTTCAAGTCCGGCCTCCGGTACCAGACCCCCTTGCGCAAGATCTGCCAGAACCTGACAGAAATACCAGTATTAGCAATGTGTTATAGGATTTTTCTCCATTGGCATCCCATACTCGGGCGGCGAAAACCAACGTGGGTTGTTGGGAAGCTCCTGTTCCGGTCGCCAATTCGGCTCTGCATTGCGTGCAGTTTCTTCCATCTCCCACGTCGGCTCAAGATACACGCGAGTTCTAGCCCGAATATTGCGTGAGCAGGCGGGCGCGGTGCTGCTGCGCCAGGCCGACCGGATGCCAGGATTGACCGACCGGGCCGCGAAAGCGCTGACCGATACGCGCCGCAAGGCCAGTTGCCGGTACTCGCTTTTGACGATGGTGCGGCAGCGGGTGTACGCGCTGGCGCTGGGATACGAGGATTTGAACGACCACGAAGAGCTGCGCTCGGACCCGGCGCTGCAAACGGCGGTGGGCGCCGACGGGCCGCTCGCCGGCGCTTCCA
>JAJECW010000040.1 GCA_022821865.1 Pseudomonadales bacterium
GTCAGAGCTTCCCTGCGGCACATGGAAGTGCCGCCGAATTCGATGGCGTAAGCCATTGAATTCGGGAGCAAAACAAAACCACGCTTTTGTTTTGCGATAATGAAAAACTCCACGGATGGAGTTTTTCAGAGAATACTTAGACTTTTTCGGCCGCTCGTTCCGGCGGCCGCATCCCGAGAGAGGAAGAACATGGCTGAAGCATATATCGTCGGCGGAGTGCGAACCGCCACGGGGCGCAAGAAAGGCAGGCTCAGCGCCGTGCATCCGGTGGACATGGGCGCCATGGTGGTAGATGAACTCGTGGACCGCACCGGAATTCCCGCGGAAAGTGTCGATGACCTGATTTTCGGCGTCGTCATGCAGAACGGCGCCCAGGCGGGCAATCTCGGCCGTAACGTCACGATGTCGTCGAAGCTGCCGCTCGAAGTCCCCGGAGTGACCGTCGACCGGCAATGCGGTTCGTCCTTGCAGGCCATGCAATTCGCCGCCCAGGCGGTAATGTCCGGCACTCAGGACGTGGTCATCGCCGGCGGCGTGGAAGCGATGAGCACCGTGGAAATCGGCTCGAATATCCGCGACGGTCTGCGGCACGGCCGCGGCGTGCCCAAGGGCGAAAGGCTCGAAGCGCGATATCCGGGAATTCAGTTCTCCCAGTTCGACGGCGCCGAACTGTTGGCGGAAAAGTACGGCATCGGCCGCGAGGAACTCGACGAGTTCGGCCTGCTCAGCCATCGGCGCGCGGCCAGGGCCACCCGGGAAGGACACTTCGAGCGTGAAGTGCTGCCGGTTCCCATCCGTGGCGAAAACGGTTCGCCGGAATTGCATGAAATAGACGAAGGCATCCGCATGGACGCCTCGCTGGCAGGCATGCGCGGTCTGAATCCCCTGCGCGAAGAGGGTGTGATCACCGCCGGAACCGCCAGCCAGATCAGTGACGGCGCCGCCGCCGTGATGATCGCAAACGAACGCGCCGTCACGGAATTCAATCTGCCGGTGCGCGCCCGGATTCATTCGCTGGCGGTGGTTGGATCGGATCCCGTGATCATGCTCGAAGGCCCGATTCCCGCGACGCGCAAGGTGTTGGAAAAGTCCGGGCTCTCGCTGGACGAGATCGATTTGTATGAAATCAACGAAGCTTTCGGTTCGGTGCCTCTGGCATGGGCCAAGGCGCTCGGCGCGGACCCGGAACGACTCAATGTGAACGGCGGCGCCCAGGCGCTCGGCCATCCGCTCGGCGCGACCGGCGCGAAACTGATGGTCACCCTGGTGCATGAACTCGAGCGCCGCGAAGGCCGCTATGGTCTGATCGCGATCTGCGAAGGCGGCGGCACCGCCAACGCCATGATAGTCGAACGCACCGACAAGCTGGCGGCCTGATCCGCGGCCAAGCCAGGTTTTCGAGGAATTTGAACATGCTGTCCGATCGCCGCGAAGCCCCCTGGATGAATGAGGAACTGCGCATCCTGCGCGACTCCGTGCAGCGCTTCCTGGAAAAGGAATTCGTACCGCTGCAAGCCAAATGGGAAAAACAGGGCCGGGTCGACCGGGACGCCTGGCGCAAGGCGGGCGAGGCCGGCTTGCTTTGCGCTTCCATCGACGAGCGTTACGGTGGCGGCGGCGGCGATTTCAGGCACGAAGCCGTGTTCCTGGAAGAATTGGCCCAGTCCGGGGTCACTTTCGGCAATAGCGTGCACTCCGGAATCGTCGCCCATTACATCAATGCCTACGGCACGGAAGAACAGAAGCGGAACTGGCTGCCGAAGATGGCGAGCGGAGAACTCGTGGCGGCCATCGCCATGACCGAACCCGGCACCGGCTCGGATTTGCAAGCCGTGGCGACCACGGCAATCGCGGACGGCGGCGATTGGGTCATCAACGGACAAAAGACATTTCTGACCAATGGCATGAATGCCGATCTGATTTGCGTCGTGGCGAAGACGGATCCTTCGGAAGCGGCGAGCGGAGTCTCCATCGTCGTTGTGGAAACGGCAAAGGTAGAAGGCGAGGGCGGATTTTCCCGCGGCCGCAATCTCGAAAAACTCGGCCAGAAGGCGGCCGATACCGCCGAAGTGTTCTTCGACGATGTCCGGGCGCCGAGGGAAAACCTGCTCGGCGGCGCGGAAGGCCAGGGCTTCGTGCAATTGATGCAGCAGTTGCCCCAGGAGCGCCTGATCATCGCCGTCGGCGCGGTGGCCGCCATGGAAAGAGCGTTGCGGATCACCTCGGAATACGTCAAGGAGCGCAAGGCATTCGGCAAGCGCATCCTCGACTTCCAGAACACCCAGTTCAAATTGGCGGAACGATTCACCGAATTGCATATCGCACGTTCATTCGTGGATGACTGCGTGCAGCGCCTGCTGGCCGGCAAGCTCGACGTCGGCACCGCGGCCATGGCCAAATGGTGGACGACCCAGAAGCAATGCGAGATCGTCGACGAGTGTCTGCAGTTCTTCGGCGGCTACGGCTACATGATGGAATTTCCCATCGCCGGGATGTACGCCGACAGCCGGATCCAGAAAATCTACGGCGGCAGCAACGAAATCATGAAAATGCTGATCGCCCGCGAAATCTGACCTGCGAGTATTGGCTTCGATCCGTCGGCCAGGCGGGTGGCGGGTGGCTGCGGACGCCGTGAATACATCCCTGTAGGCTCTTGGCTAGAACGCCACAGAACGCGACCTAAGCCACATCAATCGAAACGGTCATCAGACCATCAAAAAACCAGGGAACGAGAAATTCAGGTAAACAACTGTTCCGATAATCGACGGAAAACCATCTCCAATAATCACGAGAAAACCACGGGTCACGAAAGGCCAAAGGCCAGAAAATCGCCTCTTGCCCTTGCGGTCAAGAGCGAGACAGAAGGCGCGTCCGATCTACTGTTCGACGAACAGGAGACCGAAACGAACTGACGATCATCGGAGGCCAGGGGAGGCCCAAGCCAAAAGGCCAACCCTACGGACGGGGTTCGCCTTTTGGCTTGGGCTTGCACAGAAAAACCGGAACGCTACGCAGGCGGTTGTTGACAACCGCCAATCACCTGCGATAGCGTCAGCATTACCTAATCGATCAGTAGCCCGGTCCGAGCCGGGTTGCTTGCTGAATACAACAGCCACAGCAAGACCCGATTAGCTACCGGGTCCGGCAAATAGGCGAGGAGTCACGTGGGGTTACTGCGTCGATTACGTACGGCCCGGCATCAAACCGGGAATTTACGTAATCGGAAACGCAGGGAAAACGTGATATGAAACTCAGAGAGAAAACAATTAACGGAACTATAATCAATGCGGTCGCGTTGTTTGTGGTTTTCGTTATCACCAGCGCCAGCCAAAACGTCTATGCGCAGCGGTCGCAGGTAGACTATGACACTATATAATATGGTTCCGCTGTTAATTTGAAATATGTTGGCCCAAGAGACGCTCTTGAAAGAGATTACAATAGGGAAAGGGAACGGATTGAAAATGAAATACTCGACCCGGAACAGCAAGAGGAGGAATTGAAAGAATTGGATAATCAGTATAATGAAGACTTATATGACCTTGTGGAACAAGAACTAGGAGCCTGCGCCGTAGGAATTCACGGCTGCAAATCCGCTCTCATCCGCGCCCCCGGCCGCTCGATTTCGTTGCATATCCACCAATATTCGCCTCAATCGACCGGCCGGGGGCGCGGCGATAGCGAATTTTCGCTTTCGCGAATTCCTACGGCGCAGGCTCCTAGGCGACGCTATTCGACAATCAAGACCGGATATGGTGGAACTACGGATTGATGCTGGTGCCAACGTTGATTGGGCAAACAGTCGGGGTT
>JAJECW010000139.1 GCA_022821865.1 Pseudomonadales bacterium
GTGGAAAGCGGCAGCCGGTACTGGTTCGGCCACCAGGCGTGGCAACTGGCGCGGTCGGCGAACAGGTCGAGCTGCTGTTCCTTGATCCGGTTCTCCCTGTCGCCGCGGGCGCAATACACCCGGTCGTACAGCCATTGCGGGGCACCGTCCGGGCTGGTGACGATGTAACGCGGGTTGGCGCCGCGCGCGGCATGTTCGGCCTTGACGATCACCCGCCGGGAGCGCCGCCGCCAGGACTTGGCGGCGTAGGGGAACTCGTCGAACACGCGCACCTTCCCGCCGCTGGCTTCGTGCCCCATGGCCGCCAGTTCCATGATGGATTCCGCCTTTTTGGCCAGCGTCGCGTTGCGGGCGATGCCGACGATGTAGTCCACGCGGTTGCGCTCGCACCACGAGAGCATCCTCGGACGACAAAATCCGCCGTCGCCGCGGAAGACGATCTTCACCTCCGGCCAGGTCTGGCGCAGGCGCCGGGTCAGCAAGGCCAGAATCGCCCAGGCGTGCCGGGCGCCGTCGCCGCCGCCTTTCCCGAGCGCGCGCCGCGACCCGTCAGGCTGGTTGTCGCGGAGGTTGCGGCAGCCCAGGCGGGGCCATTTCTCGATCGACTGCGGTGGCCGGGTTCGATCTCCACCGCCCTGCGCGTCCTGTCGGAACTCCACGATGTCTCCAACCGCTTCATGATGGCGTTCGATGTTACCCCTGAAGGCGCCCTGCCGCGACTGGGTTTCGAAATCTACCCGAATGACGCCGGCGAGCGGGATTTTCGAGGCCTGCTCTCGGCCTGGCATACGACAAGAAGCTCCCATTGGCGCGGGCTGATAAATCGGTTGGTCGAAATGGGATTGTGCTCGCACACGAAGGCCGACGGGCTTCTGTCCTGGCCGAAGCAGTGCATCCTCTACGGGGCGAACGGAACCTACGGGCTGCGCATGGGTATCAATCACATCAAGATCGTGGTGGACGCCGAGTGCTTGCGGGCGAAAGCCTACGCAGGTCTGCGGTGCTTTCCGCTGGCACCCGACAAGCGGTGAGATGGAAGCCTACGGAAGGCAAGACAGGCGTATGCCGGGAGAATACAGGGCTCGCTCGGCAGATGCGACCGACGTACGCTCATGGCATACGCACGTCTGGAGGGGGCATGCGAATGGCTCGCCATTGATCAGGGTAGAGTACGAGACTATGTCCGTTTGTTCAGGGAATTCGACGAGTCCAGCCTACGATCCGAAGAACATCATTTGTTGCACTCAAAGGAGTTCTTTCATCTGACTTCATTAGCAAAAGGATAGGAACTAAATCATGCCAATTTTATCATCTTCTTTCTGCGCTTTTCGTACTCTTTTGGATTGTTTACCCAATACTTAAAGGTCTCCTTTATGTAAAACTCGTCAGTAGTTTCTGACCCACAAGTTCGGCATTTCCAACCAATCCCGCCGAGATTTGGAATGTAAAAACTACGAAACTGTAATGACCCCTTCTCATCCCTTGTCACATCCATGTGAGGGCAAAGCGTTCGAACACGCTGCTTCTTGTTTTCTCGGCGATCTTTTAAATACTCATTAAGGTCAAATTTTATGTTCCCTCGCACTGTAAAGAATAGAGCTATCACAAGTATACAAAACAATATCGTATTCCAATAATTTTCCATTGTTTCCTCTATGTGATATATGGAAGATTCGATGAAGGCTCAGCGTAAACACCATTAATACTGCTGTTAATGGCAATGGCCAAGTCAACTCCATGGCTTCTTGTGTTATCGGTAATTACTTTTACTGCGCCGGTTGCTCTTATGTATTCAATGGTGCCCTCGAAATCCGCATGATTCGAAAGTGCTACTCTATAGGCTCGTTCTGAAAATTCCACGACTGGATCGTCTAGTCGAGTCATAAACGCGCTACATGATATGCTCGTTCCTTCAACAAGTTCGTTTTGAAAACCATCACCTTTCGCGTACAGGCGTATGTATGAGCCATTCTGCAGGGCAAGTCGCCCTTCCTCCGAGTCAATTCGCGTGATAGTGCCAACTCCAAACCCATTCTCCTGATATACTGATACTTCTTGATTTAACCTCTTACTACCCAGAATCGGAACATTTACATTACTCGAAAGCACATGCAAGACTCGCTCAATTGTTCCTCTATAGGCGTTTACATGAACAGAGCCATGACGTAATCGTTGAGAAACAATTTCGACTAAGCGACTTTCAGCTTCGCCTTGCGAGTATTTTCTAATGCTCGCTGGATTACCATAAGTGCTATCAATAACCAACTCATCAACTTGGATTATTTCCTCAATTGGCCATGCGAAATCGCCAGAATACCCGCTACGAAGTCCATCTGAATGTTCAACTAACACCTGCGCTGATCCAAGCATATGACCCGACCGAACCAGTGTGACCTTAGTTCCGTCTTCGAGCGCTATCTTGTCTCCCCACCTTAATGCAATAACATTGTCTCGATATTCAAGGTCCGGATTTGATTCCGAGATTAGTAGTGACTTGGTTTCCCTGCTCATAAGAATGTCTTGCAATCCTTTACTTTTGTCAAAGTCACTCATGTGATCATCATGAATATGAGTTTGAACACGAAAATCGAATCCTTCCGCGTAACCATCGCAGACCAGATTAGAACCAAGGCGCACTGCACCATTGTTGAATACATCAACTCTCGGACAAACCATTCTCCAGTGCCTTTGATACGAGCGCTCTGATCCTTGCCTCTATGTTCTCTTTACCAATTTCTTGCATTGAGGCATTAAAGTCCTCGTTACCCACAAGCGTGAACAGCTTGGGGCCGAGACGACCGGTCGCGCTTCTGATTCCAAAACTTCCTATTGCGGAAGCCAAAATTAGATCTCTGGCAGATTGAGTCTTTTTTGCCAGATTCGATTCGGTTTCCAATGACATCGAACCAACAAATACGAATCGCTTTGTAACTTGTTGGCGCATGCCAAGTATTTCTTTAATGCATTGACCAATATTCTTATCAGATCGATTACGGAGTTGCGCTATCTGTCGTACTTCCTTACTGGTTAGTCCATCGGACAAAATAGTGCTAGCTACAACTCGCTGCTCTTCAGCATTACCTAGTTTTGTTAATTCGAATGCGGCGGTAAATCCAATAAAATTCTTTTCCGCGCCCCATCCGATCAGATGCTGCAAATCTTCCGGAAGTTCGAGGATTGTCAAGAACCTCCCTATATGTCCTGTACCATCGAGTTGGACTGCTTTAGCACAGTCTTGAAGTGACATACCTTCCGAGCGAGCCTTTCTCAGAAGTTCTCCTACCTCAATCGGAGACAGAGGTCGACCTTTCTTATGTGTCCCATATCCCAGGGAGATACGAAGACGGCCAAGCTCCAATGCGTTTAGCCCAGCAAGCATGATCTAGTTTCCTTCCAAGGCTCCACGATCAATTAGAGCCTCTTCGATAAGAAGAGCCACCGTGTCGTCTTGGTTTTCTCCTTCTTCCTTGGCTACTTGCTGAATCGCTGCATGAACGTCATTAGATACGGTTGCGATGACCTGCACTACCTTAGATCCTGTTTTTGCTCGCTCAATTACATCGTCCATGTTGCGTTCGGGGTGGTCTTTGATTTCCTTATGCACCTTTTTCCGCTGAACCCCGGTCATCGGAGCCATCTCCTTGGCTAACTGGACGGCTACCTCCGGATCAGCCACTCCTTCGTTATCGCTCGCTGCATCTTGTGCCTTTACCGCCACATTAACATCGACGACACCATCATCAACCAGGCCTTTTAGTTCCTTGAGCAGCCTTGGGTACTTAATGTACTCAGAGATTTTATTTCTAGGCAGACCTGTGGCTTCTGCTACCTCTTTGACAGTCCCATAGATGTTGTACAGAAACAGAACCCCATCCTTCAGCTCTTTCCCAGTAAGCTGCCGCCGAATCAAATTTTCCGTAATGGAGATTGCTTTCGCTTGCCCTTCATCGACCCGCTCATCCAGCACAGCAGCTGAAATTTTTTCCTTTCTTAAGTGCTTATGAGCCAGAAAGCGTCTTTGCCCAGTTAAAATCTCCCACTTGCCTTCCTCCCGAGCTTGGCAAACAACGATGGGTTGCAAAAGACCCTGAGTTTCAATGCTTCTAGCTAACTCGTCGATCTCTTGCCCAGTGTTTTGTGTCCGCACTTGTCCCTTGCTAATCGTTAAATCGTCCAAGGGAATTTCTCGATATTCCACGATTTTTGCCATTTCCTTAACTTTCCTCCTGCCTTTCTGTAGTTGAAATCTTGTCGCTTCCAGAGAGTTCGAGGATATGCATCAACTCCTGTATAGAGAAACCGCGAGAGACGGTTTCGACGGATTCAACAATATCGCTGAACATTTCCTCTTTGCTGTCCAAGATGCTGGCAATACGCTCTTCTATCGTATCCACCACCAAAAATCGGACAACGTGCAGCGGCTCTTCCCGATCAAACCTATGTGCACGGTAGATCGCTTGCATCTCGACAGCCGGGTTCCACCACCTGTCAAACATTACAACGTGTGACGCCTCTCCCAGATTCAATCCCACGCCGCCGGCCCTCAACGAGATGAATAGGATTCGGGGCGACCTGCCAGTTTTGAACCTCTCTATGGCTTTCTGCCGCTCTTCGATCAACATTGAGCCCGTGATGAAATCACTAGGAATGCTAATCCGCGCAGACAGCCATTTCAAGGTCTCGACGAACTGCGAAAAAACCAGTACGCGAGCACTTGACCCCATACCTTCACAAACCTCCTTCAAAGCGTCTAGCTTGGAAGACGTATTGCTATCAGGGTCAAAATTGCACGCAATCTTAAGGCGAGTTATTAGTCCCAGCAATACAGCCGCGGAGCTCTCGGCGTCTGTCGTGACGGCATTCTCCCGCTCCACCCAAAGTTGATCGTAGGCAACTCTCTGTGGAGATAGCAATTCCAGCTTCATGTCCTGAATGATGACTGGGGGAAGTTCCCCCCTGACCTCCTGTTTTCTTCTACGCAGCATCATTGAACTTAGCGTTGACGAAAGTTTCGTATTTGAGAGGTCCGTCGGTAAGGATGGATTTAGAAATCCAAGAATTGAGGCCACATCATCCGGGTCGTTCTCAAGCGGAGTGGCGGATAGGGCCCAAGAGTGCTCTCGCGGGAGTAAACGGCAGGCCAATGATGTCCGGGAGTACTTGTTCTTTATGCGCTGGGCTTCGTCAAGAATTACTATGTCGAACGTGTCGGCTGGAATCCGATCAAGACCATCTTGCCTGATTTGTTCGTAGGAGCCAACCAACACTGGAACAGGAAGCATGTACAGAGCTTTACGGTCACGAATATCTCCTTGCAGGCGTCGAACCGCAAGGGATGGTGCCCAAATATCCAGTTCCGACATCCAGTTGGTAATCAGCGATGCAGGGGCAACGATGAGTGAGCGCCTGATATCATTCTTCGCGTTCAGCAACAGAGCCAGGGCGACTGAGGCCTGGACCGTCTTGCCCAACCCCATTTCGTCGGCAAGTAGCGCTGCATTTGAACGAAAGAGGAAGGACACGCCCTCCCATTGATAATCATGCAATCTACTCGGAACACCGAGCATGTCCTCAGCCTGTTGTCGAAGTTTCAATGTTTCGTTCATTCGCCCGGGCTCTATAGATAGCTACGCTTTACTTGGAGAAAATTGCCAGACTGATGCCGCCTCCTTTGCAAGTGCCTTGGATCTTTTCTCTACAATCTCGGGCGTCCATTCATCATGACCTTCGGCGGCTAATCTCGGCATACTTAACGCACTGTCCTTGTAAAAATCCGCTTTAGCCAGAAAACTTCTATTAAATGCTTCATTTGAGCGATTTTCCCTTTTTGTCAAAATTACCATGTTGCCAGTGCGATAGATGCACTCTTTCGCTTGTTCTTCCGAAAATGCCTTCCAATCAGGCCAATGTTGATCGGATTGTGGCAATACATGCTCAACGGTACAGTGATCTCGCCTAAAAACATCAGAACCAAGCTGATGTTTGGAGTTTATGCCAAACAAGAATCGTAGAGCTTTAGCATTGGTGCGTATCTCCATATCAGTCATGCGACGTATAAATCTCACGTTATCAATCACTTCATATTCATCCGTTCCAGCAAGTCCCTCATAGATATCGAGCGATTCGAAGTCAGTTCCCCTGAAGACATCCATAGCAAAATTCGAAAACGCCGCCTCAAATTTGGAAGGTTCAAATTTAGAAGCGACAAACGTCGTCCTCATTACAAATGAAGTAAGATTTTTTAAGCTACGCGCAACCACCAAGCCGACCTTACGTTTAATATCCTTGTCCTTTTCTTCAAGGAATCGATGTAACAGAGAAAAAACCAAGGGCTGAGTTACCTTATAATCCTTCAGTTCGCTGAGCAATACAGTAATATCTCTGTAGCCAGAGATTTTGGGAAGATTTATGTTCAATACTACATCTGGCCTAGAAGACGTTAGTGTTCGGAACAACTGCATGCTTTCTTTCTTACCCAACCCGTCAATGAGGTTGTATACATAGCCAGATGGATCATCCTGCTCAGCAGCTCCCTCTATCTTTTGTCTGACTTCCCTATAAAACCTATTTTTTTGAAGATACCCATACCTGCACTGTAGGTAGCATCGAAAATAATCCTGCACATTGCCTGGTCCCAAGACTACGGCCGGTGACTCAAGTCTCTCATGGATAGTTTCCCTTCGATTGGGGTCTTCCTGATCTGAGAAATACGAGTACAATCGATTACGGATCAGATCGACATCGTCCAGAGGTTTTCCACGTGCGTTAAGAGATTCAAACACCGAATTCGCGTCTACATCACTTGGCACTTGGAGCACCGAAACTTCAACTTTTTGCATGACAAAGTCTGAAAAATTCTCGATTGCCCTTCGATCCATTGCCCCCACAAAAAGATCGATTACTTCCCAAGCGGAAGTGAGAGCTCCATTGGTTCCAATGTCGTGACCTCGAATCAACTGTTGATATGTGGACTTGTTTCGCCTTGGCGGCTCAATTCTGGGTTTGTACTTGGCGGCTTCAGATAGCTTTAAAATGTGGTAATCGGGCTCGTCGAACAAGGCACGCAATCCGCGTGTCTCACGTGCATTATCTGGAGGCAGCATCTTTTCAAAACGGCGACAAAGGGCTGCGATCAACAAAGACAGTGTAATAAGTCGTTGCTGTCCATCGTTGACCCTCAAGGAAGTTGCCAAACTCGAACTAACCAACATTATCGAACCAACGAAATAGCATGCTTTATCGCCTTCCACAGCGTCGTGCAGATCTGTGAGTAGTTCGCCGACCTGCTCTACCTTCCAATCATAGTAGCGCTGATGCCAAGGAACGGTAAAGCATCCCGAACACAGGACTTCTGATACGAGGCGAACCTCGGAAGTGATCTTTGTCTCGCTCAACGAATCGTCCTTTGCATCTAAAAACTAAACAGCGGCTTCAAGGCTGCGATGCAATGCCTGACGGGCATCTTCTTTGATCTGGTCTCTCCACCACACGTCTTCGATACAATCAATTTCTGCTGGCAAAATCAATGGCTTACCAATCTCCGATTCCAGTTCCCGCAGCTTGTGGAGTATCAGTTTGCGAACTTCGAGTTTGAACGGCCCAAGGATTGGACTCCCATCCTCGCGATGTTCAACATTTCCATTTCGTCGCACAGGTAATCGATTATGCTCGTCTTCCCGGAGTTCCAGCAGCCACTCTCTGAAATCGAACAGCGCTTCCAGTTTTTCCGTGTCGCCATGGCCGGAGTCTATCAGCCCTCTAAGACTTCGGTCCTTCTGGACAACGGTGCAGGTCCAGCAGCCAAATCGTGGAGATGTGCTACCGCAGGAAGGCGCCTGCTCCTTCGTGACGACTAAAGGACATTCTCCTCCTCCTGCATTGCGATACAAGGTAATCAAGCGCCGATGGGTGCCGCCCCACGGCGGACTCCGCTGCATGAGCGTCATCCACACGTCGTTATCTTCCAAGTCAGCCAGCGGCGCGAACATTTGGCAGCCCTCGACCAGTCCTTGCGGATTCAATTTCTGGGCAGAAACGCCTCGATTGTTCATCGCGCGCCGGCGATTGTCGGACTCAGCGCGCCTCGTGCCGATCAGTAAAATCGCCCCGCCGAACTCCTGCGTAAGCCGAAGGGTCAGCTTGTTCGTGGGCGAAATCTTCATCCTATCGGTACACCAGCGAAAATTCCTGGTGGGCGGTATGTAGCCTCTCCCGATGACGCTGACCCAGAAAGTCTGATCAATGCATGGCGTCGTAACTTCGGTTGAGATGGGTAGGCCCGACTGGATTCCCGCAAGATCGATTTGCTGCAACGAATTTCGGAGATGATTGATTACGAGGGGTGATTCCACCAGCGTATCGTTTCCAACGACCAGAATCTGGCGGCTTCGCTGCTTCAGCGGGAGGTCCGCTATGACCTCCCAGACCAGTTGGAGCAGCAATGTAGAATCCTTGCCGCCCGAGTACGCAACGATCCAAGGATAGCCGTGCGCCTCCAGATACTCGGAGCGAATGATATCCTTTATGTCCTCAAGGCGTGAGGGCAGGTCTGAGATCGAAATTGCGAGGGCGGGCTCTGTCATATCCTGTTGCGGCTCCAATCCGCGAGATTATCGAAAAATCTGAGTGTGCCACCAAATGGTATACGCATGTTCACCGATTAGCCAAGAAAAGGCGAAAAATAGCTCGATCCGTCTCAGAGGAGCGACGGGACGCTCCGCACTCCTCTGCTGCCGTGTCGAATCGCTGTCCGATACAGATGTTGATCGGCCCATGCCCCGATTACAACAGGAATCAGTCAAATATCCATCATCCGGTCGATGTCTCGCGCGAGTCGTGGCCTTGGGGTGGCGTAGGAGACCGCGAAGAACAGCACCAGTGAAGTGACGAATGCGGCAAGTCCGCCGGAGATGCCCCAGGGCAGGGTGATGCCGGCGAGCTGGACGATGAAATTGACCGCCAGGGCGCTCACCACCGCGGAAACGGCGCCGGCGGTGGTGGCGCGCTTCCAGTTGAGGCCGATGGCGAGCACCGGGAACAGCGAGGCGGCGAATGTGCCCCAGCCGAATGCGCCAAGCAGGGCCACCAGGGTTGCGTCCCGGTAATGGGAGAACAGCGCGAATCCGGCGGCGACCACCGCGAGAATCACCGTAACCACCCTGGCGCAGAACAACTCGTTGCGCACCGGCCGGCCGCGCAGGGCCCGGGGGATGTCATGGATGATGGCTGCGGTGCCGATATTGAGGAATGCGTCCGAGGTGGACATGATCGCCGCGAACAGCGCGGCGAAAACGATGCCGGCCAGCAGCGGGCTTGCGAACATGGCGAGGAATGTGGCGGCGGCGTCGTCCGGCAACGCCAATGGTTCGGCGGAGCCGCCCACTACCGCGGCGCGCATGACCAGCCCGATGGAAATCCACAGAAAGGCGGACACCATGTAACCCAGCAGGGAAAGCGGCAGGATGCTGCGATTGTCCGCAAGATTCCGGTTCATCATCATCTTGGTAACGATATGCGGCTGGCCCGCGAGGCCAATGCCGAACACAAAGAACCAGCCCAGCGAAGTGATGATTCCCGCCGCGCCAAAAGGCATCATCGTTTCACTGTCGTCTGCGAGCACGATCTCGCCGGCTTCCCGCAGGCCGCCGTCAAAGACTTGCATGGCGGTGATGAGGATGAGAAATCCGGCCGCCACCATTACCAGCCCCTGCAGCACATCGGTGTACACCGATGCAATCACGCCGCCGGTCACGCAGTAGAACACCAGCACGGCGGATGACAGCGCCACGCAGGAAAGCAGGCTGATGTCGGCAAAGCTTTCGGTGTCGGCGAGAATCGACTGCATCACCACGGACATGGCCAGAATCTGGGTGGCGAGGTAGCCCAGCACTCCCAGCACGATGGTCAGCGCCACCAGGCCCCGGGCCAGTTCGCTGCCATAGCGCGCCGCGATGACATCGGGAATCGACATGCAGCCCCGCAGTTCGGCGATCATGCGGATGCGCTTGGCGACGAGGAAAAAGCCGAGCCCGAATGCCGTGGCAGAAATCACCACCATCCAGAAGGAACTGACGCCGACGGAATAGACCAGCCCGGGCCCGCCGACAAAGCCGAATCCGCTGAGGGTGCTTGCGAACAGCGCCAGGGAAACCACGATCGGCCCGAGGTTGCGGCCGGCGATGAAGAAGTCTCCGGCGCTGCGGGTGCGGCCCATGCTCCAGATGCCGATCAGCACGCACAAGGCCATGTAGAGGACGATGACGCCGAGGATGATTTCCTGTCTGAATATTTCCATGACTGCGGGCCTTCGCCGTCAGGCGGCCTTGTTTGCGCTGCCCATGGGCGACGACTTGCCAAAGCTCAATCCGCGGAAGAATCCGGTTCCGCATCGGCGCGGGTTTCCCGCAGCAGTTGTTCGAAGCGGCGCTCGTCCGATTCGCTGAGAATGTAGCTGCGAAATCCGCCGCTGTAGACCGCGATCAGGATGACGCCGGAAAACCACATCCCGTACACCTGCCAGGCTGTGGCCGCGGGAAATCCCAGAAACCAGCCGGTCTCGCCATTGGCCAGAAATGCCTGATGCCCGAAATACATCTGCCGCCAGACTATCAGATTGGTCACAAAGACCGCGGCCATCCAGCCGAAAAAGGCCGGCGTGCGTTTGCCAGGGCTTACACTGAGCGTGCAGAGCAGCACCGTGAACCAAAGCAGCAGACAGTTGAAAGCGAAAACCAGACCGCCAATATCCGCCAGCCGCGCCGCCCCGTCGCCGCCCATCCGCATGGCGGGAATCTCCCCGTGAGCCATGCCCGCCGCGTTCTCCGGCGCTTCGGTAAACCCGATCAGCAACAGGATTGCCGCCATGCCCAGCACGGTGGTGAAAATCATTCCGGCGATCGATCGGTCCATATGGCGGATCCCTTTGATGATGCGGCAATTCTCATTTTGGCACTGAATCCCCCATTCACGCCATTCCGTAAGGAGTGACATTCCGCAAGGATCGACTGCGCCGAGCATCGTCCGCCGGCTGTCATTCCGCGCGGAGTCGCAGAATCTCGTGAATTTGACTCCGCGCCATCCGGCAAAAGATTCTGCGACTGCGCTTCGCTCCGCGCAGAATGACAGTGCTCTCTTGGGACACCCATCGCATCGTTCTTGACATCTGAGCGGTCGGGGGCCATTTTTGCAGCCCACGACCTGATTCAACTTCAACAGATATCGATTTCGAGGTGAACAATGAAAATGAGCTTTTCTTCCGGTAGCGCTGCCGGAATCGCATGCAAGGCGGGAGTATTGGCCATGACCGCGTCGCTGGTCTCCGCCGCCGCCCTGGCCCAGCCGCCCAGGCCGGGCGCCGTGTACCCCGCGGCCCATGCCGGGCAGCAGCCGGTCAACCATCTGCCCAACCCCTATGAAACCCAGCGCAACTTCGGCACCCTGCCCGATGGCCGCAACTGGGGTTCGGTGAGCGCGGTCAATATCGATATTGACGGTGTACACGTGTGGGCCGGCGACCGCTGCGGCACCAATTCCTGCGCGACCTCGGACGTGGACCCCATCGTCAAGCTCGACCCCAATGGCCGCGTGGTCCAGTCTTTCGGCGGCGGCATGATCATCTGGCCCCATGGCATCGATGTGGACAGCGAAGGCAATGTCTGGATCGCCGATGCCCGGCTGGCGAATGAAAACGAGCTGGCGGAAAACCCCGCCGCGGCCAACCGGGGCAGCGCCGTACTCAAGTTCAGCCCGGAGGGCGAGCTGCTGATGACCCTTGGCACGCCGGGTGAAATGGGCGACCCGCCAACGCACTTCACCGAGCCCAACGACGTGCTCGTGGCGCCCAACGGCAATATCTTCGTCGCCGAAACCCACAGCGCCCAGTTCCAGAGCGAGCCGGGCCCGGACGCCAAAAGCCGCATCTCGATCTTTGCGCCGGACGGCAGCTTCATCAGTAGTTTCGGTCAATGGGGCTTTGAAGACGGGGAATTCCGGGCGCCGCACTCGCTGGCCATGGACTCCCAGGGCCGCCTCTTCGTGGCGGACCGCGGCAACAACCGCATCCAGATCTTCACCCAGGACGGCGAACATCTCGATACCTGGTACCAGTTCAGCCGCATCAGCGGGATCTTCATCGACCGCGGCAATGACATGCTCTACGCCATCGATTCCGAGTCAGACCCCAACTACAATCCCGGCGGTTGGCGCAAGGGCCTGCGGGTGGGCAATGCCCGCAACGGCGAAGTGCTGTACTTTGTGCCGGAGCATATCTCGGAACGGTCTTCGGGAATGGGCGGCATCGGCTCCATGGGTGAGGGAGTCACCGTGGACAGCAGCGGCAATGTGTATGCCGGCGAAGTCGGCCCGATCCGGGGCATGACCAGGTTCGTGCCCAGATTGATTCCCTGATCCTGGGCGGGGGCTGCCAAATCCGCGGCACCCGCCGTTTTTCACCTACCCGGACTTGCCCGGCCTTGCCCTACTTTCAGGCCATCCTGGGAATTTTCGCATTCATTGGCATTGCCATTGCCTTGAGTGAACAGCGCCGGCTGCCCGGCTGGCGCCTGCTTGCCGGCGGGCTCGGTTTGCAGTTCCTGTTCGCCCTGCTCGTGTTCCGCCTCGAATTCGTGCAGGGGGCGCTGCATGGCGTCAATCAGGGGGTGCAGGCGGTTACCGCGGCGGTCGAGGCCGGTACCGTGCTGGTTTTCGGCTATCTCGGCGGCGAGCCCGCCAATGTGGCCTATCCCTATGCGGTGACGGACCCGGGCGCCACTTACATCCTGGCCTTTCGCGTACTGCCCCTGATCCTGTTCGTTACCGCGTTTTCCGCTGTGCTGTGGCATCTGCGGGCGCTGCCGCTGCTGGTGCGCGGATTCGCCTTCGTGCTGCGGCGCAGCCTCGGCGTTGGCGGCGCGGTGGGTCTGTCCGCCGCCGCCAATGTGTTCATCGGCATGGTGGAATCTCCGGCGCTGATTCGTCCCTGCCTGCGCTCGCTGACCCGCAGCGAACTGTTCATGGTCATGACCTGCGGCATGGCCACCATCGCCGGCAGCGTGCTCGTGCTGTATTCGGTGGTGCTGCAGGGAGTGCTGGACGACGCCCTGGGCCATATTCTCACGGCGTCCGTCATCAGTGCGCCGGCGGCCCTCCTGCTTGCCTTGATCATGGTGCCGGAAAGCGGCGCGGGCAGCGCGGGCGAAATCAGCCTGGAAAGCAATTACCAGAGCATCATGGACGCCATCACCCAGGGCGCGGGCGACGGCCTGCGGCTGATGCTCAATGTGGCGGCCATGCTGATCGTGCTCGTAGCCCTGGTGACGCTCGCCGACAGCCTGCTCAGCCTGTTGCCCGAATTGGCGGGACAGGATATCAGCCTGGAGAGAATTTTCGGCTGGCTGTTTGCGCCGCTGGCCTGGCTGATGGGAATACCCTGGAGCGAGGCGCCCCTGGCCGGTTCTCTGATGGGAACGAAAACCGTGCTGAACGAACTGCTCGCCTATCTCGCCCTGGCGGAATTGCCCGCCGGCGCCCTGGGAGAGCGCTCCACCATCATACTCACTTACGCGCTTTGCGGCTTCGCCAACTTCGGCAGCCTTGGCATCATGATCGGCGGGCTCAGCGGCATGTGCCCCGAGCGCGGTGGGGAGATTATCGGACTTGCCATGAAGGCGCTGGTATCCGGCACCCTGGCCACATGCATGACCGGGGCGGTGGCGGGAATGCTGGCCTGACGGCTACTGGCGCGCCGCCGCGCTGGCGTCGCGGGTTTCCTTGAATTCGTTGCCTTCGTACCATTCGGGCCAGGTGGTCTCATTCGCCAGCCGGTTGCCGATCTCGAAATAGAGCAGCACATCCTCGGCGGCGCCGGTGAGGTCCCATTCCGGATCGTACTCGTCGTCGGGGGAGTGGTAGCGGTTGGCGACATAATCCTCCGACTGTTCGACGCCCCATTCATTGCCGTGTTCGCGGCTGTCGGTTCCGCCCTCGGCCCACAGCGCGGGCACCCCGGCCCGGGCGAAACTGAAATGATCGGAACGGTAGTAAAGACCTGCCTCCGGTGTGGATTCGGCGACGATGACCCGCTCCTGGGAGAAAACAGCGTCAGCCAGATAGTCTTCGAGTTCGCTGCTGCCATAGCCCATTACGACCATGTCGCGCACCCGGCCCCAGGGGTTCAGGGCATCCATGTTGATGTTCGCCACGGTGGTTTCAAGCGGATAGACGGGATTCTCCACATATCGCCGGGAGCCAAGCAGGCCGGACTCTTCGGCGGTTACCGCCAGGAACACCACGGTGCGCTCCGGCGGCGAGGGCTGGTTGCCGTGCAGGCCGGCCAGGGCGAGCAGGGCGGCGGTGCCGACGGCGTTGTCCACGGCGCCGTTCCAGATATTGTCGCCTTCCATGCCTTCAATCATGCCGAGATGGTCCCAGTGGGCGGTGTAGATGATGGTCTCATCCGGGCGCGCCGAGCCGGGAATGGCGGCAATCACGTTGTGGGAGCTCGAACCGCGCACGCTGGTCTCGACGTTCATCCCAGCGCGGATATCCCCCAGCGGCACGGCGCTGAAACCGGGTTCCGCAGCCGCGGCCTTCATCTCCTCATAGTCCATACCCGCCGCGGCGAACAGCGCTTCCGCGGTTTCCCGGGTGATCCAGCCTTCGATGTCGGCAAGATGGGCGTTGTCGTTTTCCGCGGCCAGGGTGATCTGCGGACCGGACCAGCTATTGTCCACCACATCCCAGCCATAGCCCGCCGGCCCGGTTTCATGCACGATGAGGATTCCCGCGGCGCCCTGCCGGGCGGCTTCCTCGAATTTATAGGGGATTATATATTTAGTTTGACAAATACCGGGAAATAGCGGACAATTTCTCCAACGTCGAGAGGTTAATCCCATGTCACAGACAGCCCCCGGAAAGTCCCATCGAGTCGGCATGACGCTGATGCAACTGATGGACAAGT
>JAJECW010000067.1 GCA_022821865.1 Pseudomonadales bacterium
CCGGGTCAGATGATCAGTCCGACCCTGTCAAAGGGCTGTTGTATTGAGCGAGTAACCCGGCGTGGGGCCACTTCGCGTTGCTTGCGATGGGGAGAGTATCAAGGTGTGGCGGGGGAAGTCAAATTAAATATATAATCCCCAATTTATAGACCCAGCGCCCGTACCAGGTCATGGCATTGCCATTGAACAGATCCGGATCCTGGGTGGCGTAGCCCGGGTCGTTCACGAGCGCGACCACGGTCTTGCCCGCGGCGTCCACGTTGGCGTAATCGTTCCAGCCGCGCTCGGGGGCGACGATGCCATATCCCACAAAAACGACTTCGCTGTCTTCCACGGAAACCGGCGAAGCATGATGCCGGCTGCCGATGACCATCTCGCTCTTGTAGGCGGGGCTGGCTTTGAAGCTGCCGCTGAATTGCAGCACGGGATCGGTGGTCGCAGTGATTTCCACCACATCGACTTGCTGCCGATACGAATCGCCATTGCCCGGCCCTGCGCCGAGGGCGCTGAACTGTTCGCTGAGATAGTCGATGGTCATTTGGCCGCCGCGGGTCGCCGGGGCCCGGCCCTCGAACTCGTCGGCGGCCATGACCGCCGTGTGTTGATGCAAGATGGCCGCCACCGTGTTGCGGCGGCCTTCAAGGTTTGCATCCGCATGCACATCGGAAACTGGACCGGCCGCCGGCGCGCTGGCGTTCGGCTCCGGTTCCAGGTCCAGGTCCATTGCCGGAGCGGTGGCCGTGCCGGAATCGCCGCAGGCGGCCAATGCAAGAAGGGCAGGCGCAAGAAGCATGCCGGGCAAAGCCGGCAAACGAAAAGTCATGGCAACCTCGTCAGGCGAATCAAAGCGCAAAGCATACCCATGCCGCGCTCACAAGGGAAGTTCCCACACAATCGGAATTTTCCTACACATGAAACCGGAAGTGGATGATGTCGCCGTCGCGCACGGCGTAGTCCCTGCCTTCGAGGCGCCATTTGCCGGCGTCCCGGGCGCCGATTTCGCCCTTGTGCGCGACGAAATCGTCGAAGGAAACGACTTCGGCGCGGATGAAGCCGCGCTCGAAATCGGTATGAATGACGCCAGCCGCGCTCGCCGCATGGGCGCCCTTTCGCACTGTCCATGCGCGGGCTTCCTTTGGACCGGCGGTAAAAAAGGTCTGCAAGCCGAGTAGCTGATAGGCGGCGCGGATGACGCGGTCGAGGCTGGCTTCCCCCATGCCCAGCTCTTTCAGGAATTCCTGCCTGTCGCCGTCCGCAAGCTCGGCGATTTCAGCCTCGAGCTTGTTGCAGATGACCACCACCTCGGCGCCTTCCGATTCGGCAATGGCGGCCACCGCCGCAACCCGGTCATTGCCTTCGATACCGTCCTCAGCCACGTTGGCGATGTACAGCACCGGCTTGGCGGTGAGCAGGTGCAGGCTGCGCAAATTCTCGCGCTCCTCCCGGTACAGTTCGATGGCCCGCACCGGTCGCATCCGGTCGAGGCCGGCCTGAACCTTTTCCAGCAGCGCAGTCTGCCGCTGGGCATCCTTGTCGCCGCTCCTGGCGACGCGGATCACCCGGTCCAGATTGCGGTTGACGGTTTCCAGGTCAGCCAGGGCAAGCTCGGTATTGATGATCTCGATGTCGTCAGCGGGGCGGATCCGATCAGAGACATGGGTGATGTTACCGTCTTCGAAGCAGCGCACCACATGGGCGATGGCGTCGGTTTCCCGGATATTGGCGAGAAACTGGTTGCCGAGACCTTCGCCTTGCGAGGCGCCTGCCACGAGACCGGCGATGTCGGTGAATTCCACGGTGGTGGGAATCGTTCTGGCTGGCTGCACGATTTCCGCGATCCGGCCGAGCCTGGGGTCCGGCACAGCCACCACGCCGGAGTTGGGTTCGATGGTGCAGAAGGGATAGTTTTCCGCAGCGATTCCCGCCCTGGTGAGGGCATTGAACAAGGTGGACTTGCCCACATTGGGCAAGCCGACGATTCCGCAGCGCAACGCCATTTCCGCCTGTTCCTCCTTCCTACGGCGCAGACTCCTAGGTATTCCCGAATTCAATGGCTTACGCCATAGAATTCGGCGGCACTTCCATGTGCCGCAGGGAAGCTCTGACTTAATCAGAGCTTCCCTGGCTGTGCAGGATTCGCATGGCTTCTTCCCAGTCGCCGGCCATAGCCAGGGGCAGCACCGCGATGGCGTCGGCGATGCCGTCCATGATGAGTTCGCGTTCCGCCGGGGGCGGGTCGCCGAGCACATAACCGGTTACCAGGGACTTGTGCCCCGGGTGCCCCACGCCGATGCGCAGGCGCCGGAAGGCATTGCGCCCGCCCAGCGACTCGATGATGTTGCGCAGGCCATTGTGGCCCCCATGTCCGCCGCCGGACTTGAAGCGAATCCTGCCCGCGGGGAAGTCGATTTCATCGTAGGCTACAAGCACCTGTTCGGCTTCAATTCGATAAAAGCCGCAAACCGCGGCCACCGATAGCCCGCTGCGATTCATGAATGTGGCCGGCCAAAGCAGGCGGATTTCCCGCCCGGCGATACGAATCTTGCCGGTTTCGCCATGAAACTTGCCGCGGGCGCGCAATTCCCCGCCGTACCCGGCGCACAGCCGCTCAAGCAGCCATAAGCCGGCATTGTGGCGATTGCCGGCGTATGTGGGTCCCGGATTGCCGAGGCCCACAATCAGCCGCAGGGAATCTTGCGCGGTCAGGATTCTTCTTCCGCGTCGGGTGCGGCATCGCTTTCCGGTCCGTCCGCGGGTTCCGCGCCTTCGGACTCATCAATGGCGCCGCCCCTGGGGGACTGCACCGTGGCGACGGAAAGATCGCCTTCCTTGCCATGGGAAAGCGCCACGCTGCTGACGCCTTCCGGCAGCGCGATATCCGACAGATGCACCGACTGGCCGAGTTCCACCTGGAGCATGTCCACTTCAATGTACTCCGGCAGATCCTGGGGCAGGCAGCTCACGTCGATTTCGGTCATCGACTTGAGAATGCGCCCGCCGCCGGTTTTCACGCCGACGCATTTGTCCTCGTTGACGAAATGCAGCGGCACTCGGATATTGACCGCCTGGCCCTCGCTGATGCGGAGAAAATCCGCGTGCAGGATCACCGGTCTGGCCGGATGGCGCTGCAAGTCCTTGATTACCGCGCGTTCCTTGCTCTTGCCATCCAGATTCAGCGTGACGATCTGGGAGAAGAATGCCTCATTTTCCGTGGCGTGGAGAATGCTGTCGTGATCGATGGCGAGCAATGCCGGTTCCTTGTCCGCGCCATAGAGCACGGCGGGAATGGTATTGTGCAATCGACGCAGGCGGCGGCTCGCACCTTTCCCCTTGTCGGTTCGCATCGATACATCGAGTTCGAATTCAGGCGTTGACATGATGGTTTCCTGTTGCTCGTTGAATCCTCCCGGCGGGGCTTGCGACCAGCCCTGCCGGGGTCCTGTCGCAGTTCGCCGGCATTGCCGGCGCGGCTCGCGACCCGCCGCGGCGCGGTTCAGGTATTGTCGAACATCGCGCTGATGGATTCCTCGTTGCTGACCCGGCGAATCGACTCCGCGAGCAGTTTCGCCATGGACAACTGCCGGATGCGTTCGCAATTCCCGGCTTCTTCGCCGAGCGGAATCGTGTCGGTTACCACCAGCGCATCGAGGCTGGAATTCTCGACATTCTCGATCGCCCTGCCGGAAAGCACCGGATGCGTGCAATAGGCCACCACGCCGAGCGCGCCGGCTTCCTTGAGCGCGTCCGCCGCCTTGCAGATCGTCCCGGCGGTATCCACCAGGTCGTCGACGATCAGGCAGGTGCGACCGTTCACATCGCCGATGATATGCATGACCTGGGCCTCATTGATCGATGGCCGGCGCTTGTCGATGATCGCCAGATCCACATTGAGTTGCTTGGCCACCGCCCGGGCCCGGACCACGCCGCCGATATCCGGCGAAACCACGGTGAGGTTCCGGTAATTCTGGCGCTCGATCTCGTCGGTCAGCACCGGCGAGCCGTAGACATTGTCCACGGGTATGCTGAAAAAACCCTGTATCTGTTCGGCGTGCAGGTCCACCGTCAGCACCCGGTCCACACCCACGGCGCCGATCATGTCGGCCACCACCTTGGCGCTGATGGCGACCCGCGCCGAGCGCACCCGGCGGTCCTGGCGGGCATAGCCATAATAGGGAATCACCGCGGTGATGCGATTGGCCGAGGCCCGGTGCAGGGCGTCGGCAATGAGCATCAGCTCGATGATATTGTCATTGGTTGGCGAGCAGGTGGGCTGGATGATGAAAACATCCTTGCCCCGGACATTCTCGTTCAACTCCACGGAGATTTCTCCGTCGCTGAACTTGTCGATGCTGGCGTCGCCGAGAGGAACACCGATGTAACGGGCAATGCGGTCCGCCAGTTGCGGATTGGCATTGCCGGTGAAAACCATGAGATTGGTGGCCACGTTGGGTGATTCGCCTTTTGCTTGGTAGGAGCGACTCTTCCACCCCTGTCATTCTGCGCGGAGCGAAGCGTAGTCGCGGAATCTCATTCAGTGTTCCCCCAACAAGATTCCGAGACTTCTGGCGGAATGACGCTTACTGTGTTTCTCTCTCTTCGATTAGGGCGCTATCGGCCAAATTTTCGGGCTGGGCCCGAAAATTTGCCTGTGTATTCTCTGAAAAATTCCATCCATGGAATTTTTCTCAGAGCTTCCCTATCGCTGCTCGACACACGATTTACGGTTTTAGCCATTTTTGGCGTCTGGCTGCGCCAGACGCCAAAAAATGGCTGGGGTGGCTGGATTCGAACCAACGAATGCAAGGATCAAAACCTTGTGCCTTACCACTTGGCGACACCCCAACAGACAAATTTTACCAGTTTCTCGGGGGAAATCGCGTACTTTGCGGAATCCCGGGTTTGAATGACCGGCATGCCTGGTCAACGCTCAGCCCCATACTCCTTTCGGACCAGTGTCTGCATGCTCCATTTGCGAGATTCCCCGGGCGGCGAAGCCGGTCCAGCCATTGGGCAATTGGCCCAGAATCCCTTCCGCCGCAGCCTCGCCCGCAATCTCGATAAAGACGCTGGCGCCGGTGCCCGACATGCGCGCTGCGCCGAATCGGCCCAGCCAGGTCAAGGCTTCATCCACTGCCGGATACAGTCGTCGCGTGACTGCTTCGCAGTCGTTTCGGCAGCTTCCCGCGAGAAAGTCGGCAATTCTGATGTTTGCGGCGTTGCGTGTCAAATTTTCATCATGGAAAACCGTCGCCGTGGAGACCTCACAGGGCGGCGTTACCACCAGATACCATTGCTCGGGGAGTTTCACCGGCGTCAGGATTTCGCCGACGCCTTCGCCCCAGGCGCTGCGGCCGCGGATGAACACCGGCAGGTCGGCGCCAAGCCGGACGCCAATCCGGCAAAGAGCCTCGATGGAAAGATCCAGCTTCCAGATCCGGTTCAGCGCCAGCAGGGCGGCGGCGGCATTGGAACTGCCGCCGCCGAGGCCGCCGCCCACAGGCAACTGCTTTTCCAACTCGATACTGGCGCCGGCGCGGCAGCCGCTCTCCCTGGCCAGCGCATCGGCTGCCCGCAGGATCAGGTTGCCGTTTCGGGGCAGCATGCGGCCAAAGGGAGTGTCGGCGATGTGCAGGGATATGCCGCTTCGCTGCCGGGGCGCAACATGCAGCAAATCGCCGTGATCGAGCAACTGGAACAGGGTTTGCAGTTGGTGGTAGCCGTCGGCGCGGCGGCCGGTGACGTGCAGGAACAGGTTGAGCTTGGCCGGCGCCAGCAGGCTGAGCGCGCTCATTCCGCTGGCCCGACAATCCAGCGCAGGCCCAGGAGGCGGAGGCGGATGTCGTCTGCGGCGCGGGAAAGGTCAATGGCGCCCGGCAGGCTCAGTTCGCCATACTGTCGCGGATCATCGTATTGCACCGACCAGCCGTCCTGGCGCAGGGTGCGCAACTGGTTCGCGTCGTTGAAATCGAGTTCCACATCGCCGGTCGGGGCGGGCAGGCCGCGCACCCAGTACTCCAGACGGGAGACCGGCAATTCATAGCCGAGTTGCTCGAGAATCAGGTTTTCGGGCGTGGCCGCGGTAAGCACCTCGCCGTCGGATTCGAGGCTGACGCCTTCCGGGCCGCCGGTTATCAGGGTATTGCCGGCATTGAAGGATCCCCAGAGGCGAATGTTGTAGTTGCGCTTCTGCTGCCGCCAGAGAATCCGCAGCGTGTGGGATTCATTGTCGTAGCGCACATTGACCCGCCCCCGCAGTTGCCATTGTTCCAGGGCCGCAAGTTTTTCCAGCTGGCGGTTCCAGTCACCGCCATCAAGCGCCCGCGGCGCATTGGCGCAACCGGCCAGCAACCCGGCAATCAAAGCCAGGACAGCCACTCTCAACACCGGCAACACCGGGACACCCATCGAAGCTACTGTCATTCCGCGCGAAGCGAAGCGGAGTCGCAGAATCTCATGACAAAAGCCTTGCAAAGCTTCGGGATGGATCATGGCCGGCTCTTGAGCCGCTCCATGGTGGGCAGGATGTATTCGCTTTCAGGGTTTTCCGCAAGGGCTTCGATCCAGACGCTTTCGGCTTCCTCCCGGCGGTCCAGCGCCCAAAGCACCTCTCCGAGGTGGGCGGCGACTTCGTGGTCGGGAAAGGCCGCATAGGCCCGGCGCAGGTTTTCCAGCGCCTCATCGAGAATGCCCAGCTTGAACTGGGCCCAGCCAAGGCTGTCGATGATGGCCGGATCATCCGGCTCAATCGCGATGGCGCGCTCGATCAACTCCAGCGCTTCCTCATGGCGTTCGGTGCGGTCCGCCAGCATGTAGCCAAGATGATTGAGCGCCCTGGCGTTGTCCGGCTGCATGCGGATGATCTGTTGCAGATCGGCCTCGGATTCCGCCATGTTGCCGCTGGAATCGTGGACAAAAACCCGGGTGAAAAGCAGGTCGGCATGATTGGGATAGCGATTCAGGGCACGGTCAAGCAGTTCCCTGGCCCGCTGGGGATGACCCTCCTGCAAAAGAATGGTGGACTCCATGCGGATGAACTGGATTTCCTGCCTGCTGCTGCCCCGGGAAAGCTGGGCCAGCCAGTCATGGGCCTCCTCAAAGCGGCCAAGCTGAATGGCCAGCCTCGTGCTTTGCTGCTGGGCCGGCAAAAAGTTCTCCACCCCCTGGCGAACCTGGCGAAAGTGCGCAATGGCGGCTTCCAGATCGCCAAGTTGCTGATTGGCGTAGGCAATGTAGAAATGCGCGTCGTCTTCATTTTGCCGCGCCGCCAGCATCCGCTCGAAGATGCCGATGGCCGACGGGAAATTCTCCATTTCGAGATCGAGCAGGCCGGCGGAAAGCAGGGTTTCCCAGTCATCCGGCGCCTGGGAAAGCATGATGCCGAACTGTTCCCGGGCAGGGGCAAGCTGCCGTTGCCGCAATAACAGCCGGGCATAGCTCAACCGCAGGCTGCGGTTGTCGGGAAAGGCCTCGATCCCGGCTTCCAGCGCGGCCGCCGCGCCGGCACTGTCATTGGCGCTTTGGTGGAGTTGGGTCTGCAATTGCACGAGGTCGGGCGTCATTTCAACGCTGCCGCCAAACTGCCCGAACTCCGCCAGCGCCAGATCGAACCGCTGGTTTTGCGCAAGCAACTGCACCAGGGCGATGCGGATCGAGCCGTTCGCGGGATAGCGCTCCTTGAGCCCGCGCAAGCCGGCAATCAAGTCCGAGCGGGTCCGGCGGTCGAGGCTGCCGGCGGCGGAAGCGAGAATGCTGAATTCGAAACTGCCGCCTGCCTCCAGCACCTGCTCCATGTGGGACAGCGCCTGACCGGGACGACCGGCTTCCAGCAACTGAAAAGACAACAGCAGATGCGGCTCCGGCGAATCCGGGGAGATTTCCGCCCAGAGCAGCCCGAGTTCGAGCAGACTGCGCCCGTCGCCGATGGCAGAAGCGAACTGCACGGCGCGCTCGATGACGCCGGGGTCAAGGGTTTCCCGGGCCAGCTCGAAATAGACTTCGGCGGCCTGTTCCAGATCGCCGCGCTGGGCGCTCAATTCGCCGGTGATGGTCTGGTATAGCTGCCCGGCGGTGAAACTGCCGTATTCGATGGGAGTGGACGCCGGCGCCTCTGCCGGAGCCCGCGCGGCATCCTCCGGGGCGGGCGTTTCCGCTCCGCGAGTCGCGGTTTCCGAGGCGCAGGCCGCCAGCAGCAAGATCATGCCGGCAGGCAGACTGGCGCGCAGCATCGAAATATTCATCGGAGATTCCATAAAAGGACCAGTATAGCAATGTCCGGGTAAGCCGGCCCGGTCAAGGCAATGGGACAAGGCAATGGGACACCCATCGGCCCGCTCCACCCGAATACGCCAGTTTCCGGGATCGGCGTCAGGCGAGTACGGCCCGCTACTCTGGTATATTTGTGCCTTCTCGCCTGAACTTCCTGGACTACCGTGGAACTGGCAGTTACCGGCATCAACCACAGCACCGCCAATATCGCCTTGCGCGAGAAGGTAGCCTTCCCTCCCGACCTCATATCCGATGCCTTGCGGCAGGCGGTGGGGCTGCCCGATGTGAATGAAGCGGTCATTGTCTCCACCTGCAACCGGACCGAGGTGTATCTGGGTTTCTCCGGGGCCGCGCTCGAGACGGATGAAGGCGCCGGGAGGCATCGGGTCACGCTGGTCTGGCTGGCGGGAATTCATGGCTTGCGCATCGACGAACTGGCGCCGTCGAGCTATTTCCATCAGGGCGGCGACGCGGTGCGGCACCTCATGCAGGTTGCCGCTGGCCTGGATTCCATGGTACTCGGCGAACCCCAGATTCTGGGGCAGATCAAGTCCGCCCTGGCCCTGTCCCGGGAGTTGAAACTGGCCGGGGGGCAGCTTGCCCAGGCTTTCGAGGCATCCTTTTCCATCGCCAAGGAAGTGCGCAGCGAAACCGCCATTGGCGCCAGCCCGGTATCGGTCGCCTATGCTGCGGTCACGCTGGCGGGGCGAATCTTCTCCGACCTGTCCCGCTTGCAGGTTCTGCTCGTGGGCGCCGGCCGCACCATCGAACTGGCCGCGCGCCACCTCAGGGAAAAGCGGGTGCGGCAGATCACCGTGGCCAATCGCACCCTGGACCACGCCCTGCAACTTGCCGGCAGCATCGAGGGTCAGGGCGCATTGCTTTCGGAATTGCCAGAATTGCTGGTGGAGGCCGACGTTGTCATTTCATCCACTAGCAGCCAGTTGCCCCTGATTGGCAAGGGCGTGGTGGAGCGGGCGATTCGCCGGCGCAAACACCGCCCGATGCTGCTCGTGGACCTTGCCGTTCCGCGTGACATCGAAGTGGAAGTGGGCGAGATTCCCGACGCCTATCTCTACGGCATTGACGACATCGGCAATGTCATAGAGGACAGCGTGGCCAGCCGGCGGCAAGCCGCGGTCGAGGCCGAATCCATTATCGACCGGGGAGTGGAGAACTTTCTCGGGCAGTTGCGCTCGCGCAACGCGGTCGCTACCCTGCGCCGCCTGCGCGGCAAGGCGGACGCTATCCGCGAAGCCGAACTGAACCAGGCCAGGCGCGAACTGGAAAAAGGCAAGGATGCGGATGCCATCCTTGCGTCGCTGGCCCGGGCGATCACCAATAAACTGATTCATTCGCCCAGCGTTCGCATGAAACAGGCCAGCGCCGAAGGCCGGGACGAATTGCTTGACGCAACCCGGGAACTGTTCGAGCTTGACCAGAATTCCTCACTGGAGTGAGGCCGATTCCATGCAACATTCCATTCGCCAGAAACTCGATGGCCTGCGGGAGCGCTTTGCGGAGCTCGAAGGCTTGCTTGGCGACGGTGAAGTCATTGCCGATCAACCGCGGTTTCGCAAGTTGTCGATGGAATATGCCGAACTTGAAAGCGTGATGCACGCCTATGGCCGCTATCTGGGGATTGCGGGCGAACGGCGGGAAGCGGAAGAAATGCGGCAAGACGCCGACCCGGAAATTCGCGCCATGGCCGAGGAGGAAATCGCCAGGGCGACCGAGCAGTCCGGAAAGCTGGAGCAGGACCTGCAATTGCTGTTGTTGCCCCGGGACGAACGCGACAGTTGCAATGTTTTTCTTGAAATTCGCGCGGGAACCGGCGGCGACGAAGCCGCGCTGTTCGCCGGCGATCTCTGCCGCATGTATCAGCGCCATGCCGAAATGAGGCAATGGCGGGCGGATATCATCAGCGAGCGGCCTGGAGAACACGGCGGCTTCAAGGAAGTCATCCTGCGCATCGAAGGCCGCAAAGTATACCAGAAGCTGAAATTCGAATCCGGCGCGCATCGCGTCCAGCGCGTGCCCGAGACCGAATCCCAGGGCCGCATCCATACTTCCGCCTGCACCGTGGCGGTGCTCGCCGAAGCGGAAGAGATCGACGGGATGGAAGTGAACCGGAACGAGCTTCGCATCGACACCTTCCGCGCCAGCGGCGCCGGCGGACAACACGTCAACAAGACCGATTCCGCGATTCGCCTTACCCATCTGCCCACCGGCATCGTGGTGGAATGCCAGGACGAGCGATCCCAGCACAAGAACAAGGCCCGGGCGATGTCGCTGTTGCAGGCCAGGCTGCTGGACCGGGCGCGGCGGGAACAACAGGAGGAAGAGTCCGCCACCCGCCGCCGTCTCGTCGGCAGCGGCGACCGCTCGGAAAAGATTCGGACCTACAATTTCCCCCAGGGCAGGGTAACCGATCACCGCATCAAGCTGACCCTGTACAACCTGCCCGAAGTCATGGCCGGCGGCCTGGAATCGGTCATCGAGCCTCTCTTGCGGGAACATCAGGCCGACCTGCTCGCAGGGCTTGCGCAAGACTGAACAGCCTTAGTATTCTCTGAAAAACTCCATCCGTGGAGTTTTTCATTATCGCAAAACAAAAGCGTGGTTTTGTTTTGCTCACGAATTCAATGGCTTGCGCCATCGAATTCGGCGGCACTTCCATGTGCCGCAGGGAATCCCTGCGGCTCAGGTTCCCAATGAGATTCTGCGACTGCGCTTCGCTTCGCGCGGAATGACAGGCTGCGATGGGCAGCGTCAAAATGAGAATCACTGGCAAATT
>JAJECW010000038.1 GCA_022821865.1 Pseudomonadales bacterium
TCGTCACCGTGCCCGTGCTCGTGGCGCCGCTGGTGTGGGAGAGCGTCACGCCGTTGTGGGACTCGCTCGCTCCGGCGCGCGTGTCGAGGCTGTAGGTGACCGTCAGGGTCTCGCCCGAATCCAGGGCGCGCCTCAGGCGCAATTCCACCGATGCCGTTCCAGTGCCGCCCTCACGGCCGATCGCATCGGTGGGATGCACGGACACATCCGGCGGAGGTGCCACTACGAATACCGGGGAGAGGCCGTAGAAGCGTACCAACGTATTTCTTACACCGGCTGTAAAGGAGATGGGATCTCGGAGAGAATGCGGATTTCCCATCTGCACGGAAGCTGCCCCGAAGTAATTCGAAGTGTGCCTGGTTCCATCCCCATTGCTGCCTGTCCCTACGTTGTTCGAGTGTTGCGCCGTCCCGGACTCGTTCCTGTTAAGGGAAGAGTTTTGGTTATCCCAACTTCCGTCGTAGAAGTCGACGTAGTTGTCGGCAACCTTGGGGCCGCCAAGCCAGTAGATGGGGACTCCCCTGCCGGTGGTCGAGGTGTTGTCGCGTGCGTCCACGGCGGATGTTGAGCCGAGGACTCGGAAGGTTGAACTGTAGGGCCGAATGGCCGTGTGTCCGGCGGCGGCACGGCCTTGCACGAAAGTGTTGTAGGTCCCTATATCGGTGGGGTTTATATTGCGCGTAGTGGAGGATATGAAGAGCAGACGGAACTGTCCGCCGACAGGGACGCGCGAAGGCTTTAGCGCCCAGTAGTGGGGTACCGTGTAAGAACCGTCGTCGTTGGCCGTGGGCGCCGTTTGCGCCGCGGCAGGAGCGACGAAGCCAAACAGCGCGTACAGGCCCAGCAGAATCGGGAGCAGGCCGCGACCGACTCGGAGACTGTCGCAGGGAGAAGCGGCCCGACCCGCGCCGAAACGGCAATCCGCGGGAGCGGAAGACTCAGATGGGCAGGCGGATAGCCCCAGGCGGCCGAGCCATGAGAACGCGCTCATGGCGCGGCTCGGCTCGGCTCGGCTCATAAAATCGTCTTTCCCGTTGATTTTCATTGTCAAGTCCTCCCGGCGGGAATTGCACAATTTCTCTTGGTATTCTCTGAAAAATTCCCTCCTTGGAATTTTTCATTATCCCTGTGCCGCAGGGAAGCTCTGACTTAATCAGAGCTTCCCTTGTTCTTACGACCGACAGCTAAAGCACTATAGTGGAAATCCCCCATCGCCACAATTGTTGGATACTCCCCCCAATTGCAACCGCAATTCCCTGCCGTATCGCTGCAAATCCGTCTGCGTCAGACGAAGATCCGGTCAGAACTGGTTTTCACGGGGGAATTCTTATAGGATTCGCGGTAGTCAGCCGTCAACTGCTTGCGTTGGCAGCCCGTTCCATTGCAACTATCTGAAGCGGAAGGAAATGATCATGACGAATCAGACCAGACTCTCTCGTCTTCTGGCCGGATTGACCTCCGGCGTGGCGGCGATTGCGTCTTTCGGACTGCTGGCCCAGAGCCACCCCGCCGGCGAGGAACTTACCTGGTCCGGCGATGTGGCCGCGATCATCAATGAGAACTGCGTGGTCTGCCACCGGGAAGGCGGCATCGGCCCCATGCAGTTGACCAATTTCGATCAGGTCCGTCCCTGGGCGCCGCTGATCCGGATGAAGGTGGCCAATCGCGAGATGCCGCCGTACTCCTATGATCGCGACCTGGGCATTCAGGAGTTGCAGGGAGACTGGCGCATGTCCCAGGAAGACATCGACACCGTGGTCGCCTGGGTCGATCAGGGCGCCCTGCCGGGCAATCTGAACGAGTTGCCACCGGCCCCGCCGCTGCCCAGCCTCGACGACTGGAACTTCGAGGACCGGTTCGGCGAGCCGGACCTGGTGCTGCCTTCCAATCCCATCGACGTGCCCGCCAATGGCAACGACCTGTGGGACAAGCATTTCATCGCCAGCGGCTTGAGCGGGAACCGCTGCATCAAGGCACTGCAGGTCAAGCCCCGGGGCGACGCCAAGACCGTGGTCCACCATGCCAATACCTATTTCGCCGAGATTGACGAGGACGGCCAGGTGACCCGCAGCCCGGTAACCGAATACGCCATGGGCAAGTGGGGCGAGATCATGCCCGACGGCGTCTGCCGCACCTTCCACGCCGACATGCTGATCCAGTGGGACATCCACCTCTATCCCGGCGGCGTGGGCGGCGCAGCCCCGGGCACCATGATTGAAGACAATGTGGTGGAACTCGGAATCTGGCTCCACAACGAGGACTTCGAGTCCGGCATTTCCCAGGACCTCGCCGCCTATCAGCTCGATCAGGGAAATCTGTTCATTCCTCCCCACGGCACCGCCATGACCCAGGGCTTCCACAGCTTTGATCATCCGGTGCGTATCGACAGCTTCCAGCCACACGGTCATTTGCGGATGAATGCGGCTTCGCTGGAAATCTTCTATCCCGAAACCGGGCGCACGGAAGTGGTGAGCGTCATTTCCGACTGGAGCGCCACCTGGCACCACAGCCATCTCTATGAGCCCCATGTGGCCCCGCTGCTGCCCACCGGCGCCGTGCTCGTGATCAAGCAGTGGTATGACAATACCGGGAACAACCCCAACAACCCCGACCCGCGCCAGTGGGTGGGCTGGGGCCAGCGCACCGCGGACGAAATGACCCATGCCTGGATTGCCGTGTCCCACCTCGATCAGGAAACCTACGAGAGGCTGCTGGCCGAACGGAGCAACAACGAGCGCAGCCTGGCGGGAGGCGATGACTGAGGCCCGAGGCAGATCTCGAACGGCAGGCGGATACGGGAGTTTGCGGTAATGGGTGTGGCAGTGCGAAAAAGCGCCGCTGCGTTCGGCGCCTTCGCGGCCTTGCTGGCGAATCTGGCCTTGTTCTCCCTGGCCGGGGCGCAGCCCGAGGAGCGGCCTTTGCGCCCGGCGCCTCCCGGCGGCATACCGGTCATCCCCTTTCAGGAGGGCTGGTACGGCAACGAAGACGGCTCGGTCACCGTGTCCTTCGGCTACCACAACCGCAACGAGTCGGTCATCATTATTCCCCGGGGGGAGAACAATCTGCTGGAGCCCGCGCGCTTCGGCGGCATGCAGCCCGAGATTTTCCATCCCGGCCGCCACCACGGCGTGTTCGCGATTACCATTCCCGCCGGAATGGCGGATGACACCACCGCGTGGTGGCATCTCATCTCCGCCAGCCAGGAACTGAAGGTGCCGGGCGAGCGCGGCTCCACGGCGTATGAACTCGACCGCAACCCCCGCCCCCAGGGCAGCTTGCAGCCATGGATCGGATTCAGCGAAGGCGGCGCCATGGGCTCGGGTCCGGAAGGCATCGTCTCCGACGAGGTATTGCGGGCCGGCGTCAACCAGCCCATTACCCTGGAAGTCTGGACCGACGATCCCTCCGAACGCGACCCCAACGACCCGCGCTTCCGCAGACCGCTGGACACCCGGGTTTCCTGGTACGTCCACCAGGGTCCGGGCGAGGCGACTTTTACCGCCCACGAATCCATGCCGCTGCTGGAAGCCCGGCAATTGCCGGCCGCGGCCCGCCTGGCGCAACCGCAAATCGCTAACGAGGTAGTCGAGGGCGAAGGCCCCGCGCGGGTCAATGCCAACTTTCCCGAGCCGGGCGAATATCTGATTCGCGCACGGCTCGACAACTGGAACGCCTCCGACAGCGACGGCCTCGACCAATGCTGCTGGAGCAATGCCTGGCTGCGCGTCCAGGTGCAGTAGCTCGACCTGTTCGCCGACCGCACCAGTTGCCACGCCTGGTGGCCGAACCAGTACCGGCTGCCGCTTTCCACTCTGGCCTATGCGTTGCTCGAAGCCTTCCGCCGCATCGCCCTCGCCGTTGGCGAGCTCGCCAACGCCTATGTCGGCACGATCCGGCTCAAGTTGCTGAAGATCGGCGCCGTGGTGCTGCGCAATACCCGTCGAATCCGATTGCCGCTCTCCAACTCCTGCCCCCACCAGGAACTGTTCCACACCGCCGCCGCCAGACTGCAATCCGGATAGGCGCAACGACAGACCCGCGTTCCATATGAGCGGACCCGGTCCGGAGTCGCGTTCGCCCCGAATCCGGGAAATGCTCCCGCAGAGAAGGAAATCCGCCAATCCATCTCGATGACCAGGCCAAAAAAGGCGGACAACGGTCCCGTTTCCAACAGGACGGAATCGTCACGTCCCGGCAGGAACCGAAAACCATGGACTCAGGGTCAAATCAATCCACTCGTGCAATATCCGGGGTAAGCGGCATCGCGCCACTCGTCCGAGAACGCGGCGGCTCTTGCTCGTATTTCATTCCATGACAGGCGCATGTGTCGTGTTCAAGTTCCAGTTTGACGCAGAGTTTACTCCGAATCCGCCACTCTTCTTCCGCTTCCGCACCCGTGAAGTTTCCGCCATTTTTTTGCACAATGGGAGTCTCGCGTCACCTCGAAAGCCGGAGAGAGCGATGGCCGACACGCTGATTGACCGTAATCCGGAAATTCTTGGCGGTACACCGGTTTTTTCGGGAACCAGGGTTCCGGTGCGAATCCTGTTGGAGCATCTGGAAGCCGGGGACCGGCTCGACGATTTTCTGCAGGACTTTCCGACAGTGACCCAAGACCAGGCTGTCGCCCTCTTGGAGAGGGCGATAGCGATGATCGAATCCGGCCCTGATGAAGCTGCTGCCTGATGAGTCAGTGCCAAGGCGGCTTGCCGCATCCTTCCCCGCCACGTTCGATGTGCATACGGTGCAGCAAATGGGATGGGCAGGCACCGTAAACGGGACTTTGCTGACCTTGGCGGCTCAGGATGGGTTCAACACCTTTATCACTGTCGACCGCGGAATTGCCCACCAGCAAAATCCGAACGACTTGCCTATTCCCGTCGTCATCATGCTTGCATCTCGCAATCGTCTGACGGAATTGCAGCCGTTGGTTCCGAAAGTCGTGAAAGCGCTGTCAGGCGACTTGCAAAATAGCATTTATCGAGTTCAGGAATAATTTCGAATTCGATTACTCCGTATCCGCCACTTGGGGTTGACTGCCGTCTCCGGAGAGGCCCATGGACTCGAGTCGGCGCCAGCCGGCGAGGATGCCGCGCATGCCGTGGTTGCCTTCGTGGCAGGCGTACTCGTAAATCGGGTCCTCGATGCGACGTAGCGGGAACTTCGCCGACCAGGGCACGTCCCAGGTCAGCGGGTCTTCGATGGTGAAATCGTAATCAAGCGTATCCGCGTCGATGCGGCGGATGCGTTCTTCGATCACCGTTTCCCGCGAAGCGCCGGAGCGGCTGTTCTGGTCGTAATAGAAATGGCGCGTGCTGATCACCAGGGTGTCGCCTTCCCAGCGGGCGATGGAATCGCCGTCCCATTTTACGTGGCGGGTCTGGTGCTCGTCGTCGAAGCGGATGACCCGCGCGCGATGAATCATCTCGTTGAGAATCATCACGTGATCGGCGGTCTGCACGATCTGGATGTTGTTGTTGTAGGAACCGGGCAGCAACGGCGGGCCCGCGCCGCCGCTCATCAGGCAGCGGTCCTGCAGGGTGCGGGCTTCGGGCCCGATGCTGTTGGCGCGCACGTTGGCGCGGATTGCGGCGCGCTCCTCGCCGGATTCGTTCAGCGCCGGCATGCGCCCGTTGGGCGGATTGTAGATCAGTGAGGTGCGGCGGTCGCGGATCGTCTCGACGCCGCGTTCGTACCAAAACTCGTTATAGGAAATCACGCCGGGCGGGTAGCCCGCCCCGCCGACCGAGTCGATGATAAGGTCACGATTCTGGCGCCGGTTCTCGAACGCCTCCCATTCTCTCGCCTCCGCTTCGCTCAGCACCTCGCGGTCGGCGAGTTCCGCCGGGCGGTTGAGCGGCGTCAGCGTTCGATAGGTGTAGGTGCCCCGCAGGTCGGGATGCCCATGCTCGGTGCGGGCGAAATCTTCGCTTTGGGCAAGGATTGCCGGGGCGGGCAACAAGGCGGCAGAACCAAGCAGGCCGGCGAGCCATAGCGCGGAAGTTCGAGTATTCACAATCCCCTCCTGTCACCGTGCAATGTAACGGACGAAGTTACGTGATCGGCAGAATCATGCAAGCAAAACCGGGTTCGTGTCGGTGAGCCCGGGCCAATGGTGGCATGAACGAGATCACGGAATCCCCAATGAGATTCTGCGACTTCGCTTCGCTACGCGCAGAATGACGGTTGGGGGGCGACGCCATAACGGGAATTGCCGGTGTCAGCGGGTTCGGTGGGGAATTTGGTTGCTCAGGCGGCGAGTGAGGCGAGCACGTAGCGGTGGCCGCTGAATGGGCGCCTGCCGTGCATGATCTGCATGTTGTCGAGCAGAACCATGTCGCCGCTGCGCCATTGCAGATCCACCGTCAGCTCCTCGGCGGTATCGGACACGATTTGCATGGCGTCGTCGGGAATTTCCGAATGGTCGCCGAAGAAGATCGATTTCTCCGCCTCGTTGTGGCTGTCGTTCCAGCCGCGCCAGGCGGCGATGAGTTGATTGAAGAAGACATCCCTGCCGTCGGGCAGGGTTCGCACCGCCGGCAGGGCCGGGCTGCAAACCCGCAGCATTTCGCCGCCCAGCCAGGACCAGCCATAGCCCAGCGAGCGCAAGCAGTTTTCGGCGTCCTTGCGGTTGTCGGCGCCCAGGGTCTTGCACCAGCCCCGGCCCTGCCCCGATTCCAGGTCTTCCCCGGGCGGCATCACATTGATATAGCGCACGCCGAGTCGCTCGCACTTGTCGATGAACCCGGGAGTGCGCTCGCGCAGGCGTTCGAGCAGCCGATGGGACTGGCACAACGGGGTCTGGCCACCCCGGTTCGGCGGAAACTCGCAGAAGAAGAACAGCCGCTGGGGATACACCGGCGTCTGGGCGAGTTCGTGGTGCAGATGGATCTCCACATCCGGCGGCGCCTCATTGGCGGTGAATACGCGCTCGGTGCGGTGGCGGCGCACCGCATTGGACAGGGATTCCTCGAAAGGAAAGTTCTTCAGGTCAAAGGCGCGGATGGCCTGATCGAAGTCCTCATCGGTGATGAAGGGGAAACCGCGAAACAGGATGGCGCCGTTTTCGCCGAGTTGCCGCAGGAGCGGTTTCCGGTTCGCCACAAGCCAGGCGAAGGCTTCGAGCCGGTTGGACGAACCATGTCGGGCCACATAGACCAGCGGGAACGGCCCATCCGCTCGTTCCGGGTCGGGGGATTCGGTGAGTCGGGCGGAAAAATTTTGCATGGTCGCCGAATGCGGGCTTTGATTCTTGCGCGTATTTTCCTCAATCATAAATCGGATGAAAAGTATTGAAAGCGGCTTCGCAGAAAACGCCGGGATCATTGAAGCGCCGGTTGCGGTTGAGTCCGCTGATGGCTGCCATTTCCTCCTCGCTGAGGCTGAAATCGAACAGCGCCAGATTCTCCCGCAGCCGCTGCCGGCGCGACGTCTTGGGAATCACCGCGGTTCCCCGCTGCAAGGCCCAGCGCAGCAGCACCTGGGCGGGGCTGCGGGCGAGCCTGTCCGCCGCCGCCAGGACCGCTTCTTCGGCCAGCACAGACTCCCCGGCTTCCGCCATGTCCAGCTCCAGATACGAAGCCGCGCCCAATGGCGAAAATGCGGTAACCGCCAGACCGTACCGCCGCGCCAGCCGCAGCAGCGGAAGCTGGGTCAGCCAGGGGTGGGATTCGATCTGCAACATCACGGGCCGGATGCGGGCGTAGGCCATCAGGTCGTGGAGCAGGCCGCTGGCGTAGTTGCACACGCCGATACGCCGCACCAGGCCCTCATCCACCAACCGTTCCATGGCGGCCCAGGTATCCGCCAGGGGCACCGGGGCGGTTGCCATCGCCGGTTGCGGCTTCCCGGGCTGAAACAGCCACTCCGGCGGGTAGCGCTCGGCGAAATCGACATAGCGCAGGGCAATGGGGAAATGCACCAGGTAGAGGTCGAGGTAATCCAGGCCGAGATCGGAAAGGCTGCGCTCGCAGGCCGGTCGCACGTGGTCGGGATGGTGATAGGTGTTCCAGAGTTTGGAGGTGACCCAGAGGTCCTCCCGCGCGCAAACGCCCCCGGCGATGGCTTTGCGGATACCATCGCCTGCTTCGGCTTCATTGCCATAGTCGGCGGCGCTGTCGAGGTGGCGGTAGCCAGTCTCTATGGCGTGGGCCACCAGATCGGTGGTCTCTTGCCGCGGAATCTTCCACAGGCCAAGGCCCACCCGGGGCATCATGGCGCCATCGGCAAGCCGCATGGTCTGATTCATCTTGTCCTCCCAAGGTCGTCAGCCGGCAGCAATGCGCTTTGTTCCAGCCGGGGCCGCCATAGCCAGACTGCCAGATTGCCCAGCGCCAGCAAGCCGAGCAGCGGCCAGAAGGCATCGCCAAGGCCATTCACCAGCCCTAATGGCGAAAACAGCAGGTACAACGCCGCCACGCAGGATAGCAGGCTCACCGCGCAGGGAACCGCAAAGCGCCAGGGCGTCAGGTCAACCCGTTCCCGACGGCGGAAGCTCCAGGCCTGCCGCCGCGGCCACAGGGCGCCCGCCGCTAGCATGATCAACACTTCCAGCGCAAACAGAATGGCGTACAAGTGCAGGAAGTGAATACCGGTGCGTTCGGCGAGCACGAACTGGAACAACCCGTAGGCGATGATATGAAAAACGATGACGATTTTTGGCCCTAGCGCCGGCGTGCGGCGGGTGAACAGCCCCACCATGACGATGGCGATGACGGGTATGTTGTAGAAGCCGGTGAAGATGCGAATGATCTGCCACAGGCCTTCCGGCGCGAATTGCAGCATGGGGGCGATGGCAAAGGAAATCAGGGCGATGCCGACCCCGGCCCGCTTGGCGATTCGCAGCATTTCCCCGTCGCCGGGTTCGCGCTTTTGCAGGGGCCCCCAGACGTCGAGACAGAACAGCGTTGCGGCGCTGTTGAGCAGGGAATTGAAGGAACTGAAAACCGCACCGAGCAGCACCGCGAGAAAGAAGCCGGTGGCGTAGACCGGCAGCACGTCGCTGATCAGCCGGGGATAGGCGAGATCGATGGTGGCGAGCCCGGGCCCATAGAGGTGGTAGGCGATCACGCCGGGAATCATCATCAGGAAAGGCACCAGCACTTTGAAGAATCCCGAAAACAGCACACCCTTCTGGCCTTCGGCGAGATTGCGCGCGCCCAGGGTGCGCTGGATGACGTATTGATTGGTGCACCAGTAGAACAGGTTGGCGAAGATCATGCCAGTGAACAGGGTGGCGAATGGCGTGGGATCATTGGCGGAGCCGATGGCGTTGAGCTTTTCGGTTTCGGTGCCGGCCAGTATCGTCAGGCCTTCGCCGATGCTCCCCGAACCCAGCTTCGCCAGCCCGAGCAGGGGAACCGCGAGCCCCGCGATGAGCAGGCCGACGCCATTGATCGTGTCGGATACCGCGACCGCCTTGAGCCCGCCGAAGACGGCGTAGATCGAACCGGTCACGCCGATCAGGACGATGGTGAACACCAGGGCGGGAAACTGCCCGACGCCGAGCAATGCGGGCACGTCAAACAGTTGCAGAACCGCCAGCGAACCGGAATAGAGCACGCCGGGGATCGTGATCAGGCCATAGCCCACCATGAACAGGATCACCGTCATCCGCCGCACGTCGTCGTCGAAACGGTCGCTGAGGAACTGGGGCAGGGTGGAGAAGGCGCCCGCCAGATAGCGCGGCAGGAAGAAGAAGGCCATGCACACCGTCGCCAGCGCCGCGGTCACTTCCCAGGCCATGCTGCTGAGATTGAAGCCATAGGCCGAGCCATTGAGGCCGATAAGCTGTTCGGCGGAAAGATTGGTCAGCAGCAGCGAACCGGCGATGAACGCCGCGCCGAGGCCGCGCCCGGCGAGAAAATAGCCATCCCGGGTGCGGGTCTGGCCCCGGGTCTGGCGCCAGGAAATCCACGCCACCAGCGCCATGAAAAGGACGCAACTCGCCAGCGTGGCAAACAGATTGGAGGTACCCAAATGCCGCCTCTCCCGGAAAAGATTCTGCGACTGCGCTTCGCTCCGCGCGGAATGACATCAGCAAAGAGTATTGCACATTGACCCCGGCCGCTGGGATGGCACAATTGGCGCTGGGGTTTTGCGGAGTGGTACTGGAATGAAATTGCCGGGACTGTTGGGTTTGCCATTGTTGCTTGCGGCCTGCTCCGGCGTGGTGGTAATCGAATCCGCCAATCAGAACAGCCGCGTGGCCTATGTGGTGCTGCACGCCACCTCGGAAAATTTCGCCGAGTCGGTCAGGCTGCTGACCACCAGAACCGACAGGCCGGTCAGTTCACACTATCTGATTCCGGCTGAGAACGACCCGAGCTACAACCGCTCCCGGCTGCGGCTGCACCAATTCGTCGACGAGAACCGCCGGGCCTGGCACGCGGGCCAGAGCTACTGGGCCGGGGAAACCGCGCTGAACGACCGCTCCATCGGCATCGAGATCGTCAATGAATTCGACTGCGATGCGCCGCCGGACATCACCGTGGACGACGATCTTTCCTTGATGGAGTGCGAGTTTCTGCCTTTTTCCGAAGCCCAGATCGAAATGACCATCGACTTGCTCCAGGGAATCCTGGAACGCTTTCCGGATATCGACCCCATCGACATCGTCGCCCACTCCGATATCGCCATCATGCGCCGCTCGGACCCGGGCCCGCTATTCCCCTGGGAGCGCTTGTACGAGTTGGGAATCGGCGCCTGGTATGACCGGGAAACCGTGGCGGAATACCTGGCGCGCTTCCGCCGGGATCCGCCGGACATCCGGCTGCTCCAGACCGCCCTGCTGGCCCTCGGCTATCAAGTGGAAATCACCGGCGAACTTGACAACCAGACCCGCTTCGTCCTGCGCGCCATGCAGTTGCATTTCCGCCCGGACAATTACTCCGGCGAGGCGGACCTGGAGTCCGCCGCAATCATCTGGAGCCTGCTGGAAAAGTACCGCCCCGGCGAATTGCCTTTGCCTGGGGAAATGTAGTATCAAGCAGCTATTGATTTCCGCTTTCGCCGCCGGCGCAGGCTCCTGGGCAGCACTTCCCCCGCCGACGCATCCATCTTCAAGGAGGGCACATGCGATTCTTCATCTTCCTGGGCGGCATGGTTTTTCTTTCCGGGGCGCTGGCCCAGGTGCTGCCTGAGGAAATCAGCGTGGAAACCATGCCCGAGCACGGGCCGAACTGGTTTATCGCCAAGTCGGGCAGCGGCGCCCGCATCTTCGATGCCGAAAGCGGCGAAATGCTCGGCCTGCTATCGCTTTCCAACCGCACGCCGGCGGTGGCGCCCCACCTCCCCCGGGGCGAGTTCTATGCGGCGGAGTCGTATTATTCCCGCGCTGTCCACGGCGACCGCACCGATATCGTGGCGATCTACGACTACGCCAATCTCAGCCCCGTGGCCGAGATCGAGATTCCCAACCACATGGCGCGCCTCGGGGTGCGCAATCACCTGGGTCTGCTCGGCAATGGCCGGCATCTGGCGGTGCTCAACATGAATCCGGGCTATTCGGTGTCGATCGTCGATGTGGTGGACCGGGAATTCATCTATGAAATGTCCACTCCCGGCTGCGCCATCATCCTGCCCGTGGCGGAAAATGATTTTTTGCTGATCTGCGGCGACGGCACCCTGCAACTCAGCCAGCTCGACATCAGCGGCTTTGAGGAGAACCGGGTCCGCAGCGAAGTCTTTTTCAATGTTCAGGACGACGCGGTGTTCGACCGCACCGCCAGAACCGGCGACGGCTGGCTGCTGATCACCCATGCCGGGGTCGTCTTCGAAGTCAGCACCGATGACGATGAAATCCATATCAGCGAGGGCTGGAGCATCGTCGCCGGGGACGAATCCGGCTGGCGGCCCGGCGGGTTTGAGTTTCTTGACGTTCTTCGCGCCAATGGCCTGCTGTATGTGGCCATGCATGAAGGCCCGGTGGACACGCATCACCAGGCCGGCGACGAAATCTGGGTGATTGATCTCGCCAACCAGCGCCGGGTGCATCGGCTGAAACTTGATGATCCTGCCGACCATCTGACGCTTACCCAGGAAGCCGCGCCGAAACTGATCGTCGGCACCCAATCTGGAAGCACCGAAATCTTCGACGCCCTTACTTTCCGCCACGAGCGCACCATCGATGGCCCCGGCGTTTCCATGTACGAGGACTTCTAGTTCATGCTCGATCCCCTCGTCATCAAGCTGCTGTCCCTGGCCTTCGCCCTGCTGTTGGCGGGCGCGGCCTGGCACAAGTTCGCGGATCACCAGCGCTTTCGCGGGATTCTCGCCGCCTATGCGCTGCTGCCCGAATTGGCCGTGGCGCCGGTTGCCGCATTGATCGCGGCGCTGGAAGCCGCGTTGGCGGCGGCATGGGCGCTGGGCTGGAATCTGCCCGCTACCGCCATGGCGACGGCGGTGCTGCTGGCGGTGTACAGCAGCGCGATCGCCGTCAATCTGTCCCGCGGCCGGACGTATATCGACTGCGGCTGCGGCTTCGGCGCCAAGGGCGCGACGGGCAATAGCCAGCAATTGAGCAACCGCCTGCTGTGGCGCAATGCCCTGCTGATCGCCCTCGCCCTGACCGCCGCGCTGCCGCCCGCGGGGCGGGAACTGCTGCTGCTTGATTTCATCAGCCTGGCCGCGGCCTGCCTGGTGATGATTCTGCTCTACACGGTCGCCGGGCAGTTGTTGCTCAATGCCCAGACTATCCGGTCCTGGCGCAAGCCGGGCGGAGGGAGCAGCCGGCCATGACCGAAGCGCTGTTCATCTCCAATCTCGTTTTGTGGGTGCTGGTGATCGGACTCGCGCTGCTGGTGCTGGCGCTGGCCCGGCAGGTGGGAGTGCTCCACGAGCGGGTGGCGCCCGCCGGCGCCCTGCTTCCCACCAATGGCCCCAAAGTGGGTGAACTGACCTCGGCGCTGGAGCTTGCCGCCCTGGATGGCGGCACGGTCACCATTGGCGGCGAGCAATCCGGCCCGGGCGCCATGCTGGTGCTGTTCATTTCACCCACCTGCCCGGTCTGCAAGTCGCTTGTGCCCACCGCCAAATCCCTGGTGAAATCCGAGCGGGGCCGGCTCCGCCTGGCATTCGCCAGCGATGGCGCCGAGGACGACAAACAACTCGAGCAGCACCGGGCCTATGTCAGGGACTTGGGCATAGACGGTTTCCCCTACGTCATTTCCCTGCAATTGGGAATGACTTACCAGGTCAGCAAGCTGCCTTTCGCGCTGCTGATCGGCAACGACGGAATTCTCAAGAGCAAGGGGTTGGTGAATTCCCGGGAACACCTGGAAAGCCTTCTGGAATCAATGGATTCGGGAGTTGCCAGCATTCAGGAGTTCGTGGCGCGGGAAGCGCCAGACGAACCTCGGGACCAGGCGGAATACAAGCCTTCGGCGATGGAACAGACATCATGAACGCAAACCGGATTGTGGAGCGCGGCTGGTACTGGGTCGATGAACAGGCCCGGCGCGGCACGCTGGCGCTGGCGCGGCGACTTTCGCGCCGCAACTTTCTCTCCAGGCTGGGGCTGATGCTCACCGGCGCCGCGGCCTTGCCGCTGCTGCCGGTGGCCCGGGCCTTCGCCCAGGAAACCAGCCTGCGGGAAGTCGGCGACCCCCAGACCTGCGAGTACTGGCGCTATTGCGCACTGAGCGGGCAATTGTGCAGTTGCTGCGGCGGCAGCCACCGCAGCTGCCCGCCGGGCGCCGAAGCCTCGCCGATCACCTGGGTGGGAACCTGCCGCAATCCGCTGGATGACCGGGAATATCTCATTTCCTACAACGACTGCTGCGGCAAATCCGCCTGCGGGCGCTGCGGCTGCCACAATACCGAGGGCGACAAGCCGGTGTACTTCAACAGCAACAGCAGCACGGTGCTGTGGTGTTTCGGCGTCGAACACACGAGCTACCACTGCACGGTGGCTCTGGTGCTCGGCGAGTCCAGCCAGTAGCGCGTGACAGCAATGAGAGCCGTTTTCCTTTTTCTGCTGGTCTCCGCGCTGTCCGTTGCCAACCTGGCTTTCGGCGCAAGCCCGCGCACCAACTATCTGCTCTATTGCAGCGGCTGCCACCTGCCTTCGGGGGTTGGCAATCCACCCAACGTTCCCACCCTGCACGATGAACTCGGCCGCATGATGGCCGTGGAGGAAATGCGCGCCTACCTGGTCCAGGTGCCGGGTTCGTCGCAAACCCTCCTCACCGATGCCGACCTCGCCGCCGTGGTGAACTGGATGCTCCAGGAATTCAATGCCGAAACCCTGCCCGAGGGATTCCGGCCCATCACCGTCGGGGAAGTTTCCGCCGCCCGCCAGACCATCCTCGCCGACCCGCTCAAATACCGAATCCGCTACTGGGAGGACTACGAAGAGTAGTCCGTTCCGCCCCCCTCGGTTTCCTCCTGTCGGCTTGTGACATAGAGATAGGCCGGCAGGGCGCAGCTCAGGCCGATGAGCAGGTTGATCAGGATGAAGGGCCATGGGGCAGGCCCGGCGGGACGCCGGGAAAACATGAAAACCCAGAAAACCAGGGAAGAAATCAGCAGGTCGGCGGTGAAACCCGTCACCACATTGTTTGCCGTGGCAGCGGCGAGAAATCCTCCGATATCCAGGGGGTTCTCCACCATGAATCCCGCCAGGTAGTACCAGGGCAATACCGCGCCGATGATTGCCAATCCCAGCCAGACATTTCCGAGGTTCATTTTCCTTCTCCCTTACACATCATACGAAACATTGCCAGTGTAGCAAACCGGTCCTCATGCCGTGGCTCTTCAATGAGATCCTGCGACTACGCGCAGGATGACAGGGAGCTTAAGTGATGGCAAGTTTTGTCCCGCACGTGATAATTTGCTGTTTCTGAGCCAGCCAATCGGTAAAATTGTCACGAAAGGGATATTTTTCTTGATTTGCAGTCATTCAATGGTTATTTTTTACCGCACGGTAAAATCTGGATGCTGAAGATGACCAATGATGAAATTGACTACGGACCAGTACGCTCAACCGCTGAACTCGGAAAGCTCGTGCGCGCCCACCGCAAAAATAAGGGACTGACCCTGGAAACCGTATCCGGGCTTGGCAACCTGAGTACAAGGTTTCTGTCCGAATTCGAACGCGGCAAGGAAACCGCCGAAATCGGCAAAATCCTGAAAACCCTGAAAACCCTGGGTCTGGAAATTTCCCTGCAGCCAAAAAACCCACAGGCATCGTACTTGCACAGCGCCTTCGCGACGATAACCGGAGCGGAGAATCATGACTGACGCTGATAGGCTCAATGTCTGGTACGAAGGTCGCCTCGTGGGAAATTTATGGCGGAATCCCGCAGGCGCCATTGGATTTCGTTATGGGACGAGTTGGGTCGATTCCGGCGGTTTTCCAATTTCCTGCTCGCTGCCGCTTGCGCCGGGCGAAATCTCAAGCGCCGATAGCCCTGCCCATCGATTCTTTGCAAATCTGCTGCCGGAAGGTGGAGCTAGAGAACAACTGGTTCGTGATTTGAAAATTCCCAATACCGAGTTTGACCTGTTGCGCGCCATCGGCGGGGAGTGCGCCGGCGCGCTTACGATACTGCCGGCGGAACGCGCTCCAACGAATGATGGAAGCTACACCATACTTGGGGAAGATGAGTTGTCCCACCTGATAGCACGGCGCGGTCGAATCCTTTCGAACACGCCGAATCAGGCGCATCCCCGCCTCTCATTGGCTGGGGCGCAGAATAAATGTCCCGTACTTTTTCAGGATGGCGAGTACTGTCTCCCGGAAGAAGCCGCTCCAACAAGCCATATTCTCAAATTTGAAGTGCGGGATTACCGGCACGTGCCTGCCTATGAGACATTCACCACACAACTGGCGCACCAGATCGGCCTGCCGGTTGTTGACATCGATCTGGAATCCATTGGCAAGCGCTTTTTTACGCGAAGCGAGCGATATGACCGGGTCCGGGATAACGCTCACGGGCTGAAGCGCCTGCACCAGGAGGACTTCTGCCAGGCCCTGGGCTATGGGCACGAAAGGAAGTATCAAGAAGACGGCGGCCCGGCCTTCTCGCAATGCCTTGCGCTGCTTCGGGAAGTATCTTCGGACCCGGCCATCGATGTCGGGAATCTCTTGCGCTGGCAGATCTTCAATGTGCTGGCGGGCAATTCGGACGGACACGCCAAAAACCTTTCGCTGTTGTACTTGCCGGGCCGCGGAACCCGCCTTGCGCCCTTCTACGACCTGATTTGCACCCGCGCCATGGAACGTATCGATCATCATCTGGCTTTCGCTGTCGGCGGTCAGAGAGACCCGGGGATTATTGGCCGAAATCACTGGGAAACCATGGCAGAAGAATGCGATACAGGTTCACGCTTTCTGCATGGGCTCGTTGAGGAAACAGCAGCCGCGCTGCTTGACCGGATTGGCCCGGCAAGGGCGCGGTTTGAGGCGCGTTACGGCAGTTATCCAGCGCTTCAGCGCATCGAGCGCATCGAGCGCGTGGTAAAGCGTCAATGCCAGCGAGTGATCCGAAGCTGACGAGTGCGGGAAGCCCCGGCACGGGCGTAACCTGGACACCGGGATTCACTTCTGTGGGCGGCAGGACATTCGTGATATAAGGTTTCGCTGGATATTGAGTCACAATGGTTTGCGCGATGTTTTCGTCAAAAAGCCGGTTGGCCCATTACGTCAAACTTCCGCTGTTATCCGCATGGTGCGGGTTTGCGATTTGCACCGGGGCCGCGGCGCAAGATCAGGGAGAGCAGTGGATCAGCCTGTTCAACGGCAGCAATCTCGATGGCTGGACGCCAAAGTTCACCGGCTTCCCCGCCGGAGAAAATCATCTGGATACCTTTCGCGTCGAAGACGGCTTGCTGACTGTCTCCTACGACAACTGGACCGATTTCAACAGTGAATTCGGCCACCTGTTCCACGAGCAATCCTTTTCCCACTATCGGCTGCGGGTGGAATATCGCTTCATTGGCGAGCAGGTCGTCAATGGCCCCGCCTGGGCCTTCCGCAACAATGGCATGATGCTGCACAGCCAGACGCCGGAATCGATGACTCTCGATCAGGAGTTCCCGGCTTCCATCGAGGTGCAACTGCTCGGCGGCAATGGCGCCGACGAGCGCAGCACCGCCAATATCTGCACGCCGGGAACGCATTTCCGCCTGGAAGGCGAACTGATCACCGAGCACTGCACCAATTCCAGCTCGGCCACTTTCCACGGCGACCAATGGGTCACCCTGGAAGTCGAAGTCCGCGGCGACGAACTGATCCGCCACACCGTAAACGGCGAAGTCGTATTCGAATACTCCGCAACCCAACTCGACGAATCCGACCCCGACGCAAGCCGCCTGCTCAACTCCGGCGCACCACTGGCATTAAGCCAGGGCCAGATAGCCATCCAGGCCGAAAGCCATCCCACCCAGTTCAGGCGGATTGAGGTGATGCCGCTCTAGAGCAAGGAACAACGTAGGCGCTAGTAGCTATCCGCCTGTTTGGCTAGCCCGACTTCTCAATCTCGTCGAGTAGCGCTTGGATTCGACCACGATCCTCCGCCCTGCGCAGATATTCGTCGTAACTCTTCTCCGCATCATTGATGAGGCCGCGGTATGTCATCACGCGAATTCCGCTTGTGCTCAACTTAAGTTCATCTTGGACCAGACTCTTTGAATTCCAATTCGTTGGTAAATGGCCAAGCAGGCAAACAACCTCGACTGGACCTCGCTCTTTATGCTCCTCGATTTGTTTTTCCAACGCGTCAATGTACTTCTGAACCTGAAGACCGATATCCCAACTCGATATTCGAACGGATGCCCTCTTCAACTCTACAATCACATGCTTGCCCGATGTCTTCTTATATCGAATGTCAATACGACTATCGCGTTCTTCTTGGCTTAACTTCTTGGAAAGCCGTTCAAAATCAGTTCGCACGGTTCTCTCCATGCTTGGTGTCTCGGTCGCTCTATCCCAAGACGGATCCAATAGCCAGAGGTGCGTATATATGTGCTTTTGAATCACCTTCTCGAGGGCATCATCGTCCGCTAAATCTCGCAACTTGCGGATCATGTCGAGACGGCCTTGCGTGATCTGGTAGTACCACGAAGCCTCTATGTCGTCGAGTTCGGAGAACAACTTTACTGTGGCTTCCAGATTTTCCACGTCCAAGTCGCCAAGTTGCGCCAGCTTTTCCTTGTGCCGCAAGTATTCGAAGGCCAAAACGCCGTGCTTGTAGAGTGTTTTCCGATGATCTTCGTCTACCGCGATCAGATTGATTTTGCCGAAGAGCTTCTTGGCTTCGGCTTTGGCATCTCCCTTGAGCGAGCCGTACCATTCCTTTACCGCTGGAATCTCGACGGCTCGGCGCTCTCCTTCATCGGCTTTCATCCCAGCGCGAGATTCCCTCAGCGCGGCCAATTCTCTCTTCATGAAATCTCGCAAAGCTTTGAACCTTTCGTCATCTTGTATGAAATCTTGTCTGTTCGATGTGGCAATGTCATCCAAAGCGGACAGGTCGAGAAAATCCGCCTCAATCTCACCGATCACGTACTTGGCGTATAGGCTGCCGATGTGCAATCGCTCAAGAATGTCCTCAAGGGCCACTTTGCCGCGAGCCAGAATGGCGACCTTGTTCAGGTTGCCGGAATCGCCTTGCAGAGACCCTGATTCTCTAACGAGCCCGATCCAACCGTTGACACGATAGCCTTCAATCTCACTGACGACATTGCTTCGTTTGCTAATGTATTTCTCGTCGTGGCTAAATCTATCTGTGTCGAAGTCTCCGTATACAAAGGCATTTTCCAACTTGCTGAAGTAGTTCCGGTCTTGGATTGTTATCTTTTCTCCATCGACAAACACTTGGAACTTATCGGAAACGACGGAGAATCGGCGCGCTACGCGCTGCCGAATGTGCTGGTCCAGCGTTGCGTTCACCCGTTTCTTGAGCTTGCGAAGCTCGATGACCGTGCCGGAATTCCCGGAAACTTTGTCTACCGCTCCCAGTCGGCCCGGATGGTACTTATCTCCCTGTTTGATGGCCGTCTGGATGTTTTCCACATCCATCTCAATCCCGATCGGGTCCATCGTCTTCTTGCGCGTGAATATCTTCGCGTTTTCGGCAATGGAGAATATTGAAAGCTTGCCGATTCCTTTGCGCCCCATCACTGGTCGGCCTGCGGAGGTTTGATCGTCTGAAGGATCTTTCCGACGCTGATAACCAACCTTCAGATACTTGCCACGTAAATCGGCATCGTCCATGCCGCAGCCGTCGTCGGTGATGACTATGCTGTTTTGATCCAGACTGTTCGGAGACCTTTTTATGGTGATATCAACACGGGTAGCGTCTGCATCCCAAGCATTGGCAATCAGTTCCGCAAGCACGGCCGGCACGTTGCTGTACAGGTTCAGCCCAAGGTGGTTCAGCACGTTGAGGTCGATGTCGAGTTCGAACGGTTCGTTCGTTGTGGCCGGCACTTGCGTCATCAGTTCATCTCGCGGCCACGCTACGCTGCACCTTCCAGCGCACCGGCGACACTTCTCGCTACCGCCCGACCGAGCGCTACGGGCACGGCATTGCCGATCCAGCGGGCGGTATGCGCGATGATGACTCGATCACCAGGCTTTTGGAACTCGTAGTAGTCGGGAAAGGTCTGCAACAAGGCCGCTTCGCGCAGGGATATTGCACGATCCTGCTCGGGATGGCCGAATCGACCGTTTCCGAAGCCGTAGCACTGCGTGGTGATAGTCGGCGCTGGAAGATCCCAGGACATGCGTCCGTAGACATTGTTGAAGAATCGACCTGATCGCCGTGTATGGCACTTCGAAACCAGCGTTTGGTCGCTCCAGTCTCGCCAAGTTCCGCCTGGATGTGCTGCTCTGATCCGTCGCCGGTTGCGCTCGGACAAGCGGCTCGCTTGGTGGAGCGAGTCATCGGGACAAATTTCTCCGGCGCCTACCGCGGGCAAGTGATCGATTGTCTGCCGGACAGTTCGGCGCCGGTCGGCAGTGTGTGTTGCGCCGACGAGTTCTATTTTGCCAATGCGCGACGCCAAGACCACGAGGCGTTTCCGGGTCTGCGGTACGCCGAAATCAGCGCACTCTACGACACCCGACCACACATGGTAGCCGGAAAGGCACTCCAGGAAATTTCGAAGAAGTCGTCCACCCTGGAACGTCACGAGTCGGGCAACGTTCTCCATCGACACCATATCCGGCTGGACCTCCCGTACAATCTGGCCGAAATGGCGGAGCAGGAACCATTTGGAATCCTCCTTCGCCTCCGTTGAACGGGTGTACGACGAAAAGGGCTGGCACGGGGCACAACCCACGAGGATTCGCGGCTTTCCGGGAGTGAACAGGGAATTGATCCAATCTGCCGAGATTGATGCCACATCCTTCTCGTAGAACATCGCCCGGTTGTTTAGCTCGTAAGCGTGTTTGCACGAAGGGTCGACATCGACCCCCGCCTTCACATCAAAGCGCTCCAGAACGAAGCCGTGACTGAGTCCGCCAACTCCACAGAACAAGTCAACGACTGTCCCGCGTTGAGAAAAAGGTTTCGGTAAATCAGCTAGTTGTGTCGGCGCTGATTGTCGGTTTGGCAGTTGCACGATGGTCCGTTACGCCTATTCCTGAAGGGGGATGGGAAGACTCATGATTGGCTTCCGATGGAGAGCAATTTTAGCTCGGATACCCGGTTTGTTGCCAGCTTGAGCCCTGTCTGACGGAAAACCGTCTTCGTCTACGATAGTTCCGCCATTTCCTGAAATCTACTATCATAGCCATCCAGGCCGAAAGCCACCCCACCCAGTTCAGGCGGATTGAGGTTTTGCCCCTGTAGGGGCGTCAGACTATCCCCTCCGCCAGCAGGTCGGCGGCGTGGTTGGCGGCTCTTGCGCTGAAGGCCATGTAGGTCAGGGACGGGTTCTGGCAGGCGGCCGAGACCATGAAGGCGCCGTCGGTGATAAAGAGGTTGGGCACGTCGTGGACCTGGCACCAGCCGTTGAGCACCGAGCTTTCCGGGTCGCGGCCCATGCGGGCGCTGCCCATTTCGTGGATGCGGTTGCCCGGGTTGGTCAGGTTCACCGGAGACGATGTGATTTCCTCGCAGCCTGCGGCTTCCAGCATGGCGATGGCGTCCTTGCGGGCTTCTTCGAGCATGATTTCCTCGTTGCGGCTGTAGCGCACCTCGAACACCGGCAGGGGATTGCCCCAGCGGTCGGCTCTTGTGGGGTGCAGCGTCACCCGGTTGTCGGGATTCGGCAGTTGCTCGCCGAATGCGCCGATGGAGATTCGCCAGGGGCCGGGCCGGCGGTGGGATTCCTTGAATTGCCTGCCGATGCCGGGAATCTGGCCATTGGCGTGGCCGAGCGGGCTTGCGCCGCCCTGGTAGCCGAAACCCCGGGTGTATGGCTTGTCGTTTTCGGTGATGTTGGCGTAGCGGGGGATGTAGATTCCGCCGCTGGGCCGGCGGCCGAAGACTTTGCGGTCGTCGAAGCCATGCATGATGCCGGAGGCGCCGGCGCCGCTGACGTGGTCCATGAGATTGCGTCCCACCTGGTCCGAACGGTTGGCAAGGCCAGTGGGGAAGCTTTCCGATTGCGATTGCAGGAGGATCAGCGCCGAGGCGATGGCGGAAGCATTGAGGAATACGATCCGGCTGGTGTAGGTCCGGGCTTCACTGGTTTCGGCGTCGATCACCCGCACCCCGCTGACGCGGTTGGACTCCGGGTCGTATTCCAGGGACTGCACGATGGCGTTGTGCGCCATGGTCAGATTGCCGGTGCGCCCGGCTGCGGGCAGGGTGGCGTTGAGCGAGGAAAAATAGGCCCGAAAGCTGCAGCCGTGGTGGCAGCGGTTGCGGAACTGGCAATTGGAGCGGCCGAGCGAGCGCTGCTCTTCGGTGGCGTCGGTGAGATGGGCAACCCGCGCGGGAATGACATTGCGGCCGGGAAAGCTGGCCTCGACGCGCTGCTTGAAAGCCTTCTCCACCGCGGTCAATTCAAATGGCGGCTGGAAGACGCTGTCCGGCAACTGGCTCAGGCCCTCCTCGCTGCCGGCGATGCCGACAAAAGTCTCGACTTTCTCATACCAGGGGGCGATGTCCTGGTATCGCACGGGCCAGTCGATCGCCACGCCCTCGCGCTGGTTTTCCTCGAAATCCAGGGGGCCGAGACGGTAGGTCTGCCGGCTCCACATGATCGAGCGGCCCGCGGTATGGTAGCCCCGCAGCCATTCGTAGCGGGTGCCTTCGGCCTCCACATAGTCGTGCATATCATCCCTGACCCAGAAATCCTTGTTGGATTCCTTGAGCGCATAAGGCACGCCGGGATACTGGCGAAAATAGCGCTGGGCGATCTCGTCCTGGGACACATTGTCGAAATTGGGGCTTTCCCAGGGGGCGAGGTTGTCGCTGTAGTCGCGCTCCGGAACGATTTCCGGGCCCCGCTCGAGCACGAGCACCCGCAGCCCCCGTTCGCACAATTCCTTGGCGGACATGCCGCCGCTCATGCCCGAGCCCACGACAATCGCGTCGAACTGTGTCGCTTCCGCCATGGTCAGACTCCTTGCCGGTCGCTGACCAGCACGTCCGGGTCCCAGCGGCCGGGAACCGCGACCCATTGCAATTCCTCACGCGCCCCGCCTTCGGTGGCGAAGTAGGAACGGGTGACGTAGCCCTTGAAAGTGCGATAGCCGCCGAGTTCACCGGCGGCTTCCGCGAATGCGGCGCGGTCGAGTTCGGCGAGGAGGCTTTCGGCTTGCGCGTCGTCAAGGGCGGGAAAACTGCCGTTGGCCGACAGGCGGCGCTCAATCTCCCCCAGCGCCCGGCGGTGCGCGGCCCGGGTTTCCTCACTGGCCCAATCCGCCATCAGGCCGTCGATATAGCCCGGCACGTTCACATCGATTGCGCCGGGGGTTTCCGTGCGGGGGATGATCAGTTCGGACAACCGCGCCATGAGTTCCATCTCCTCCGCAGTGTGGAATCTGCCGGGCTCACCTGTGGCAGTGGCCACCACTACCGGCGCATCACCGCAGGCGGCGAGGACGGATACGCCGCCCACCGAGACGATCAGTTCGCGCAGGAAATCGCGCCGGGTTTTCATGGGCAATTCTCCAGAGTCAGAATTCCAGCTCGCGCAAATGTCCGATGCTGCTGGCCACCGATGCCAAGCCGTCGCCGGGATTGTCATGTTCGACGAAATAGTGCCGGAAGCCGGCGCTTTCCACCTGGGCGAAAATGTCGGCGAAATCAATCTCGCCGCTGCCCACATCAGCCATGGCGCCATCTGCGGTGCGGTCTTTCACGTGCAACATGCTGAAACGGCCGGGATGGGCCGAGAACCAGGCCTGCGGGTCGCGGCCGGCATGAATGATCCAGAACAGGTCGAGTTCCATATCGACAAGTTCCGGGTCGGTTTCTTCCAGCAGGATTTCGTAGGGAATGCGCCCGTCCGTGGTCTCGAACTCGAAATCGTGATTGTGATAGCCTATTTTCAGCCCGGCGCGGCGGCATTCCTCACCGGCGCCGTTCAGGGTTTCGGCGTGGCGGCGGTAGTCGTCGAGGCTGCGCTCGTTTCCGGGCAGACTCGGTACGACGAGAAAGCGCTGCCCCAACTCCGCGGCGAACTCGATTTCCCGCGCCAGGTTCTCGCGAATCGCGCTTAACTGGATGTGGGAGGCCGGCGAGACAAGGCCGTTGTCCGCCAGAACCCGGCGCACTTCGACCGCGCTACGACCGAAGTAGCCGGCGAATTCCATTTCGCTATAACCCAATTCCGCGACTCTCGCCAGAGTGCCGTCGAAATCCCCGGCCATCTCGTTGCGCAAGGTGTAAAGTTGCAGGCCGACCCTGTCTACTCGTCGGCCCTGGGCGAAAGCCCTGGAGCCGCCGAGAGCGGATGCGGCGAAAGCTGCGCCTAGCATGTGAAAGACCTGTCTGCGTCGCATGATTGCCCGATTTCTGTTCTTTGTCCTGTCGAGCGGGCTAGCCTAAACCGAATCCCCAATCCGCGCAACGCAAGCAATGCGGCTGCTTGACCAATACGGCAAACAGACGTAGCCTAGCCAAGTTAGCTATAGGATTCCAGGGTAGCGTCATGCTGATCAATATGCACCAGGCCAAATCCCAACTCTCGAAACTCATAGCCGCCGCGGAAGCCGGTGATGATGTGGTCATCGCGCGAAACGGCAAACCGGCGGTCAAGCTAGTCCCGCTGAACGCCTCCCAATTCCGCTTTGGCGCGCTCGCGCATCTGACGACGACGGTGCCGGATTTCGACGACGGTCTCGACGAAGCCGAACTCGGCATGTGGGAACGCGACACTTGAGCGCGATTTTACTCGACACCCATGCCTGGGTCTGGAGTTTGATGGCGCCGTCCCGCCTCGGCGGGACGGCCAAAGCGGCAATCGCGGCGGCGGATTCGGTGTTTGTCAGTCCAATCAGCGTCTACGAGATTACGCGCAAGGTGGAACTTGGCGGGTGGCCGGAAATCGTTCCGCATCTCGATGAACTTGTCGCCGAGACCGAGACGTTGACGGCGCCGTTCAACCGCGGGATAGCGGCTCGCGCCGCACTTCTCGATTGGCGGCATCGCGGTCCATTCGACCGTTTCATCGCGGCAACCGCGATCGAATTGCGCTACCCGCTTGTTTCGAAGGACGCCGAATTCGATTCGCTCAACAGCGAAACCAGTTGGCGGGGGCGCGTGTGGTCATAGTTGCGCCCCCGTGCCGGGGAGGATTTCGAAGCCGGGGGCGAAATTTACCAGTACCGAACTCAGTTGTGCGAGTACGCCGGCATCTCCTTGCACCGAGCCCTGGCCGGATTGCAACAACTCTTCCAGGGTTGTATTGCCCATGATGACCTCGTTCAGTTGTTCGCGGTCGATACTGACGGTTACGTCCGGCGTTTCAGCCTGAAAGCCCTCGATATTGGTCAGCGTACCCCCGCTCAACTCCACGACGAAATGCTGGCCGGTATCCGGGGTAAGGAAGTTCATCGTGAAATCCATGCCGTCGGCGCGCTCGCTATCGACGCGAATGGCGACCGAGTCCCACCATTGCGAAGTGGTCATGGCCCTGGCCAGACTCGGGCTCGTTCCACGCGGCGCGGGTATGCGCGGCATGCCGTTGCGCAATTCCTGGGCGGCGGCGAGGAAAGCGTTCCGCATGCTCGCGCTTTCGTACTGGTAGCCGAGTTGCTCGAAAACCGCGGCGAGCAGGTTCTTCGCCTCCCGGTTGCCGGGCTCGGCGTAAACCAGCTTGTTCAGAATCTCCATCGCCAGCCGGTATTGTCCGTTCTCGTGCAAGGCCCGGGCCCTTTCGAGAATCGGTTCCGCGCCGCCCATCATTTCCACGTACAGCGGCGCCGAATCCGCCGGCGACAATGGCGCCAGCGTGGCCGGATTGCCGTCCCAGTAGCCGAGATAGCGGTTCAGCACGGCGCGGGAATTATGAAACTCCGAGCCGTGATACTGCCGCACGCTCCATTGCCGCTGCAGCGATTCGGGCACGCGGTAACGGTTGTGAATCTCGTTGACGGTGACGCCCTGATTGGCCAGGTGCAGCACCTGGTTGTTCAGATTGGCGTAGGCGTCGCGTTGGGCGCGCATGACCTGCTGGATGCGATCGTTGCCCCAGCGCGGCCAGTTGTGCGAGGAGATCATGACTACCGCTTCGCGGCCGAAGCGGTACAGTGCCTCGTTGATCTTCCTGGCCCATTGCAAGGCGTCCCGGACCAGGGCGCCGCGCAAGGTGTAGACGTTGTGCACGGTGGCCGAGATATTCTCCGCCGCCCAGAATACGCGCCGGTCAGGAAACCAGGCGTTCATTTCGGCGGGGGCTTCGGTGCCCGGCGTGTTCTGGAAAACGATGCGCACGCCATCGATTACGTGTTCCTCGAAGTCTTGCCTGATTACCACGGTCGGCGCGATCAGGCCCGTCGTGCCCGCCGAAAGTCCCTTGCCGATGGCCGAGTCGACCTGGCCGAAAGGGCTCGAAGGAATGGCGCGCCCGTACTGCATCACCGCCCGGCGCGACATCGCCGTGCCGGCGTAAACGTTCTCGGAAACGGCTTCCCGCATGAAGCCCAGGGGAGCGATGACCTGGACCTCGCCCGCATTGACCTGGTCTTCCGTGATTACGCCGAGCACGCCGCCGAAATGATCGATATGGGAGTGGGAATAAACCACCGCCCTGACCGGCAACTCGCCCAGCGTTTCGTCGGCGAGCGCCAGCGCCGCCGCCGCGGTTTCGGCGGTGAGCAGCACGTCGAACAGGACCCAGCCGGTATCGCCCCGGATCAGGGTCATGTTGGCCAGATCGAAGCCCCGCACCTGGTAAATGAAATCCGGCACGACTTCGTACAGGCCGTAATTCATGTTGAGCAGGGCCTGGCGCTGCAATGAGGGATGAATCGAATCGAACGCCTCGTCCGCGAGCAGGAAATCGTAACGGCTCATGTCCCAGACGACGTTGCCGGCGGAACCGATGATGCGCCGCGAGTCGGGTTCCGCCAGGAAACCCCGGCGCGACTCTTCAAAGTCACGCCTGTCCTCGAATGGAAGCGACTCCCGCAAAGCCTGTTGCAAGGCGCGGGTATGCTCGCTCGGCGGCGCCCCCGCAGGATTGAAATGATCTTGGGCGAAAGCGGGGCCGAAACCAAGAGCACAAGCAACCAATAGGGCGCTCGGCAAAACAATACTTGGTCCACTCTTGCCTGCAACTGGATTGCGGCGCATCAACTTACATGCAAGATGGGCAGTTTCTCGCAGCTCCATCGTTCTTCCCCGCGCGGGCCAAGCGCTCCCGCCACAGCCATTCGCGCAAAGAGTCCGGATTCTCCGCCCCGACTTTAAAGTAGGAGCCTTGAGTAAATCCGCCCGGTTTGGCCTTGCCTTTCAGTTCAGTCACCTTGTAGCAAGACGCTCTGTGAATCACCGTGGATATTGGCGATAAGCTATTGTTCGAATTCAACACATAGCTATTTCTATTCCGTATGCACCAATCAAGGTACTTTTTATCGTTGCCCCTGAAGATTTCGACCACGGCTCATTGCCCTGCCAGCTAAATTACAATCGAGAGCGTTCGAGTTCCACGTCTGCATTGCGCCAGAGCGAATCGAACTGGCGCTTGACGATGATGGCCTCCTGGGTCTTGCCCTGGGCTTCCAGCGCCTGGGCGAGGCCGAAAGTCGACCAGCCATTCTGCTGGTTCCACTCCAGGTCCTTGCGATAGACCGCTTCGGCGTCCTCCGCCCGGCCCGCCGTCAGCATCGCCGCGCCCAGATACAGGCGCATGGACTGGGACCAGTCCGGCGGCTCGGTGTAATTGTTGGCGTCCTCCATTTCCACCGCGGCCTGGTAATGGGCGATGGCGGAATCGTGGTTGCCCCGGGCTTCGGCGATTTCGCCCTGCAGTGCGTGGACCGCAATACCGAGCACATGGGAGGCGGGCGTGGGGCCGACGCCGGTATCGTCAACGCCGTCGGCTACCGCCTGGGCCTGGATGTTGGCGAGCTCGGCCTCGGCGGCGTCGAGATTGCCCTTGGCGACCTGGGCGCTGCCGACCACATAGCTCCACATGCCGTCGAGATACGGGGTGCCGCCGTGGCTTTGTTGGGCTTGCAGGATGCGGTCCCATTTGCCGAAAATCTTGTCCACGACCCAGGAATGCACCACGCGCTTTTCGCCGCGGTTCACGGCTTCGGCGGCCCGGCCAACGCTGGCCGCGCCGCGCTGGGCGGCTTCGAATGAGGCGGCGTAGTTGCCCTGGAGCAGATTGGCGTAACGCACGAAGTCCAGCGCGTGGGGCGCATGGGACTTGTGGGACAGGCCGTAGGTGCCGATCATCGGGAAGTTGTTGTCGCCCCAGATTTCAGCGAATTGCTGATCGACAATCTGGGAACGCTCATTGGTGGAAATCGCCTTTTCGTATTCGCCCACGCGAAGATAAATGTGGCCGGGCATATGCACCATGTGGCCTGAAATCGGCACGCTGCCTTCCAGCTTCTGGGCCGCAGGCATGGCGAGTTCGGGCTCGTTGGAGGCTTCCATCAGGTGGATGTACAGGTGGTTGGCGCCGGGATGGTCGTGCTCAACCGTCATGGCGGCCTCAAGGGCGGCGCGGGCCTCGGCGACCCCGGGCCGGGGCGAACCGTCGGGCTCCCAGTAATCCCAGCGGGTGGTGTTCATGAACGCTTCAGCGAAGATGGAAGCGATGTCGGCGTCATCGGGATACTTGTGATGCAAGTCGCGCATGGCGCTGACGAAGGCCTGATCGCGCTCGCGGTCGTCGGCGATGGCATCCTTGTTGAAGAGCACAAACAGCGCATTGACCATGTCGCGCTCGCGCTCGCTGCCGTTGTTGACGCGCTCCAGGGCGTTGCGGATGGCTTCCAGCCCGGCGCCTTGCGGGTCATCGGGCAGGCCGGCGTAGCGGCTGTTGGGATTGGGCCCGGCGGCGTGGGCAAGCCCAAAATACGGCATGGGATGGTCCGGATCGTGCCGGGAAGCTTCCTGGTAAGAGGCGATGGACTCGGGAAAGTAGAAACTCCAGGCCATGCGCAGGCCCTGGTCAAAAAATGCCTGGGCTTCGGGCGAATCGGTGGAGATCGGCCTGCTGTAGGTTCCGCCGCCTGGCACGAGAATCGCCAGGGCTTCGTCATCCTGGGCGTACACACCCTGCCAGGACATTGCCGCAGCCAGCCAGCCGGAGGCCAGAATCAGGTATCTTTTCACGTTCACGGGTTACTCCTCTTCTCTCTGTCAATCCGTTTGCGGGATCAGGCCAATTGTAATCTCTGATCGGCTTGAACCGGGATTTGCGTGGCCGACAAGTATACCCCCGGCCCGGCCCTCCGTCATTCTGCGCGCAGTCGCAGCAGCAATTCTCATTTTGGCGCTCCAACCTTCATGTCATTCTGCGGCTCCGCTTCGCTTCGCGCAGAATGACAGTAGAAGGATCTGCCAGGTGCAGATAGGCGAGGTCCGGTCGGTGTCGCAGGCCGAAGCGATAATGCGCGCTACTGCACCTGGACGCGCAGCCAAGCATTGCTCCAGCAGCACTGGTCGAGGCTGTCGGAGGCGTTCCAGTTGTCGAGCCGGGCGTGAACCGGTATCGTCAGGTTTACATCCGCCCCCGCGTCGATCAGTATCCGCATTATTTCCGTTTCGTTGTACCATGCGGCATTATGCAGCGCCGTCTCCCCGTCGGTAGTCATCTGATTTGGATCAGCACCCGAATCCAAATACGCCTGCACCGAGGCCAGGTCTCCGCGGCTTGCGGCCACCACGATTCCGGTATAACCCCCGTCGATCATTTCCCGGTATCCCACCTGAACTTGCGCGGCGTTCTCCGCTAAAAGCAAGCGTTCATGGTTCTCTAACTCCGTCAACTGTTCGGACGAGAATATCCCGGCGATACGCGAGAGGAAGTTGCTCTCCGCCTCGCCAATCTCGTCCATGAGCTGTGACCAACCGTCTTCGTCATACTTCCTGCTTGCATAGGCGTAAGCGTCGAAAGGCTGGCTCAGGCGCTCATCGATTGATTGTTCCAATTCAATTGTTGTCGGTGGATTGAACAATCTGTCCAATTCTGCAGGAGTATAGTTCTCTTGGAGTTCCGTCAACAAAACCTGTTCCTGATTCGTCAGCGTTGCCTGCGTGGTCGCGGTCTGATTCGCACCGCGCGGCCCCGCAGTTTCAATATCGCGGTTCGTGCTTTGCGAAAAGGCGGCGGAGTCATCGTCCACAGTCGGCTTCGAAGGGTCTCGAAACGCAATGAACACGGTGAACAGGGCGATTGCGCCACATACGACAAAGGATACTGTTCGGAAGTTCATATGTATTTCTCCTGTTTTAGATGACAGCGACAATCAGTTTCCATTTGATACTTGATGCACCGTTACGATTCCCTGTCGGAGCCGGGGAAGCGTAAAAACAACAGTGCCACCATATCCAAAGGAAGTATAATAGATATCCCAAGACCTTTGGCCTCCCCACACTGCAGTTCCACCACCGAGATTGAACTCAACTTGCAATCGTGCGCATTCCTTGATGCGTTCCTTAACTTCTTCATCGATACTTTTCTGTCTCTCTAGTTCTTGTCCATAAACTACATTCGAATCCAGATCGCTAATCTCTGAGGTGGTCGGGTCCATCTCGCGTGGCCAACACCACAGGCAGCAAATACGCTTCGAGCGCGGCGACCATGTCATCGAGCGACCCGGGGTCGGTGTTCAGATCACGTTTGAAGCTCTCCCACTGCTGGCGTTTGGAGGCATTCTCCGCGAATGCCTTTGACAAACCATCCGGCACGCCCACCGGAATGGGTGTGTCCCGCCGCGAAAAGGTCGCGGATATGGCGCGCCGCAATCGGGACTCGTCGATCTCGAAGGATTGGCTGATCATCCACAAATCGAAATAGTCCTTCATTCGGCTGTTGGCCATACCCAGTTCGACAATTGCCTGGAATTTTTCTGCGATCACGGTCTCGCGCGCGCAACCGCGCAGCCGCGGCGACGGCATGTCCAGCAGAACAGGGCAGTCGAACCAATTCGCGGGAGGTTCGGTTGCGTCGCCGAAACCGATATCGACATGAAGCGCAACGCGGGCGCTTTTCCCTGCTGACGTTGAGCAATCGGGCCCGAACCGAGGCGCCGATGTTTTTGACGGGCCTCCAGGTAGGGTTGTGTTATTGTGGCGACTCCGCCGCGCGCGGCATGGCGGGCTATTTCGGCGGGGGTTGCCTTGCGCTGGCGGAGGGCTTGTTGCAGGCCCTCCAGCGAGACAGCCTGGCCGATCTTGCGGCGATGCCGAAAGCAGTCGGCAACGGTTTTGGCCACGCCGAAAACTTTCACGGGGACTTTCTCGATCGGAACGGTGATGACATCATCCGAGGCGAACCGGGATTGCAAACCGGTCACGGAAATCTGATACTGTGCGCTTGAAAGTACATACATTGTAGTTATAATCAACCGATGGATCGGCTGGACTTCGAATGGGACGTCAACAAGGATGCTGCCAATCAGCGGAAGCATGGCGTGTCTTTTGCGGAGGCCGAAACCGCGTTTGTCGATAAGCACGCGCGCCTGATCGCCGACCCGGATCACTCTGAAGAGGAGGACAGGTTCATTTTGCTCGGGATGAGTCGCCAGTTTCGATTGCTGGTCGTTTGCCATTGCGTTCGCAATGAAGACCGCATACGCATTATCTCGGCCAGGAGAGCGAACCAGTCGGAAAAAAATTCCTATGAAGGTTATCGAAATGCGTGACAATTACGATTTTTCAGATTCTTCCGCGAACCCTTACGCCAAACGGCTCAAGAAACAGGTAACGATTCGGATCGACGAAGACACAATTGCCTATTTCAAGGATATGGCCGCGGCGAAGGGCATTCCTTACCAAAGTCTCATCAATCTCTATCTGCGGGAGTGCGCCCAGTCGCGTCGCGACCTCAAACTGAGCTGGCGAACGTGATTCTGTCCTTCCAGATTTCAATGGCCTGATTGACGCGGCCCGAGTCGGAACTCAGGCTCTCGATATGTGCGCTCAGGTGGCGGCTTATGGACTCGATGCGGTCGCCAACCGTCGCGGCGCTCAGGCCCATGGTCGCGCCCGCCTTGACGAAATCTCCGCTTGTCAGCTGATCCCGCTTGCCCGCCAGCGCTAAGGCCATTTGATCGTTTGCAAGGCCGGGAAAGACCCGGGTCGTCACGGTGTCGTAGACTGGCGCAAGGCGTACGGAAGTGAAATTCTTCGCGCCCTCGGGCGCCACTTTCAGCATGCCCATGTTCTTCAGGTGAAAATCGCCGTCGGCGATGAGCCAGGCAAAGATAGCGCGTCCGAGCAACGTCAAGATGTCCGCCTCGGAATCGGTGGAGGCGCCCCGCAGCACTCGCGCAGCCTGCTCGATGGAGCCCTCGTACTTTTCGGTCGGAGCGACTCCGCGCACGGACGCCATGTCTTCCAGTGCGATTCCGCGCTGGTCGTTCCGGTCTCGCCGGATATCGAATCGTTCGATCAGCAGCGCGTCGGGCAAGCCTTGCGGCATCGGGACGATCGCATGAGCGGGAGTGTCGAATCCGCAGGCCCGGGCCGCCGCCAGACATGCCGCTTCGACTTGGGGAAGTTCTTCGAATCCTGCGCCTGGCGACGGTTTCAGGATATGCGTGAAGGCCCGGTCGTGGGTCGGCCGCAGCAATCCTTCCGCCGAGAGATTCATCGGCAGCTTGATCTGAACTCCCGACAGGCGCGGCGTCGCGGCCGAGGCGAACAATTCGGCCATGCGATCTTCCAGCGATTTCTCGAAAGCGGGCGTGGGGCCTTCGTAGCCTCCCGTAAAAGCGCCTTCGCGGGTGAACGATTCAAGCCGCCCTTCGAGTACGTCGGCGGGCAAGGTCTGAAGATCTTCCGGGTTCGCCGAAATCACGATATTCGACAAGTAGCGTTTGCCGGCGGATACGCGCTCGACTTCCGATTTCGGTTGCAGAACGCGTTCGAGCCAGCCTTCTGGCAGCAGGCTCTCGATGAAAGGCGGCAGCCTCCCCGGAGGTCCGGCTCGAACCGGGAAAGCGGCTTCCGGAGCGGTTTGCTCCCAACGCCAGACCGAACCGTCATGGGAAAGCGCGCCGACCCGTTCGCCATGCCAGCCCACGTGAAGCACGGCTTCCGGCGGCGGCGCCTCTCGCAACGGAGTTTTGAAAAAGGCCTCCGCCCGCGCCGCTTCCTTGCGCCAGCCGTTGGCTTCGGCCAGCCGCCAGCATTCCATAACGGCGGTCTGTATACCGCCGGCATCGATCAGACGCGCGGCGATATCGCTTTGCATCGTGGTAGACATGGCCGCGGCGGCTTCGCTACGCCGCCGAAAAGATTCCAGGTACCGAAAGCGCAAGCTTGAGCGGCGGACCCTGAAGTCGCCCAGCGAGTCGGAAGTTTCCACTTGCTCCGTTTCGGGCGCGTGCGGGGCGCGAGTCTGTACGATTTCCAGGTTGCGCAGTCTTGTTCGGCTGTTGCGATTGCCGCCCAGGAACAGGCGGAAATCCGGGGTGGGCGCTAGCAGTTCGGCGCTGGCTCCGCAAAGATATGTGCTGGGGTAGAGATAGCCGGTGATTCGCAGCGCATGATTGAACAGCACCGCGTCGGCGTCGTCATCCGCCTCGACATAGATTCCCCGCATGACCTGCACGAGTTTGCCGGTCTCCACGCCATATTGGGCGCGATGCTTGTCTATGGTTTCCCCGACGAGATGGAGCATTTTCCGACCTTCTCCGTTCTAAAATACGAGAAAGTAGCATTTTCCGGGAGAATTTTCAATATTTTCCTACCTTCTCGTACTTTACGACCGCGAAAGTAGGAAAATCTCCAAACCCTTCAGAATTTGCCGATTCCGTTGCTAGAATGGGCGGCAATGACACAAGCGGGACTCAAGCTGATGAAACGACACACATTTCCGGTAGCGGCAACCTTTTCGGCCCTGCTGGCATTCGCCGGCGGCGCTGTCGGGCAGGATGCGGCGGAGACCGCGGAAAGACAGCCGATCGTAGTGGCCGAGCTCGGGCCGCAGGTCGGGGAGCTGGTTCCGGATTTCGAGATGGTGGACCAGTTTGGCAATACTCATGATCTCGATTCGATCATGGGGCCGAACGGCGCCATGTTGCTGTTCCACCGCTCCGCAGACTGGTGACCCTATTGCAAAGCGCAACTCGTGGAGTTGCAAGAGCGATTGGGTGAGCTGGAAAGCGCCGGCATCGGCGCGGCGGCCATCAGTTACGATTCTCCCGCTGTGCTGGCGGATTTCGCCCAGCGCCGCGGTATCGATTTTCCCCTCTTGTCGGATGAAGAGTCCGAGGTCATCGCGCGTTACGGCATCCTCAATACCGTCGCCGAGGAAGCGCTCGAAGACGGCAGCGACGATCCTGATCTGGTCGCCGAAGTGGCGCGTTACGTCTCGGTATTCGGCGCCGGCCAGTTATTCGTGGGCACGCCGTATCCCGGCACGTTCATCGTCGATGGCGAAGGCCGCGTGACTTCCCGCTACTTCGAGGAGTTTTACCGCGAACGCAACACGACCACGAACGTGCTGCTCAAGGAAGGCATCGGCGTCTCGCCCATCGAGGCCATCGAAGGCTCGTCGCCGCAACTCGATTTCACCGCCTGGCCGAGCAATACCCTCGTGGGCATGGGTACGCGATTTTCCATCGTCATCGAAGTGCGGCCCGGCGAGAACATGCATGTCTATGCGCCGGGCGCGGAAGGCAACGGCTACCGGGTGATCGGCCTCGAACTGGCGCCTTCGGACATGTACCGGCTCGAGCCCGTGGAGTTTCCGGAATCGGAGATCTACTATTTCGCGCCGCTCGACGAATACGTGCCCGTGTTCCAGGAGCCGTTCACGATATTGCAGGAAGTCGTGATGGCCGCGACGCCGGAAACCGAGGAAGCGCTGAGCGACATGGAAACCATTACCTTGTCGGGATTCCTCAACTATCAGGCCTGCGACGACGCGATCTGCTATCTGCCCCAGTCGGTGCCGATCTCATTCGTGCTCGA
>JAJECW010000128.1 GCA_022821865.1 Pseudomonadales bacterium
AAAAACTCCATCCGTGGAGTTTTTCATTATCGCAAAACAAAAGCGTGGTTTTGTTTTGCTCCCGAATTCAATGGCTTCCGCCATCGAATTCGGCGGCACTTCCATGTGCCGCAGGGAAGCTCTGACTTAATCAGAGCTTCCCTAGGAGCCTGCGCCGTAGGAATTCACGGCTGCAAATCCGCTCTCATCCACGCCCCCGGCCGCTCGATTTCGTTGAATATCCGCCAATATTCGCCTCAATCGACCGGCAGGGGGCGCGGCGATAGCGAATTTTCGCTTTCGCGAATTCCTACGGCGCAGGCTCCTAGATGCCGATCACGATCAGCGAAACCTGCTGCGAACCGAATGTGGTGTTGAGAAAATCCAGAATAAAGCGAATCAGGATAAAAACGAAAATGGGCGAAAAATCCAGCCCGCCCATGGGCGGCAGCACCTTGCGGAAAGGCGCCATGACCGGGTCGGTCAACTGCCAGACCAGCATCAGCAGGGGGTGCGGATTCATGTTGCCGGAAAACATCATCACGAAGGACATGATGATGGACGCGATAATGGCGTACCAGTAGATGTTGATGATGAAATAGACCACTCCGAGCACCGACCAGGTCACCACGAAAGCGGCGCCGGGTATGCTGGCGTTGTAGATCATCAGCAGCGCGCAGATGGCGACGCCTTCCACCACGAAGGCAAGCACCAGGGTGGCGAAATCGAAATTGCGGTAACCGGGGATAAAGTTGCGGAAAATCCGCACCATGGGGTCGGTTACCCGCACCACGGCCTGGGATACGGGATTGTAGAAATCGGCCCGGGCGACCTGCAGCAGGAAGCGCAGCAGGATCGCCAGCAGATAAAGCCCTCCCAAGGCATTGAAAATCGAGGCCATGGCTTCATTCATGGCGCCTGCTCCCCGGCCCGGGCGAGTTCGCCGGCGCGCTCGGCGGCGGCGGCGATGGCGGTTTCCACGAGTTGGCGCAGGCCATTGCCTTCGAATTGCCTGACCGCCGCCTCGGTGGTTCCTCCGGGAGAGGTGACCTGGACGCGCAGGTTTTCGAGCTCCAGTTCGCTGCTGTCCACAAGCCGGGCGGCACCGAGGGCGGTCTGACGGGTGAGTTGCCTGGCGAGGCCGGCATCGAGCCCAAGCCCCTGCGCGGCGTTTTGCATGGCTTCCATGAACAGGAAGAAATACGCCGGGCCCGAGCCGGACAATGCGGTAACGATATCGAGATCCGACTCCCTTTCGCACCACACGCAGATGCCCACGGCGCGCATCAATTCCTCCACGCTTTGCCGGTGGCCGGCGTCGGCGCGGGCATTGGCGAAGAGGCCCGAAGCGCCACAGCCGATCAGCGCCGGGGTATTGGGCATGCAGCGCACCATGGGCAGACGGTCACCGAGCCATTCGGCGAGCCGCGCCAGGGTCACCCCGGCGGCCACCGACATGATCAGGGGGCTGCGGCTGCCGAGGGCGGGTCGCAATGTCGCGCAGGCATCCGCCATGGACTGGGGTTTGACTGCAAGCACGATCAGGTCGCACTCCTGGCCAATCTGTTGGCTGTTCGCGGCATTAACGCTGTGTTCGCACTCGAGCCGAGACACTTTGTCGGGATCTATGTCGGTCACGGAAATCCGCGAAGCCTGCCAGCCCTTGTCGAGCAGGCCGAGCACGATGCTGCCAGCCATGTTGCCGCTGCCGATGAAGCCGATTTTTCGTGCCGACATGGAACTGCTCCGGGCGGATTCCGGGAAAGCGGCCATTCTATCCCATAAGCCGGGGCCTGCGCCGATGATGTTTCCCCGTCATTCTGCGCGAAGTCGCAGAATGACGTCAGGGAAAACGCTTTTTCATCCTTTCCTGGCGCCGAACAGGGCCGTGCCGAGGCGGATCATGGTGGCGCCTTCGGCAATGGCGGCTTCAAAGTCATGGCTCATTCCCATGGACAGGGTATCCATTTCGGGAAATACGCGCCGCAAGCGATGATACTCCGCCGCCAGTTTGCGGAATACGAGGCGCTGGGCGTCTTCCTGTTCGACCCGGGCCGGAATCGCCATGAGGCCGCGCAGGCGCAGCCGGGGCAGCCGGTTGACTTCCCGGCACAGCAATTCGGCATCGGCCAGCGCCACGCCGGACTTGCTCTCTTCTCCCGACAGATTGACCTGCACGCAGACATTCAGCGGTGGCAAACCCGCCGGACGCTGGTCATTAAGCCGCCGGGCAATCCTCGACCGCGCCACACTCTGCACCCAGTGAAAGTTTTCCGCGATGCCGCGGGTCTTGTTTGATTGCAGGGGACCAATGAAATGCCACTGGCAATCCGCCGCCTGACTCATCTTGTCCAGGGCTTCCTTAAGGTAACTTTCGCCGAACCCGGTGACGCCAAGCCGTCTGGCTTCGGCAATTCCTGCCGCCGGCTGTCCCTTGCTCACCGGCAGCAGGCGCACCGAGCCGGGCGGGCGGCCATGGCGACCCTCGCATTCGCGGATACGGGCGCGGAGTTGTTCCAGCCTGGGGGCAATATCGGTCACGGGCGGGTTATTGAAAGATGCGGAGGTTTTCAGTGGTTCGGTGGGAAAGTTTACCACCAGTGGTTGCCGCGCCATCTGTATGCAAGGTTGAAAGAGGACTCTACATGGAACTTCGAAAATTGCTGGCCCTGTGCAAGGAGCAGGGAGCATCCGACCTGCATCTCGCCGCCGGGCTGCCGCCCTGGCTGCGGGTCGATGGCGAATTGCGCCCGGCTGCGCTGGAACCGCTGGACAAGAGCCAGGTGCAGGCCTGCATCGATTCCTGCCTCGACCACAACCAGCGGCAGGGCTTCCTCGCCGGAGAGGAGATGGATCTTGCCATCGAGGCGGCCGACGCGGCGCGTTTCCGGCTCAACGCCTTTCTGCAGCGCAATGGCCCGGCGGCGGTGTTCCGGGCGATTCCCGCAGCGGTGCCGAGCCTGGAGCAACTCGGCATGGGCGATGATATTGCGAGAATCGCCGAATTGCCCAGTGGTCTCGTGGTGGTCACCGGACCCACCGGGTCGGGCAAGTCCACCACCCTGGCGGCCATGGTCGATCACATCAACCGCAATCTCCATGGCCATATACTCACCATCGAAGACCCCATCGAATTCATCCACTCCAGCCGCCGCTGCCTGGTGACCCAGCGCGAGGCGAAACGGCATACCCGCGGTTTTGCGGCGGCCCTGCGGGCGGCCCTGCGGGAAGACCCCGACGTCATCCTGCTTGGCGAGCTGCGCGACCCGGAAACGATTCGCCTGGCATTGACCGCGGCGGAAACCGGCCATCTGGTGCTCGCCACCCTGCACACCGCCTCGGCGGTGAAAACCATCAATCGCATTATCGATGTCTTTCCCGCGGCGGAAAAAGCCATTGTTCGAACCCAGCTTGCGGAATCCCTGCAGGCGGTGATCGCCCAGACCCTGCTGCGCAGACCCGGCGGCGGGCGCGTTGCCGCCCGGGAGATTCTGCTGGCAAGCACCGCCGTGCGCAATCTGGTGCGGGAAGATCGGATTGCCCAGATCTATTCCTGCATGCAATCCGGCGCGTCCCTGGGAATGATCACCCTGGACCAGAGCCTGGCGGAATTGCTCGCCACGGCACAGGTGAGCCGGGAGGAGGCGCGGCTTCACGCCAGGGACCCGGCAACGCTGGGACGACAGGGAGGGAATTTTTCAGGGAATACTTAGGGCCTGTTCACACTATGCGCTGTCGCCCTGCCGGATCTCTTTTTTCGTCTGGCAAGACGCCGCGAGCGCCGTGTGGTTGATCCACATGAGCGAGCGGCAACGCCGCCCGGAGGAAAAAGAGAACAGGCCCTTCGGGTTGTGTCTGTCACGTCGCCACCCGGCGTTGCGAATCGCTCATTTGGAATCACCAAACTACGCTCCTCGCGCCTTGCTCTGCGGCGAGGACGACTACAACGGCAAAAACTTCGACCACCGCAAACCCTGGCTCCTGGAACGGATGAAACTGCTGGAGGAGGTCTTCGCCATCCGCATCGCCGCCTACGCGGTGACGGGCAACCACACTACCATGTGGTGCTGTATCTGGATATCGAGCAGGGCCGCCTGGGACCGGGACGAGGTCATCAGGCGCTGGACGCGGCTGTTTTCCGGCGATCCGCTGGCGCGGGCGTATCTTCGGGGCGGGTTGGACGGGGCGGCGCTGTTGGCGTGCATGGTCTATGTGGACTTGAACCCGGTGCGGGCGCGGCTGTGCGGGACGCTGGCGGATTCGGATTTCACTTCGGTACAGGCGCGGTTGCAGATGCTGGCGGAAGAGGCGCGGCGTGACGGTGCGGGCGGAGAGACCGGGGAACCCGTTTTACCGGCGTCGGCGCTGGGTCTGGACGCGGTGCAATGGCGGGTGTTGACGCTGGAAATCCAAAAGCGGGCGATTGTGCTGTTTCATGGGCTGGAAAGCGTGAAGGCATGGGAGAGGCGTCGTATGAAGAAAGCGGCGTAGGCACGAACCTACCCAAAATTCACGCTCGGATGGGCGGGATGGCCCCTGCCCGCGATTCCGTGTGCCCGGGGGTTTCGATGCAACGAAGCCTGCTACCGGAGTGAAATCCTTGAACCAGCGAAATCAGATTTTCCTGGATCTGGTAGGATGGGTGTCCATTTAGGCACAATGCTGGCACCGGGCAGTCAACCAACAGGCAGAGTAAAAATTTCGATGGTTACTATTTTGGGGATTCCGATACAGAAATGTTTGAAATTGTTGGCCTTGGAGGCTCGCCAAACTATGTATCTGACGTTATTTCCAGACCCATTAGTTGTACCAACTGAATGAGGGATTTGAACGATGAAATCGCATGCATGCGTACTGCTGATTGGATGCCTGGTTCACGGCAGCGTGTTCGCCGCATGCCGGGATATTGCTGTAGTTTCGAGGGATGCCCAGTTTATGGTGCTCAATTCTTCAACTCTGGAGATTAAGGACGTAGGAAATCTTTGGTGGCTTGGTATTCGGGTACTTAACAATGGCGTAGGAAACAATTTTACACTGGATGTTCTGGCTTCTCCGGAGGTGGTTGTGGATCCAATATCCGGTGAGAGACTGAATTCGGTGATTGACGATGATGGCTACATCACGTCGACAGTAGATAGTTACTTCTTGGAAAATCTCGGTCGCAACTACCGCACTCAAACTGAAATACCAAAAATCAATTACAAAGAGCAAGGAATCACTCCAGAATGGGCCACTTATAGCTCAAGTCAATTGGTTCAAGCGCAAGATCAGATAGTCGACTTCATTCTATCTGGTCACAGATATGACAATGTTGAACACAACAGGTTTGCGGTATCGGATTTATCCTTCAACTTGATTGTGGATGGCTTCGTGAGTTCTTCCGCAGATAGTGCGGTATGTCAGTCCGGCGGAAGGTTTTATGTCGCGGGCGGGAGAGAAGCATGGTCTTTCGATTCACTTACCGGACAGGTACAATATGCAGACTGGCCGGATCAGGACTACGTAATGCTTAGTAGGCGAGACGGATGTCGCTTACTCGCCCGTCCCAGGGGAGATGCTGTAGATCCAGATTCAGATTGGCGCTTGATTGACTTTTCCACGGGAGAGATTTTGTCTCGATTCGACCTGGATACGTTCGGCAGGAGCCATCTGTTTGACAATGGTTCTCGCTGGCTCATCCAGAAAGGCAGGCGCGGTGAACATAACGTTCTGGAACTGACGCCTGAGTTCATACTCGTTGACACTTTCACAGGGAAAATCCTGTCTCAGGGGGAACTGGATATTAACGGTGCGGAGTTGCCGTACAATCCTCTACCTCAGCGATTCTGCGAGTCCGGCAGCGATGAAGAGCGAGTTGTTGCATTACGAAGACCCCTGGGTGATGACTCGCGGACCACTTTGTATCTCATTGATGCGCGCACTCTTTCGGTTTTGAATTCAATCACATTGCCCTTCCGGGAACGTGTTTGGGCGTTTTAGATTACACCGATTGCGTCCCGTTCGCCTCGCCCTCTTGCCGCCGCTTGCGGGCCATTTTGCCGGCTACGATGCCGTTGATGAACCGCAGGAACATCTTGTTCCGGCGCCGGAGCCGATGCCTTTTCGCGGCGGGAGAGGACCCCGCAAGACCGCGTTGGATGAAACCAGACTGCGCCTACTGACGATCTTTCCATAGTCTGTCAAAAACTCGATTTGCCGGGACCGCATCGACTTTGCGGGATCGAAGCCCCTCAAGCCTTCGTTTCGCCACCGCATACCATTGCTCATCGACCTGTGGATCAGTGAGGCTTAGGGCCTGTTCACACTATGCGCTGTTGCCCTGTTGTGTCTGTCACGTCGCCAATCAAGGCGCGGGGAGCGTAGTTTGGTGATTCCAGATGAGCGAGTCGCAACGCCGGGTGGCGACGTGACAGACACAACCCGAAGGGCCGGGTCTCTTTTTCCTCCGGGCGGCGTTGCCGCTCGCTCATGTGGATCAACCACAAGGCGCTCGCGGAAATCGATAACTGCATTGGAGTCACTTTCAAGACTCGGACCCGCCAAAATTTGCGACCGCAAGTTACGCGGCCATGGTTCGGACGCCATAGAGCGGGATGGACGCGTCTCTGGTCACGATGATCAGTTTCTCTACCCGGGCCTGGGCGACAAGCATCCGGTCGATCGGGTCGCGATGGTGTGGCGGGAGACATCCCGCCTGTTCGGCGTGATGGAAGGACAACGGCAAATGGGTGAATCCTTCCTCTTCGATCAGCGCGGCCAGATTTTCTGGTGCGGTTATCCGCCCCTTGGCCCGCTTCTCGGAGATTTCCCATCCGCTGACCGCGCTAACAAAGACATCGTTTCCTGGATTGGCGATTGCGGCCCGTGCATCCTTAGCCAACTTGGGAACATCGCTCAGCCACCACAGGAGAGAGTGGGTGTCCAGCAACAGCCGACTCATCGTCAGCCCTCGTCCGGGAAAATCTTCGAATTCTCCATGGCCTCGATGAGTTCCTCATCGTCATCCTCGAAATCATCAGACATCCAGATCTGCCCTTTCAGTCGACCGGGTTTCCGCTCTTGCGGGCATTCGTTATACGGCAATAACCGCAGCCATGGCTCACCCGCCTTGCAAATCACGACCTCTTCACCCTGGTGAACCAGTTCGGCCAGACGGGAGAGTTGTGATTTCGCTTCGTGCATGTTGACATTCATTCGAATACTCAATTAGCTAAGTTGAGCTAAGTTTATTCTTCCTTCAGGAAATGTCAACAGGTGCGCGCCGAAGCAAGGACTCCCTGGATAGTCACCGCATGCTTGGCATCTGGTCGCAGAAGTTATCCTTCCATTTCATTGATTACACCGACTGCGCCTCGTTCGCCTCGTCTTCCTGTTGCCGCTTGCGGGCCATTTTACCGGTTCTCCGGGGTCCGACAAGAACCAGATCGCCATATTTCGCGCCTCCTTCCGCGATGCTCGTCAGGACCGCCGCAATTTTATCCTGCGCGGATTCGCGACCCGCCAGATATGGAGGCATTATGCCTAAACCCGGTGTGAATGGGTTCTCCCGATTGCTTCTCATGGCTGCGGCTCCGTGAAGTTCCCGGCCGATCCGGTGGTTCCGGCGATAGCCTGATCGCTCAAGGCTATGCTTCGCGAGGGTCGTCGTGATCGGTCAGCTTATGGTATTGACGGTGCAGCCAGACCTTGTACTTGTGGTGGTGGGCGAACTCCACGAATATGCGGGAAAAGACCAGCACCTGAAACAAGTGGAAGCTGATATTTGTCATTACAGCCGGACCTTCATCTCCCTGCCGAACCGAGCCAAAGCCGCTGACAACTGCTATGAACAAGAGGATAGACAGGGCTTTCCAGCCAAAGTAACCACTATAGCGGCCCGTTTTCATATCCCACACAACTGCTGGCAGAAAATTGATCGATGTCATCACGATCAGCACGATCATGAGCGAATCTAGTAGAGTCAGTGGGTATTCCATAATGTTCTCTCCTGAAGAATCCGGCTGATCTTTTATTCAGATTTCCGGTCAATTTGCAATAAATCCAAAAGATTGCCGGGGACGGCATGATCCGTCCCCGGCTTGAATGTGCGTTACATCTTCGACAGAGCAATTTTGTTGCTATAACAACCCTGTCACGATGAATACCACCTTGGCATCCGGCCTGTTGCCTGGTCGCCCAACACCATGCTCCCAACGGAATACGCCCGAAAATCCCGGATCTGGCGTCCCTTCGACTCTCGTCGGAGCGTAAAGGGATAGCAAACGGATATTCTGAGTATATCCATAAATTGAAGGAAAATTCCTATTTTCCCTGAACTTCCTGATCTCCCGCCTCTGCTTCCTGGTGGAACGGCTTGACGGGGGCCAGTGGGCAGGCCGGGATTTGCGCTCGGCGGCAAGTTTCTCGCGTTGGCGGATGCTCTCCTCGGTTTCACGCCAGGGAAGCTCTGACTTAATCAGAGCTTCCCTAGAGCAGTTGCGCTTCGGGGGCGGGGCGGCGCCGCCGATGAAATGATGCCGTTTCGCGGCGGGGGAGAACCGCAAAAGACCGCGTTGGCGGAAGCGGTGGGGTGCGGGCCCAAAACTGAATTGCCGTTCGCGCTGGCAGAAGCTATCCTTTCATTGATTACGCCGACTGCGCCTCGTTCGCCTCGTCTTCCTGTTGTCGCTTGCGGGCCATTTTGCCGGCTACGATGCCGAGTTCGAACAGGGCCCACATGGGCAGGGCGAGCATGGACTGGGTGAAGGGGTCCGGGGGCGTGAGCAGCATGGCGACGACGAAACAGCCCACCACCACGTAGGGTCGTTTGCCGGCCAGTGCTTCGGGTTCGGCGAGCCCGGCCCAGATGCAGAGATAGACCGCAATGGGAATCTCGAAAGCCAGGCCGAAGGCGAGGAAGATTGTCAGGGCGAAACTCAGGAAGCTGCTGATGTCCGGCGCCACCTGGATGCCTTCCGGGGCTACCGAGATGAAAAAGCGGAACACGATGCCGAACAGCACATAGCGGGCGAAGGCGATGCCGGCGTAGAACAGCACCACGCTGGAAATGAACAGCGGGATGGCGAGCTTTTTCTCGTTCTTGTACAGCCCCGGCGCGATGAATGACCACATCTGGTAGAGGATGTACGGCGCGGCAAGAAACACCGCCGCGTAGAAAGTCAGCTTGAAAGGCGCGAAAAATGGCGAGGTGGGGTCCACCGCGATCATGCTTGTGCCTTCCGGCAATGCGGAGATCAGCGGGCTGGCGACATAGGTGTAGATATCATTGGCGAAATAGAACAGGGCAAGGAAGAGCACCACCACGGCGATCAGGGATTTCATGATCCGATCACGCAATTCGACCAGGTGGTCGATCAGGGTCAGTTCCTTCTCGTCTTCGGCCGAGGTCATTTGACGGCTTCGGCGGCAGCTTCGGTTGCGGGTACGGCTTGCGGCTCGGGCTCTTCAGCGCCGGCTTCAACGCCGGCGCCGGTCCGGGTTTCGGTTTCCCCTGCCTCTTCGCCCTCCCCCGCTCCGCTCGCCGCGGCCTCCCTTTCCAGCGCGGCATTGCGCACTTGCTCTTCGGTGGCGGGGGAGGCCCCGGGGTCGAAATCCTTTGAATTGACGATCCTGTTCACCGAGCTGCGCGCTTCACCGGCGACTTTCCGCACATCGGACTTGGCGTTGCGGATATCGGCAAGCACCGATTCATTGTGCAACTGCCGCCGGACTTCATCGGCATTCAATTCGCGCTCGATCTCGGACTTGACCTTGTAGAAACTGCGCCGGAAGCGGCCGACCCAGAGGCTTACCGTGCGGATGGCCGCCGGCAGCCGCTCGGGCCCGATCACGAGCAGCGCGACCACCAGGATCAGCAGCAGTTCAGTTGAATGGATACTGGGCATGCGCCAGCCCCGCGCCGGAGTATTCAGCCAGGGCGCTACTCGCTCTTGGCGGCCCTGGATGCGGCGCCAACGGGTTCAACCCCCGCGGGCGCGGTTTGATCTTCGATCTCATCCTGCTTGTCTTTCCCGTCCGGGTCCTCATCCTTCATGGCATTGCGGAATCCTTTCAGCGCGCCGCCGAGATCGGAGCCGAGCGTGCGAAGTTTCTTGGTGCCAAACAGCATTACCACAATCAAGAGAATGATCAGAAGTTGCCAGATGCCTATTCCACCGATACCCATGTTATGCCTCCCGTGAAGATTTCTCTTCGTGACCCGACATGTTAAATCGTTTTTCCAGTTCGGCCAACACATCCTCCTGGCTCAGGCCGAGGCTTGAGAGCATGACCATGCTGTGAAACCAGAGGTCCGCAGTTTCCGCCACGACTTCCCGGCGCTGCTCGGCGCCGCCGTTCTCCGCATCCCTGGCGGCGAGAATGACCTCGATGGCTTCCTCGCCAACCTTTTCCAGGATCTTGTTCAAGCCGCCCTGGTACAGGCTCGCCACATAGGATTCTTCCGGCGCGGCCGACTTGCGCGCTTCCAGGGTCGTTTCGAGTTGCGCCAGGGTGTTGTTGCCGCTCATGGGAGTTGCCCCGTCCGGTTTTCCTCGTCGTCCGGTTCGAGCAGCCGCCAGGCGTCGTTTTCCAGCTTGCGGAAAAAGCAGGTCCGGCGTCCGGTGTGACAGGCCCCGCCGCCGAGCTGCTCCACCTGGTAGCAGATGGTGTCGCCGTCGCAGTCCAGCAGAATACCCACCAGATTCTGTACGTCACCCGACTCTTCGCCCTTGCGCCAGATACGCGAACGGGAGCGCGACCAGTACACCGCCCGCTTCTCGGCCACTGTGGCCGCCAGGGCTTCACGGTTCGCCCAGGCCTGCATGAGCAATTCGCCGGTGTTGGCCTCCATGGTTACCACGGGCGCCAGACCTTTTTCGTTCCATTTCACTTCATCCAGCCAGGACAAGGCAACAGCCTCCATTCATCGGGCGAAAAGTAACAGGGCAAGACCCGCAAGGGCCAACACGAGGCTTGGTCCGGGCAACTCCCGCAGCGTTGCGGCCACCGGGGGAATCAGGGCCAGGGCCGCCAGCAGCAGGCAGAGCATACCACCCCGCCGCGCCAGGCGCCGGTTGCGCATTCGCTGGCGTGTGGCGATTTCCTGGCGGCGAATCAGGCTTTCGCCGATTTCCACAAGCTGGTTCACCCGGGTGGCGGAATCGAAGGCAAGCTGGGGCAGCAATGGCGCCTCGCTGACCCAGTCGGGCAGCTTTCCCCGCACCTGTTCCAGCCAGTTCAGGGGGCTGAGCCGCTTCTTTTCCCAGGCTTCGAGATAAGGCAGGGCGGTCCCCCACAGGTTCAACTCGGGATAAAGCTGCCGCCCCAGCCCTTCGATGTGCAGCAGGGTTTTCTGCAACAGCACAAGGGATGGCTGCACCTCCATGTCGAATTGCCGGGCGGTGATGAATAACTGCAGCAGCAGGCCGGCAAAGGAGATTTCGCCCAGGGGGCGCTCGAAAACCGGCTCGCACAGGCTGCGGATGGCGGACTCGAAATCGTGGACCCGGGTCTTGCGGGACACCCACCCCGAGGCGATGTGCAATTCGGCGACCCGGCGATAGTCGCGCTGGAAGATCGCCAGCAGATTGCGGGCGACATAGTCCTGGTCCGCCCGGCTGAGCGAGCCGATGATGGCGCAATCGAGCGCGATGTAGCGCGGATTTTCCGGGTCTTCCGGGCTCACCAGGATATTGCCCGGGTGCATGTCGGCGTGGAAGAAATTGTGTTCGAGCACCTGGGTGAAGAACACCGAAACGCCGTTTTCCGCCAGTTTCCGCAGGTTGACCTTCGCTTCCCGCAGCGCTTCCACATCGGTGACCGGAATGCCCTGCACGCGCTCCATCACGAGTAGTCTGGGGCGGCTGTATTCGGCGTGAATCTTCGGCACGTACAGCATGGGGGAGTTTTCGAAATTGGTCCGCAGGCGCATGGTGCTTGCGGCTTCGAGCAGCAGATTGAGTTCGTCCCTGATGGTTTTCTCGTAGTCGCGCACGACTTCCACCAGGCGCAGGCGGCGGCCGAAGGAGAAGCCGCGGTCGATCCATTCCGCCACGCCCTTGAGCAGTTCGATGTCGGCGTCGATGGCCGCCTCGATGCCGGGCCGGATCACCTTTACCACGACAGCCTCGCCACCATGCAATACGGCGGCATGCACCTGGGCCACCGAGGCCGAGGCCAGGGGCCGGGGGTCAAGTTCGGCAAATGCCTCCTCCACGGGCATGCCAAGCAGTTCGCCGGCCAGTTCGCCGATGGGCGGCTGCTCGAAAGGCGGTACGCGGTCCTGCAGGAGCCGCAGTTCGTCGGCGAGTTCCGGGGCGAGAAAATCCCGGCGCGTGGAAAGCAACTGGCCGAACTTGACATGGATCGGGCCAAGTTCTTCCATGGCAAGCCGCAGCCGCGCATTGCGGTTGCCGGGCGGCGTTTTGGCGAAGGCGAACGGGAGACGGTACATCCGCAGCAGAACCCGCAGCAGACGCAGTCGCCGCCGGCCCCGCAGAAACTCATCGAGCCGATAGCGCGCAATGACGTTGAGCACCCTGGTCAGGCGCGGCAGGTAAGTCACAATGAACGCCCAAATGGCCGTCTTGAGCGGGGCAGCAAAGATAGCACACAAATCAGCTATACTGGGTGTCCCCTCCATTTGAACAATGAGAATCTGCCATGAGCAAGCGCAGTATCGCCGGACTCTCCGCCCTGGTCGTGATCACCGCGGGACTACTGGGCTGGATTTTCACGGCGCCGTATCTTTCCAACCAGGGGCTTGGCCGAACGCCGGGTATCATCATCGGCGGGGAACTCACTCCGGCCCCGGTCGATTTCACCGCCCACAACGAGATTCCCGGCCCATTGATGATGAAGCAGGCCGGCTTCCCGCCGCTGGTGATCTACCTCTCCTTTGCCGGCACTCCCGATGGCGTGATCACCGCCACCCGCCCGGATGGGGGCTACTGGGCCCAGCGCGTGCGGGACCGGGGCGGGGACGGCTGGCTGCGAATCGGCGATGAGACCTTTGCCATGACCGCCACCGAAATCCTTGGCGATGCGCGCATGCCCATGCTCGAGCAATGGGCCGCCAAGGCGGGCAGGTCGGTGGATGAACCGCTGTATGCGGGCGCCGAGCCGCTGCGGGACTGGGAGGTCTTCTTCTGGACTTCGCAATCCCCGGTCGAGTGAAGCATCCAGGGGTCCGAATCCGCTGCCTTGTCGGCGCCGGGTCAGCTTGATTTCCGAAGAAGATCGCTTTCCGGCAGGTTTTCGATACGCGCCCGCAGGCGGTCGATTCGCAGGCGCAGCGCATCCACCCGGTCGGCAAAGGCCGCGAGCTCTTCGGGGCTGGGCATCACGCCGGCTTCGTATTGCAGGTAATTCGCCAGATTGCGCCTGATATTGCCGCCGGCCTGGCGGGTCCAGTTGCGGGCGCCGGCCACGGCGTCGCCGAGGCTGTTGCTGATCACATCGCCGAGAACGGGTTGCAGCAGATCCTGCCACTCGATGTCGAGCGAGCCCAGGACGCCTTGCACTTCAAGCAGCAATTCGGCGTCTCCTTCAATGCGGATTCCGCGGCCGGCCATGGGCCGCTCCGGGTCGGCCAGCAAGGCGAGCAATTCGCTGACAGGACCCTCGATGGTGGCATCAACGGGCTCCGGCAGGGCCTCCGGGCGCCAGGGGCTGAGTCCCACGCGCCGCTCTTCAAAGCGCAGGATGCATCCCGCCCGGGGCGTTTGCACCACCAGCCGCTTGCCGCGGAAGCGGGCCAGGGCGCAGCGGGCGTGGCCGTCCTGGTCGAGCAGGCCATTGAGCGCCTTTTCCACGGGAAGCAGCAGCGCGGTACCGGCCAGGGCAAGCGTCATGGGGAGTTCAGCCCGCGGCGAGTGGGGGTTTCAGGCCCACATGCAGGGCGCAGATACCGTCCAGGATGTCATGGCAGCGGCATTGCTCGAATCCCGCGGCTTCCAGCATGGCGAGCAGGGTTTCCTGGTCGGGATGCACCCGGATCGATTCCACCAGATAGCGGTAACTGTCGGCGTCGCCGGTAACGAGCTTGCCCAGCGGCGGCCAGAGCGCCGACCAGGCGTCGTAAGCCCGGCTCAGCCAGGGATTCCGGACCCGGGAAAACTCCAGCACCAGCACCCTGCCGCCGGGCTTGAGCACCCGCGCCATGGCGGCCAGGGACCTGGGCTGGTCGGTGATATTGCGCAGGCCGAAGGCGATGCTGACGCAATCGAAACTCGCTTCGGCGAAGGGAAGTTCCTCGCCGTTGAGTTGCACGAGTTCGATGTTGTCCGCGAGGCCGCGATCAATGATGCGGTCCCTGGCGATGCCCAGCATGTCGGCATTGATGTCCGCCAGCACCACCCGGCCTTGCAGACCCACCAGCGGCGAGAAGCGCATGGCCATGTCGCCGGTGCCTCCGGCCAGGTCAAGCACCGCATGGCCGGGACGCACCGCGCTGGATTCCAGGGTAAAACGCTTGATCAGGCGATGGCTGCCCAGGGATATGAGATCGTTCATCAGGTCGTAGCGCCGGGCCACCGAGTGGAATACCTCGTTCACCCGGGATTGCCGCTCGGCATGCGGAACCTTGCGGTAGCCGAAGTTTGCGGTCTTGCCTGCCTCGCTCATTCGGGTTGCCTGAATCGCAGTATCTGCACACCGGGCGCCGCCGGGTCGCGGCTTGCCCGGGCCGCCCGCAGGCGGTCGAGATAGTCGCGCCAGAGTTCCTCCTTGCGCGAGCATAGCTCATGGAGGTAATCCCAGCTATAAATACCGGTGTCGTGGCCGTCGTCGAAACTCAGCTTGAGGGCGTAATTGCCCACGGCTTCCACGCCGGTGAGGCGCACCTTGCGCTTGCCCGTCTGCAGCACTTCCTGGCCGGGGCCATGGCCCCTGACTTCCGCCGAGGGAGAGTGGACCCGCAGGAATTCCGCTTCAAGGCGGCATTCGTCGCCGTCGGGATATTCGAGCGCCAGCACCCCGGAGGCCTGGTGCAGCCTGATCCCCGCGGGAATGCGGCTCATCGGCCCGCACCGGGAAGGTCGCCGCGGATGTGGGTTGACTCTGGCATTGGCCCGCCCGGATGTCTCCCTTACAGGATGTAACGCGCCAGGTCTTCGTCCCGGGCCAGGTCGGCGAGCTGTTTCTCCACGTATTCGGCGTCGATGACGAGCTTGCCGTTGCTGGCGATGGCCATGTCCGGCGCACCGAAGGACACTTCTTCCAGCAGGCGCTCCATCACCGTATGCAACCGCCGGGCGCCGATGTTTTCGGTGCGCTCGTTCACCCGCCAGGCGATTTCGGCGATCTTGCGGATACCGTCTTCGGCGAATTCCAGGCGCAGGCCGTCGCTGGCGAGCAGGGCCTGGTATTGCTCGGTCAGCGAGGCGTCCGGCTCTTCCAGAATGCGCTCGAAATCCTCCACCGACAGCGCCTGCAACTCCACGCGGATGGGCAGCCTGCCCTGGAGTTCGGGAATCAGGTCGGATGGCTTGGAAAAGTGGAATGCTCCCGAGGCGATGAACAGGATATGGTCGGTTCGCATCATGCCGTACTTGGTCTTGACCGTGGAGCCCTCGATCAGGGGCAGCAGGTCGCGCTGCACACCCTCCCGGGAAACGCTGGCGCCGGACAACTCATGCTGGGTCGTCACCTTGTCGATTTCATCGAGGAACACGATGCCGGTCTGCTCGGTGACTTCCACCGCCCGGGCGCGGATCTCCTCCTCGTCGATCAGTTTTGCCTGTTCTTCTTCGGAGACGGCTTTCAGCGCCGCATTGACGGGCATGCGCCGCAGCTTCTTGCGGCCGCTGTTCATGTTGGAGAACATGGTCTTCAACTGGCTGGTCATTTCCTCAAGGCCGGGAGGCGCCATGATCTCGACCCCCGCCTGGGTTTCGGCGAGCTGCAGTTCGATCTCGCGGTCGTCGAGTTCGCCTTCGCGCAGTTTCTTGCGATAAAGCTGGCGCGCTCCCGAATCGCGCTGCTCGCCTTCCTGTTCCCTGGCCCGGGGCAGCAAGACATCAAGGATACGCTCCTCGGCCCGGTCCATGGCCAGATTTTCGACTTTCTGGATTTCCGCCTCGCGCAGCATCTTCACCGCCTCATCCGCCAGATCACGGACGATCGATTCCACATCGCGGCCCACATAGCCGACTTCGGTGAACTTGGTGGCCTCCACCTTGATGAAGGGCGCCTTGGCAAGCCTGGCGAGGCGGCGGGCGATTTCGGTCTTGCCGACGCCGGTGGGGCCGATCATCAGGATATTCTTGGGGGTGATTTCGTCGCGCATGTCTTCATCGAGCCGCAGGCGGCGCCAGCGGTTGCGCAGGGCAATGGCCACCGCGCGTTTTGCGTCATTCTGGCCGACGATATGCTTGTCGAGTTCCGAGCTGATTTCTCTGGGCGTCATCATGGACATACAAGTGCCGCTCCCGGCGGACCCTGGCGCGATTCGCTTGTCAAGCGGGCCCGGTCAGTCAATGGAAAGTTCTTCAATGGAAAGGCTGTGGTTGGTGTAGACACAGATATCCGCGGCGATGTCAAGGCTTTGCTCAACGATTTCCCTGGCGCCAAGCCCGGTGTGGCCGTACAGCGCCCGGGCCGCCGCGAGGGCGTAATTGCCGCCGGAGCCGATGGCAAGCATCGAGTCTTCCGGCTCGATGACATCGCCATTGCCGGTGATGAGCAGGGAGGATTCGCGGTCAGCCACGAGCAGCAGGGCCTCGAGCCGCCGCAGCGAGCGCTCGGTGCGCCACATCTTGGCGAGTTCCACCGAAGCCCGCAGCAACTTGCCCTGATGCTGCTCGAGTTGCGCTTCGAATCGCTCGAACAGGGTGAAGGCGTCGGCGGTGCCGCCGGCAAAACCCGCGAGGACCGAATTCTTGTACAGCTTGCGCACCTTGCGGGCATTGCCCTTGAGTACGGTATCGGCAAGGCTTACCTGGCCGTCGCTGCCGATGGCCACGCAGTTGCCCCGGCGCACGGATACGACGGTCGTGCCTTTGTATTGGTCCAAAACAGTCTCCCGGCCCATCTTCTGAAGGTTGGGGTGGCAAGGCAAAAATCAATATCGAAATTGCCGGACGGCGCCGGGTCCGCGGGTGGCTCAAGGCAGGGTGCGCCGCATGGTCTCGATATTGTGCAGACGGAAAACGAGTTCGGCTTCTTCCAGCGCATCGCTGCCGCGGTAAGGATTGGAGCGGATCAGAAACAGGGCACCGCCCTCCCCCGGACGCTCCTCGATTTCCACATCCAGGCCGAGGCTGCGCTGCCGCTCAAGCTCCCTGCGGGCGAGTTCCTCCCGTCGGAAAGCACCGGATTGCAGCACTGTGCCACCCGGACGGGGGCTTGTTGCCGCTGGCAATTGCGTTCCGGGACCGGCGGCGGCCTGACTTGTGGAAGCGGATGTTGATTCCCTGACGGGGGCAGGCTCTGGCTCGGGTTCCGTTGGGCGATTCGGCGCGGAGGTCGCGACCGATTCGATGGGTATCCCGGATAATTCTGGCACGGCGAGAATGGTTTCTGACGGCTGAGTCGGTTCCACCGGCACCGGCGGCAGTGGTTCCGGTTCGGCAACCGGTTCGGGCGCCCGGGTATCGAGGCCCGCGGCGATCGTCTGGGCGAGTTCTTCCAGCGCTCCGGCCGCAATCTCCAACTGGTTCCGGGCAGGCGATGGTTCTTCAGGCGTCAGTTGTTCAATAAGCTGGCTGATTTCCGCGGCGCCGGGCGGCGCCGGTTCATTGACTTGCACATTGGTTTCCACGGCTTCCTGTTGCAGTCGGTCATAGAACTCGAATTGCAGGGCTCCGCCCGCCTCGCCAGATTCGGAAACGGTTTCGGCTGGCGCCGCGGGCGAGCTTCCGGAAGGCGTAAGCAGGAAATAGGCCAGCAGCGTGGCGCCGCCGGCCAGCGTCAGCCATAGCAGGCCGGAGGAAAACGAGGAAGTTTTTTTTCGCGCCATCTTCTGCCTTCAGCATGGGTTTGGTGGCTTTTCCGGAAATTTCACCCGGCCCGCTATTCTATAGTGTCGGCAAATTACGCAAAAGCTAAGGTGCCGAGGTCAAAGCAGGTCGATGGGGTCCACGTCGATCTGCCAGCGCAGTTCCCGGGGTGCGGGCGCCTCATCGAGCTGTGGCGCAAGCCGGGAAAGCACCCCGCGCAGGCCCGGCCGGCTTTGGCTTCGCAACAGCAGATGCATGCGAAAACGCGACTGACGCTTTTCCATGGGCGCCGGCAGGGGGCCGGTCAGGTGGACTTGCATTTCACGGCAATGGCTTTCGATGCCGCGTCTCGCCCGGCGCAGGAAAGCCCGCGCCGCTTCCCGGTCTTTCGATTCGGCGCGCAGCAGGCAAAGATGCGCGAAGGGCGGCATGGTCGCGGCCCTTCGCTCGGCAAGCAAATGGGCGGCAAATTCGGAATAGCTCGAATCGATGATGTGCCGCAGGGTCTCGTGTTCGGCGTGGCGGGTCTGCACGAGCACTTCTCCGGGGCGCTCGCTGTCGCGGCCCGCACGACCGGCAACCTGGATGATCAGTTGCGCCATCTGTTCCTGACCGCGGAAATCCGGTGAAAACAGTCCGCCATCGGCATCCACGATGACGGCAAGGGTGATGCCGGGAAAATGATGGCCCTTGGCAAGCATCTGGGTGCCGATCAGCAGGGCGGGCTCGCCCCGGGCCACATCATTGAGCAGCTTGCTGAAGCCGTGCTTGCCCCGGGTGGAGTCCCGGTCGATGCGCAATACCGGCGTGGCGGGAAACTCCTTTTGCAAAAAACCCTCGACCTGCTGGGTGCCCAGGCCCATGGTGGCAAGATCGTCCTGCTGGCAGACCGGGCAGCGCGTGGGAATCTTGCGCCGGGAATCGCAGTGGTGGCAACGCTGGCAGGGTGGTTTGGCATGCACTGTGAGGCAGGCGCTGCAATCTTCGCATTGCGCCATCCAGCCGCATAGCAGGCAGTGCAGAATCGGCGCGAAACCCCGGCGATTGATGAATACCAGCACCTGGTTTCCCGCTTCGAGATGCTGGGCGATTTTCATCAGGGCCATTTCCGACAGCCCCCCGGGCAAGTGCTGGTTGGCGATGTTCAGTGGCAGCAGCCTGGCCGGCACGGAACCGCCTGCGCGTTGTTTCAGTTCAAGCCCGAGAAAACGACCGGTATTGGCATTGTGGAAGCTTTCCAGGCTTGGCGTGGCGGAGCCGAGCACGATGCCGACGCCCTCCATTCTGGCCCGCATGACGGCAAGATCCCGGGCGGAATAACGAAAGCCCTCCTGTTGCTTGAAGGAGGCATCGTGTTCCTCATCCACCACAATCAGGCCGGGGCGGGCCATGGGCGCAAACACCGCCGAGCGGGTGCCGATCAAGATGGCGGCGCTGCCTTCCGCCGCCTGACGCCAGGCCACAAGGCGCTCGCCATCGCTCAGCCCGGAATGAAGCACCGCCAGGGGCAGTGGAAAGCGCTGCCGGAAGCGCTCCACGGTCTGGGGCGTGAGGCCGATCTCCGGCACGAGCACCAGGCACTGGCGACCACTGGCAAGCGCGTCCTCCATCAACCGCATGTAGACTTCGGTCTTGCCGGAGCCGGTAACGCCATTGAGCAGGGCGCAACGGAATCCGTCTCCGGCGGCCTGAAACCTTGCCACTGCGGCGCTCTGCTCCGTATTGAGCGCGGGCCGCTGCCGGCCGCCGGGCGGCAAGGGGTGGAATGCCTTGGCCGGCGTTGCGCTCCGGGTTTGCTTCCGCAGCAGATTCCTGTTCTCAAGTTGCCGCAGCATGTCCGGATTGAAACCTGCTTGCCGGGCCTCAAGGCGGCTGACGCTTTCCCGGCGCATGATGAATTCGAGCAATTCGCGCTGGCGCCTGGCCCGGGGAGACAGCGCTTCGGGAGTGGCCATTGCCGTCCAGTAGTCCATGGCCGGATACAGCGGCGCTCCCTGCCGCAGCGATGCCGGCGCCGCGCTTGCCAGTACTTCGCCGATGGGATGGTGGTAGTAGTCCGCGCTCCATTGCAGCAGTTCCAGCAACGCCGGATGGAACAGGGGCTCGTCGTCGAGAATGGCGATTGCGGGCTTGAGCTTCTCGCGTTCGACTTCGCTACCTCTGGCGGTTTGCAGCACAAAGCCCGTCAAAATCCGGGAGCCAAAGGGAACCTTGATGCGACAGCCGGGGCGGAATCGGGTAACCTTTTGCCCTGCCGGCGGCAGATAATCAAACAGCCGCCGCAGGGGGCGCGGGACGGCAACACGGAGGATGGGTTCGCCGTGATTCGAATCCTCTGGGTCGGGCATGCAGGCAACCGGAACAGGCAGTGACGCGAAATGGTAAGTTCAAACCCTGGCGCGGACAAGCGGACTCAACCCGGGGCGTCACACCAGATGGGTGACTCCAACGCCATTCCGGGCGAATTGCTCGCCATTCGCCAGCGCATCGACGACATCGACCGGGGCATTGTCGAATTGCTGCGCGAGCGCTTTGCCCTGACCCATGAGGTCGGCCTGCTCAAGGCCAACCGCGAACTCGATGCTCTCGACGCCCGCCGGGAAGAGGAAAAACTCAATGCCCTCGCCACTCTCAGCGAGGCCAACCAGCTCGACCCGGATCTCGTCCGCGACCTGTTCCGCCGCATCATGGACGAAGTAGTGCGCAACCACGAACGCCTCAGGGCGGATTCCCGGGAGTCTGCGCCGCAGGCGGACGGCTGCAAGAGTTAACCGACAGTGCGGGAACATTGTTTACTGCAAATCCGTCTCAAAATGGCGGATAATTCGCTTCCCGTTCCATGCGACCCCGCTTTGGATATCGCGAGCCCATGAAACCCCGCAAGACCGCAGTGCTGCTGATTCTCGATGGCTGGGGCCATCGCGAGGAAAGCGATTACAACGCCATTCATGCCGCGGACAGCCCCGTGTGGGACTCGCTCTGGCGCGAAGAGGCCCATACCCTCCTGCGAACCTCCGGTGAAGCCGTTGGTTTGCCGGCGGGACAGATGGGCAATTCCGAAGTCGGCCACATGAACATCGGCGCCGGGCGCGTGGTGTACCAGACGCTTACCCGAATCGATCGCGATATCGCCGACGGCGGCTTTTTCCAGAATCCGGCGCTGACCGCAGCCGCGGACAAGCTTGCCGCAGGCGGCGGCGCGCTGCATGTGCTCGGCCTGCTGTCTCCCGGCGGCATTCACAGCCACGAAGACCAGATCATGGCCGTGCTTGATCTTGCCCTCGCCCGCGGGGTGGAGCGGCTGTACCTGCACGCCCTGCTCGACGGGCGCGACACGCCGCCGCGCAGCGCGCTGGCCTCGCTGAAGAAGTTCGAGGCGAAACTGGCCGCGAGCGGCAAGGGCAAACTGGCTTCGATTTGCGGACGCTTTTACGCCATGGATCGGGACCAGCGCTGGGAGCGCGTCGAGCCCGCCTACGCGATGCTGACCGAAGGCATGGCGCCGTTCCACTTTGCGGACGCGGAATCGGCCTTGCTTGCCGCTTACGAACGCGGGGAAGACGACGAATTCGTCCAGGCCAGCCTGATCGGCGAAGCGGATGCGGCCGTTGGCGACGGCGACGCGGTCGTGTTCATGAATTTTCGCGCCGACCGCGCGCGCCAACTTACCCGCCCCTTCGTCGAGGACGACTTCGACGGCTTTGCGCGCAAGCGCCGGCCGGAACTCGCCGATTTCGTCATGTTGACCGAATACGCGGCGGACATTCCCGCGAATTGCGCCTATCCGCCGGAAGAGCTGAAAAACGTCTTCGGCGCCTGGCTCGCCGACCGGGGCGGCTCGCAACTGCGCATCGCCGAGACCGAAAAGTACGCCCACGTCACCTTTTTCTTCAATGGCGGCCGGGAAGAGCCGTTCGCCAATGAGGAACGCGAACTGATTCCTTCGCCCAAGGTCAAGACCTACGACCTGAAGCCGGAAATGTCGGCCTTCGAACTGACCGGCCGACTGACGGCGGCGATCCGCTCAGGCGATTTCGACGCCATCGTCTGCAACTACGCCAACGGCGACATGGTCGGCCATACCGGCAGTTTCGAAGCCTCGATCAAGGCAGTCGAAGCCGTCGATCAATGTCTCGGCAAGATCGTCGAGGCGGTACGCGAAACCGGCGCGGACCTGCTCATAACAGCCGATCACGGCAACGTCGAGCAAATGCGCGACCCCGAAACCGGCCAGCCGCTGACCTCCCACACCACCGGCCCGGTGCCGCTCGTCTACGTCGGCGCCAGCGATTTCGAATTCACCAGCGAAGGCAGCCTCTGCGACATCGCCCCCACCATGCTGAGCCTCCTTAAACTACCAATTCCCCAAGAGATGACAGGCGAAGTATTGCTGAGCGAGCCATAGGCGCATGTATCTAAGTATTCTCTGAAAAATTCCCTCCTTGGAATTTTTCATTATCCCTGTGCCGCAGGGAAGCTCTGACTTAATCAGAGCTTCCCCAGGAGCCTGCGCCGTAGGAATTCACGGCTGCAAATCCGCT
>JAJECW010000129.1 GCA_022821865.1 Pseudomonadales bacterium
TCTGCCACACCGACGAGAATCTGTTTCGCTAAGCGCAAAAAGACTAATCGTTGAGCGGCTGCTCGGCGTTAGTCGCCGTCCGGCGGGAGGGGTGCGGCGGGCGTGCGAGACACGAGACATGGGTGAGGCCCGGTCGGCGCAGCCGACAAGAAGCGCAGCTTCTTGAGGGCCGAACGACTTGCCATGAATGGCAAGGCTGGGGGTTAGCGAAGCCACTAATGTCACGCCAGGGATGGCATGCACAAACGAATCGAAGGCAGCCAACTCAGATGTATTCACGGCGTCCGCCGCACCCCGCCCGCCGGACGGCGACGGATCGAAGCCACATACAACATCCCGGGGAAAACCAGTTGACAAGCAGGGAGGCTTGTTTAATTCTCGGCTTACCGAATCTTCCTGGTTGGAGAAAATCATGGCAAGACTTTCCAAGGGAGCGTCGCGCAAGAAGCGAACGCTGGAATACCTCGCTTCCGCATCCGTGGCGCTGGCGCTGGCCGTCGTCGTCATTGGCCTGCAAAGCGACCGCAGTATCGCCCAGTCGAGCAATTTCCAAGGCGGTGCGCCCGACGTGCGCCAGGCGCCGGACATGACTTCGATTCGCATCCTGTTTCCCGCCGGCGTGCGCTCTTCCTGGCACACCCATACCTGGGGCCAGTTGCTGATGATCGAGGAAGGCCGCGCGTTGACCCAGGTGCGGGGCGAACCGGTGATGGAGATGCATCCGGGCGAGCCCTGGTGGACTCCCGCCGATGTCGAGCACTGGCATGGCGCGCATCCCGAGGAATCGGCGCTGCAAATCACCATCTATGAAGGCAGCGTCGTCTGGATGGACCCGACGACCGACGAAGAATACCTGGCCACTCCGACCCGGCCCTGAAGCCGAAATCAGGCAGGGCGGTCCGACAGGCGCCGTTCCCGCACCACGCGGGAGCGGCCGCTGTTCACTATTCAGTGTAAACTTGACCCGATCCGCCCCCTGTTCCCTTGAGACCCAGTACATGTTTACCGATTTCCGCATTGCCCTTGCTATCCCCGTTGCCCTGACGTTAGCCGCCTGCGGCGAGCCGCAACCGCAACTGAGTTTCGAGGAATCGCTGCAGCAGCAATTGATCGAAGCCGAGCCCGGCGACGTCATCGACATTCCCGCCGGCACCCATGAACTGACCCGCAGCCTGTCGCTCAACGTGCCCGGCGTGACGATCCGCGGCGAAGGCATGGATAGCTCGATCCTGTCGTTCCGCAATCAATTGCAGGGCGCCGAGGGGCTGCTCGTCAGCGCTGACGATTTCACGATCGAGGATCTTGCGATCGAGGACACCGTCGGCGACGCGCTGAAGATCAACGACAGCGACAACGTCACCGTGCGCCGGGTGCGCACCGAATGGACCGGCGGCCCGCTCACGTCCAATGGCGCCTATGGCATCTACCCGGTGCAGTCGAGCAATATACTGATCGACGGCTCGGTCGCCATCGGCGCTTCAGACGCCGGCATCTACGTCGGCCAGTCGACGCGGATCATCGTGCGCAACTCCCGGGCCGAGTACAACGTCGCCGGCATCGAGATCGAGAATTCGACCTTCGCCGACGTGTACGACAACGTGGCCACCAACAATACCGGCGGCATCCTCGTCTTCGACCTGCCCAACCTGCCGGTGCAAGGCGGCCGCAACACGCGGGTGTTCAACAACAGCATCGTCGACAACAACACCGCCAATTTCGCCCCGGAAGGCAATATCGTCGCCACGGTGCCGGCGGGCAGCGGCCTGATGGTGCTGGCGAACGACAATATCGAAGTCTTCGGCAACGAGTTCGCCGGCAACAACAGCGCCAACATGATGGTCGTGAGCTATCACATCACCGGCCTGCCCATCGACGACGAGAATTACGACCCGTTCCCCGAATCGATCCATGTGCACGACAACAGTTTCAGCGGCGGCGGCGCCGAGCCCGACTCCGAACCGCTGGCGCTGCTGCGGGAGGCTACCGGGCAGGCGGTGCCCGATATCGTCTGGGACGGTACGACCCTGCCGGGCAAGTCCGCGCCCGATGTGATTTGCATGCGCGGCAACGGCGACGCCGATTTCGTCAATCTCGATGCGCCCGGCGGTTTCGCCGCGCCTTCGTTCGAAATCGGCCCTCACGATTGCGCCGGAGAAGAGTTGCCCGAGGTGTCGATCAGCACCGGGCCATGATCCGCTCCCTGCCCCGGGTTTTGCCGCCGGCGATTTTGTTCGCTTTTCTGCTTGGAGCCTGCGCGGAACCGCGTTTTTTCGAGCAGGAAAACCCGCAACGCCTGTCGGACTGGAACCTGTTCCGGGACGACGGTTCCCGGTTCATTCCCCGCGAACAAACCCTTGTGTTCGCGCCGGCGAATCCCCTGTTCACCGATTACGCGGGCAAATTGCGCACCATGTGGCTGCCGGCGGACGGGCAGGCGAGCCTGCGGAATGGCGAACTCGAATTTCCCGCCGGTTCGATCCTGAGCAAGACTTTCTACTACCCGACGGGAGCCGATGGCGTTCTGCTGGAGAGCATTGACCACGAAAACGAACTCGACCGGCAGCGGCATCGCATGATCGAAACGCGGCTGCTCGTGCGGCGCGATGACGGCTGGCACGCAATGGCTTACGTCTGGAACGATGACCAGGCCGAGGCCTTCCTGCGCGTGGCCGGGGCGAGCGTACCGGTGAGCCTGCAGCGCTCGTCGGGAACCGAGGAATTCGTTTACTTCGTTCCCAATGAAAACCAGTGCGCGGGTTGCCATGTGACCGTACATCCCGACGGCCCGCTGCACCCGCTCGGCGCGGTTCCGGAGCAACTCGCGGCCGCGGCCGCTCCGGATGGAGCACACCCATCCCAGTTGCAGGCAATGCGGGAACGGGGCTGGATCGAGGCTGCGCCCGTCCGAACCGCGGCGGCTTCCTGGCAAGACAGCCGGGTCGACCTGGACACCCGCGCTCTCGCCTACATGAACATCCATTGCGGCCATTGCCACAATCCCGACGGCGCGGCGGACACTTCGGCGCTGGTACTCGACGGCAGGCACCGCAATCCGGTGGAACTCGGCGTCTGCAAGACTCCGGTGGCCGCGGGCGGCGGCGCCGGCGATCTCCTGTACAGCATTCATCCCGGTGCGCCGGAACGCTCCATCCTGCTCTATCGCATGGAATCCTCCGAACCCGACGAGATGATGCCGGAACTCGGCCGTTCGCTGGCGCACGAGGAGGGCATCGCCCTGATCCGCGACTGGATCGCCGCCATGGAAGGAGACTGTCCCGAACCGGCGCGGGCGCTAGGAGCCTGCGCCGTAGGAATTCACGGCTGCAAATCCGCTCCCGTCCACGCCCCCGGTCGCTCGATTTCGTTGCATATCCAACAATATTTGCCTCAATCGACCGGCCGGGGCGCGGCGATAGCGAATTTTCGCTTTCGCGAATTCCCACGGCGCAGGCTCCCAGGTAACGATTAGCCGCCATGGCTATTCTTCGGTTCCGGTTCAGTCTGCTGCTGCTGTGCCTGCTTGCCGCGGGCTGTTCCGACGGACAGTTCGAACGCCGCACCTGGGTGCTGACCACCGGCACCACGGGCGGGACCTTCTATCCCGTGGGAGTCGCGCTTTCCACCATCGTCTCGGCGCGCCAGAGCGGGGATTTCTCGTTGACCGCCATCAGTTCCGCCGGCTCCATGGAGAACCTCAAACTGCTGCGAGACAACCAGGCCCAGTTCGGGCTGATACTCGGCGTTTTCGCAGCCTGGGCCTGGGAAGGAACCGGGCCGGTCGGCACGCCCCAGACGCACCTGCGGGCGGTGGGCGCCACCTGGCCCAATGTGGAGCATTTCGTGCTGCACGCCGACCTGGTGAGCAGCGGCACCCTGGATGATCTCGCCAATATCGACGGCGAGCGATTCGTGCTGGGCCAGCGAAATTCAGGCGCCGAACAGACCGGCGCCTATATTCTCGACGCCGTCGGCATCGATTTCCGCAACCGCTTCAGTCTTGCCTACATGGGTTACGGTTCGGTCGCCGGGGCCATGCAGGACGGCAATATCGTCGGCATGAACGTGCCCGCCGGGGCGCCGGTGGCCGGCATCACCCAGTCCTTCGCCCAGATGCGCGACAGCATCCGCATCCTGGGTTTCACGCGGCAGAACCTCGATGCGATCAACCGGGACCTGCCCCTGTGGAATTTCTATCAACTGCCCGCAGGCACCTACCCCCACCAGCAGGCGGATGTCACCACCGCATTCAGCCCCAATGTGCTGGTGACCCGGGCCGATGTGCCGGAAGAAATCGTCTATGGCCTTACCAGGCTCATGTGGGAAAGCCTCCCCACCCTGCGCGAGATCCACAGCGCCACCCGGGAAATGCTGCCTGAGCGTGCTCTGGCGGGTATTGCGCTGCCGCTGCATCCCGGCGCCCTGCGCTACTATGAGGAAATCGGCCTCGAAGTGGCGCCGGAGTTGCTGCCCCCCGCCCTCCCTACTCAATAACGAAGTCGAAATACGTATCGGGATAAGGCTCATCCCGCAGATTGAAATGCCACCATTCGGTATCGAGCGGCTCGAAACCGTGTTTCATCATGGTGATCTGGAGCAATTCCCGCCGGGCCTGTTGCTGCGGAGTCACTTCGTCGCTTGCCGGCGCCGAGCGCGGGTCGAAGTAGTCCCAGCGGGTGCCCATGTCAAGCTCTTCGCCGGAATCGAGCGACACCAGGGTCAGATCCACCGCCGAACCCCGGGAGTGGCCCGACTGCCCGGCGATGTAACCCTGGGCAAACAGTTGCGACTTGTCCACCCGGGGATAGTAGACCGTCTTCATGAGCTGGTCTTCGCTATCCTGGGCCCAGCGCAGGAAATGATCCACCGCCCGCTGGGGCCGGTAGCCATCGAACAGTTTCAGTCCGAGCCCCACCTGGCGCAGTTCGATCTGCACCCCGAGCAGGGCGTCCGCGGCCTGCCGGCTCAGCAGCACTTTTTCCGCCTGGTAGCCATCGATGGGTACGCCCACAAAATTCGCGGCAGTGGCGTAGCGCGCCTCAATCCGCACATCCGACAGAAATTTGCCCATGTCGACGAATCCCGACGGCATTTGCGCCAAGGCCGGGGCGGCAAGACAAAGCGGCAAGGCAAGCCGCAAAATCCGGAACATCGCGGATGGAATCCCGTGGCGAAGCATCTGTTTAGCGTTTACCATGCGCCGTTGAAATCAGGCAAGGTTCGACATCCATGCGAGTATATATCGCCGGCACCGAACAGGAACTGAAGCGCATCGCTCCGGTCCTGCTCGAATTGCGTGACCACTACGATACCGAATCCCTGCTTGTCCGCATCCGGCAACAGCAGCGGGATGGCTATCAACTCGCATTTGTGGAAGAGAATGGCGAGGTGCTGGCGGTGGCCGGTTTTGTGATCACCAGCAAACTCGCCTGGGGCAGGCATTTGTATGTGGATGATCTGGTCACCGCCGCCGAGAGGCGATCCCGGGGCGCCGGCCACTGCCTGATGAACTGGCTGCGGCAATACGCCGTCGACAACGGCTGCGAACAATTGCATCTCGATTCCGGCGTGCAACGATTCCGCGCCCACAGGTTCTATCTGCGCGAAGGATTCGACATCAACGGCCATCATTTCGCCATCACCGAGTTATAGTTTTCCCCGAGCGACAAAAGCAGGAGAGATTCCCGTGATTTTCCGAAGCAAACTTCCCGATCTGGACATTCCCGAAGGCAATCTGGTCGATATCCTGTTGCGGCATTGCGATACGTTGGGCGACAAGCAGGCGCTCGTGGACGGTCCAAGCGGGCGCCAGATCACCTACGCCCAATTGCCCGTGATGGTGCGCCGGTTCGCGACCGGGCTCGCCGGGCGCGGCTTCGGCAAGGGAGACGTGCTCGCCATCTTCATGCCCAATGTGCCCGAATACGGGATCGCGTTCCTCGGCACGGCATACCTCGGCGGCGTCAACACCACGGTCAACTCGCTCTATTCGACCGACGACCTGATCCACCAGTTCAAGGATTCCGGCGCGCGCTTCCTGTTGACCATTCCCGATTTTCTCGACCGTGCGCTGCCCGCGGCAGAAGCGACCGGCATCGAGGAGATTTTCGTCCTCGGCAGCGCGGAAAACTGTACGCCCTACGCGGAATTGCTGAACAACGCAGGCGACGCACCCCAGGCCGAAATCGATCCGGTCCGGGACATGGTCGCCATGCCCTACTCTTCGGGCACTACCGGGCTGGCCAAGGGCGTCATGCTCAGTCATCGCAACCTGATCGCCAATTTCGTGCTGTCCACCGCGGTGAATCCCCAGCAGGAAGACGACAAGATGTTCGCGGTGCTGCCCTTCTTCCATATCTACGGCATGACGCTGCTGCTTTGCCTGTCGCTGTACACCGGCGTCACCTTGCTGTCTTCGCCGCGTTTCGAACTCGAACAGTTCCTGCAGATCGTCCAGGACCACCGGGTCACCTTGCTCAGCCTCGTGCCGCCGCTGGTGCTGGCGCTGGCCAACCATCCCATCGTCGATAATTACGACCTGAGTTGCGTGCGGCTGATCACCTGCGGCGCGGCGCCGCTCGGCGTGGACCTCGAGCAAGCCTGCGCGAAGCGGCTCGATTGCGGCATCATCCAGGGCTACGGCCTGACCGAAGTCGCCGGCGCATGTCATATCCGCTCCCTTGGTAGTGATCTCGACCGGCCCGGCTCGGTGGGTCCGGTGCTGACCAATACCGAGAGCAAGATCATCGATGTAGGCGCCGGCGCGGAACTCGGCCCGAACGAAACAGGCGAGGTTCTGGTGCGCGGCCCTCACGTGATGCTCGGCTATCTGAACAACCCCGAGGCGACCGCCCATTCGCTGGACGACGAGGGCTGGTTCTACACCGGCGACATCGGTTACGCCGACGACGACGGCTGTTTCTTCATCGTCGACCGGGTCAAGGAACTGATCAAGTACAAGGCCTACCAGGTCGCCCCGGCGGAACTCGAAGCACTGCTGCTGACCCACGAAGCGGTCGCCGACGCGGCCGTGATCCCCTCGCCCGATCTGGAAGCGGGAGAAGTGCCGAAAGCTTTCGTCTTGCGCAAGGGCGAACTCGGCGAGCGGGAACTGATGGACTGGGTCGCCGAACGCGTGGCGCCGCACAAGAAAATCCGCCGCCTCGAATTCGTCGACGAAATTCCCAAGTCCGCTTCCGGCAAGATCCTGCGCCGCCTGCTGGTTGAAAAGGAACGGCAGCAGGTTTCGGAAGAGGCATGATTTACGTTCAATACGCCTACGATTGAAACAGAAACGACGGAACAACTTCGCTCTGGGGAGAAGTCGATATGTCATACATCGAAAATCTTATAGATAACTGCAAGAAAGCACTTGCTGCCAAGCCGGCAAGAGAGTTTGAGTTTAGCGATCTGGCTCAACTTAAGCTTGAGAAGGAGCTTGATGGTAAATGCAATTGCATCTATGTAATTGAAGAAATACATGGAAATACTGAAGAAACGTTTGAAGATTTTTGCACTTATAAGTGAGGTGGTCGGGTCTGGTTGGACAGTTCGAGGCGTACCTGTCGGCCTTCGATGGAGGGCTGCTGCCCGATGGCCGTCGCCGGGTTGTGCGCAACGGCTTTCTTCCCGAGCGGAAGATCCTGACCGGGATCGGGGCGGTGGGGGTTTCGGTGCCGAAGTCCCGCA
>JAJECW010000027.1 GCA_022821865.1 Pseudomonadales bacterium
TGCGCGCGGTGACCATCGAAGACAGCGGGGAAGCGCGGGGAGTGAACGACCCGGCGCAACTCGCGTCGCTTGAGAGGCGGTACCAGATGGGCAAGGTGAAACAGTTGCTGGCGGCCGGCGTGCGGCTGCTTGATCCGGCCCGGGTCGATGTGCGCGGTGAAGTCGTCGCGGGCAAGGATGTGGAAGTCGATGTCAACGTGGTCTTCGAGGGCAGGGTCAGCCTCGGGGATGGGGCGAATATCGGCCCCAACTGCGTGGTCAAAAATGCGGAGATTGGCGCGGGCGTCAGGCTGCTTGCCGGCACCTGCGTCGAAGATGCGGTGGTCGGCGCGAATTGCAGCATCGGCCCCATGGCGCGTCTGCGGGCGGGCACCGAACTCGGCGACGGAGTAAAGATCGGCAATTTCGTGGAAACCAAAAAGGCCCGGCTCGGCAATGGCACGAAAGCCAATCACCTGTGCTATCTGGGGGACGTGGAAATCGGCGAGAACGCCAACATCGGCGCAGGAGTCATCGTCTGCAACTACGATGGCGAACAGAAGCACCGCACGGTCATCGGCAACAATGTCTTCGTGGGCTCCAACAGCGTGCTCGTCGCGCCGGTTTGCCTGAACGACGACAGCTACGTTGCCGCCGGTTCAACCGTCAACAGCGAGGTTCCCGCCGGCCATCTCGCCGTGGGCCGCTCGCGCCAGCGCAATATTTCGCGCTGGAGACGCCCGGGCAAGCGGTGAAGGCGCCATGTGCGGCATAGTCGGCGCCATCGCCCAGCGGAACGTGGCCGATATCCTGCTGGAAGGGCTGAAGCGGCTCGAATACCGCGGCTACGATTCCGCCGGCCTGTCGCTGATCGATGGCCCCGATGGGGAAATCGCCACCATCAAGACCGTGGGCAAGGTGGCCAGGCTGGTCTCGGCGGCAAGCGATGCAGGCGCCTCGGGGGGGCTTGGCATTGCCCATACCCGCTGGGCGACCCACGGCAGGATCACTCGCGCCAATGCCCACCCCCATGAGTCCGGCGGCCGCCTGTCGCTGGTACACAATGGCATTATCGAAAATCATGAGGGGTTGCGCCGGCAACTGCTCGCCGAAGGTTATGGGTTTACGACGGATACCGATACCGAAGTCATCGCCCATCTGATCCACCGGGAGCTGGCCGGAGAAGAGGGAGGGAGCTTGCTCGATGCGGTCACCGGAGCGATTCAAAAACTCCGGGGCGCCTACGGCCTGTGCGTAATCGACCGGCTGCAGCCGGACCGGATCGTGGCGGCGCGCAATGGCATGTCGCTGGTGGTGGGCGCGGGCATCGGCGAAAACTTCGTTGCCTCCGACACCCTGGCCCTCGGCCAGGTGACCGACCGTTTCCTCTATCTCGAGGACGGCGATCTCGCGGAACTGACCCGGAACTCGATCCGGATCATCAACCAGGGCCGGGAAATTGAGCGGGAAATCGCCACCCTGTCAGGCAAGGTTTCTGACATGGACAAGGGCAGCTACCAGCATTTCATGCAGAAAGAGATTTTCGAGCAACCCCGGGCGATTCGCGATACCCTGTCGGGCCGCGTCAGCGGGGAAAGCGTGCTGGAAGAGGCTTTCGGTGTCGATGCCGGAGAAATTTTCGACCGGGTGCGGCAAGTGCAGATCGTGGCCTGCGGCACCAGTTTTCACGCCGGACTAGTCGTCAAGTACTGGCTCGAATCCATCGCGAGGATGCCCTGCCAAGTCGATATCGCCAGCGATTACCGCTATCGCGACATCATCGTCCAGCCGGGTACGCTGTTTGTTGCGGTATCCCAGTCCGGCGAAACCGCGGACACCCTGGCGGCCCTGCGCTACGCCAATGGTCTCGAGCATGTGGCCACCCTGGCCATCTGCAATGTGGCCACGAGTTCGCTGGTGCGTGAATCGGATTTCTGTCTGCTCACCATGGCGGGCCAGGAAATCGGCGTTGCCTCCACCAAGGCCTTCACCACCCAGTTGACCCTGCTGCTTGTCCTCGCCATCGTCCTCGGCCGGCGCAATGGCTTGCCCGGCGAGGAAGAAGCCCGGCTCGTGCGCGACATGAACCGCCTGCCCGCGCTGGTGGAAAAGGCCCTCGGCCTCGACCGGCAGATCCGCAAGCTGTCCAGGCAGTTCTCGGACAGGCGCCACAGCCTCTACCTCGGCCGCGGCATACAGTATCCGGTGGCCAAGGAAGGCGCCCTCAAGCTCAAGGAAATTTCCTACATTCACGCCGAAGCCTACCCCGCCGGCGAACTCAAGCACGGCCCGCTTGCCCTTGTGGACGGCGACATGCCTGTCATCGTGGTGGCGCCCAACAACGATTTGCTCGACAAGCTGCGCTCCAACCTCTCCGAAGTCAGCGCCAGGGGCGGCAAGCTCTACGTATTCGCCGACGAGAGCATCGGCCTCGAAAACGACCGCAACCACAAGGTCATCAAGCTCCCCGGCTGCCCCGAAGTCCTCGACCCCATCCTCTTCACCATCCCCCTGCAACTGCTCTCCTACCACGTCGCCGTAATCAAGGGCACCGACATAGACCACCCCCGCAACCTTGCGAAGTCCGTCACTGTGGAGTAGCTTAGTTTGCACTACCAAATTCGGAAAGTTTCATCTTGATTGGTCAGTGGCCGCGGGGCTCGAATGTGGAGCAAGTGCCAAAAAGTTCGCTCAAGGCAGGCTATCTTGCCATTATCACAGCGTACCTTCTTTCGGATGATGAATGGGAGGACGGCTTGCTCGTGAGCAAGACATCATGAAACGCATTCGCTGTAGGGGCCAATTACGTGTGCGACCACAGTTTTTCATGTCAGTCGGCACGGGTACGAGGATAGTGCCCTCTTGGTCTGTAGTCAGTGCGGCGAGCCGTACTTCAAGAAGCAGATCGTTGACACCATCCAGACTACGATCCGGACCCTTGATTAGCAGGCCTGCCAGCTTGCACCAAGTTGTTGCGCAGCTTCGCCATGTAGCCATATCCAGTTTGGAGGTTTGATAAATGTCCCCTGCTTCTCTTCACAACCCCGATCGCTATATGGCGGATTTGCGCCAGATACTGTCGCAGGGCCGAAAACGTATCGGCATCTTCATCGGTGCAGGAGCTCCGACCGCAGTTCGGATCGATGACGACAACCGTATTATCGAGGATGGCGAACCACTCATCCCGGATGTCGCCGGCCTGACCACAGCCGTTGTTGATGCACTTGAGGAGGAAGACAGAAGACTTATCGACAACCTCAAGAACGAAATCTCCGGTAACGTCAATATAGAGGCGATACTGACTCAAGTACGAAGACTTGCCCAAGCGATTGGAACTTCAGTTGTCCATGGTTTGAATGGGGACGGCTTCGACAAACTCGGTCGACGGATTTGCGAGAAAATCGGAGATCATGTGTCTCCCCGCCTTCCAGCCGGCCCCAATCCTTACTCGCAACTCATTTCGTGGATCTCCGGTACGCAAAGAGAACATTCTGTCGAGATATTCACTCCAAACTATGATCTCCTCGTTGAGGAAGCCTTCGAGAGAGCGCGGGTGGCGTATTTCGATGGATTTACCGGATCGCATCTGCCCTTTTTCGACCCGGCGAGCGTTACCTTGGACGAGTTTCCGGCCCGTTGGTCACGTCTATGGAAGTTGCACGGTTCCCTTGGTTGGAAGGTCGTCGGAGACGCTGTCGTCAGAACCGGCCAGCGGCAAGCAACGGAATTGATTTATCCCGACCACCTCAAGTACGACCAAGTCACGAGGCTCCCCTACTCAGCACTGTTCGAACGACTACGGCAGTTCTTGACTGCGCCGGATACCTTGCTCATCTGTTCTGGGTTCTCATTTCTTGATTCACATATCTGCGCTGTGCTGGATGAAGCACTCGCCGCCAATTCGCATACTGCCGTTTTCGCATTTCAGTACCGTGGTATCGATGAAGAGCCTTCGGCGACCGCGCTCGCCCAATCCCGGCCCAACATGAGCGTCTACGCTCGTGACGGCGCCGTTATAAGTGGCGTTACCGGACGTTGGCAGCCCAGCCATTCGGCGAACAAGGACAACGAAAATGTCCGTCAGACCTTTTGGCGTGATCCTGTGGCGGACAAACCGGCGGAATTCCTGCTCGGCGACTTTGCCAGCCTCGCCCAATTTCTTGCGCTGACGCAAGCCCGACAAATGTCACCACCTGTGTCGGCAACAAATCCTGATCCGAGAGAACCCGCAGAAAATATATTCCCACAGGGCAATCCTGATGCTTAGCCGCGATCCGACGTATCTTGGAAAAATCGCCTCTGTCTCCGGAGCAGCTCTCACTGTCCACCTTGCCCAGTCGGTGGCATCCGGGCTGTCCATCATCAACGGGCAAACGTACAGAATTGGACAGGTTGGCAGTTTCGTTCGAGTTCCACAAGGGTATCAGGACTTGCTGGGTATCGTCGCCCAAGTTGGCGCGAGCGCCATCCCGGAGAACATTGATACCGTTGACGATACGGGGCGTTGGATGACCATCGAGCTCGTGGGTGAAATCGTCGGTGGTGTGTTCGAGCGGGGGATTAGTCAGTATCCAAATATTGGTGATTTCGTTCACTTAGCTGTTGAGGAACACTTGCGCAGAGTTTACGACGTTTCTGGAGAAGGCCATGTAACGATAGGAACGCTTTCTAGCGCGGAAAGTATCTCCGCCAAGATTGCGCTAAATGAGCTAGTGACGCGACACTCCGCTGTCTTGGGCTCCACGGGTTCTGGCAAGTCAACTACGATTTCGAGTCTCCTCAGAGCCATTACTACAACCGTGGACGGTGATGAACAGTACCCGAGCGCACGAATATTACTGTTGGATGTACACGGAGAGTACTCAGAGCCTCTCGCTGACATAGCGCAAGTATTTGGAGTCGAGCCGCAACGCGGCGAAGAACGATTGTTTATCCCCTACTGGGCGCTTGACACGAGTGACTTGCTTGAATTCTTGACCGGCAGATTGGAGGGCAATCGCGAGACAGCTTTTACGGACAAGATTTTTGCGCTTAAGCTAGAATCCCACGAAGAACATAAATTTCCGGGTGTCGATCCCGCCTCTATAACAGCCGACACACCTCTGCCATTCAGCCTCAAGAGGCTTTGGTACGATCTCATAAAATTTGAAATTTCCACATACGAGGGAGCGAATAGAGATCAGCCCACTCTTCAGGATGACGGTGATCCTGAGAATCTGGTACCTCCCAAATATAAGCCTCACGCTATGGGCGCTACCGGCCCATTTTTGAACAACCAGGCAGTCGGGATCCAGCGGCCGTTGAATCTGCTTCGGTCCCGACTACTGGATCGGCGCTACGACTTCCTTCTCCACCCCGGACCATGGGAACCCGATCTCGCTGGAAAGCCCCAAGAGGATCTGGATGGGCTTCTACAAGGCTGGCTGGGTGGTGCCAAGCCCATCACGATCCTGGACCTCTCCGGCGTACCGAGCGCGGTTCTTGAGCGCTTGGTAGGATCGATACTGAAGATCGTATACGAAGCACTGTTCTGGAGTCGCGAAAAAACGGAAGGTGGAATTCACAGGCCCCTGCTCGTGGTCATGGAAGAAGCACATCGTTATCTTTCAGACAAATCTGAGCAGCTGGCCTCCGATGTAGTGCAGCGAGTCGCGAAGGAGGGTCGAAAGTACGGAGTCGGCGCCATGGTCGTAAGTCAACGACCCTCCGAAGTGAATGAAACGGTTCTCTCACAATGTGGCACTTTTATTGCGCTCCGGTTATCAAACCCTTCGGACCGCTCGCGCGTTCAGGGAACATTACCTGACGGGCTTGCTGGCCTTCTCGATGTGCTGCCTATCCTTCGTACAGGCGAAGCCATTATTACGGGAGAAGCTGCGAAGTTGCCGATGCGCTGTCGCGTTGCCCTGCCGGAAGAACAGTACCGGCCACGAAGCGGGGACCCGAAGGTAAGTGAAATGTGGCGACTAGAAAGGCGAGAAGAAGGATATAATCGAGTTGTAGCTTCGTGGAGAGCACAGAGATCACTTGCCGTGACACAAGATCTGAATATCCAACGAATTCCTGTAGATGATGATTTGGTGGAGAAAGGAGGAAATGATCGTGAATAGAAATCTAGTGTCATCATCGAATGTTTGTTCGATTGGATACGATACGAGTACACAAACTCTTGAGGTTGAATTTCATAGTGGTGGCGTGTACCAATACTACGGAGTGCCGGACCATATGCACGCTCAGTTTATGCAGGCCTCGTCCAAAGGTAAGTTTCTGCACTATTACATCAAGAACACCTATCCGTATTCACGAGTAGGATAGTCCACTGGCGTATCGGCAGGTGCGTTGGCGATGATGGTTGACAAAAGACGTCTAGACGTCTTATCGTTCACCCATGCGTCAAACTATGAGCGAAAGACGCCAGCCGGGGGAGGTTCGCGACGCTGTGTTGGCCACGCTGCGCACCCATCCAGGAGGCGCTGCGGTACATGAGATCGTCCGCGGCGTTCGCCGGCTTTTGGGAGAAAGCGTTGCGGCATCGAGCGTTCGCTCGTATCTGCGGCTGAGCACACCTGAGCAAATCCGTCGTGTTGACAGAGGCCGCTACCAGCTAGCTGCTCTTGCGGGCGGCGTTGAAGAGACTAGACCTCCCTACGATCCCTTTCCTACGATCACATATGCCGACGCAACAATTTTCCGCGCGGACTGTCTTGATTGGTTACGAGCTCGCCCGCCAGAGTCGATCCATGCGGTCGTTACCGATCCGCCATACGGGCTCGTAGAGTATTCGTCGAAGGAACAGTCCAAGCTGAGATCAGGAAAGGGAGGCATTTGGCGAATTCCGCCATCCTTCGACGGCGTCCAGCGGTCACCTCTTCCGCGATTCACGGTCTTGTCCCCGACTGATCGGGAAGAGCTGGCCGAGTTCTTCGCGCAATGGGCAGCTTTGCTGATGCCTACCCTTGTTCCGGGGGCAAACGTTGTTGTGGCTACCAATCCCCTACTTTCCTATATTGTTGCGAGCGCCTTGGCGCAAGCGGGGTTGGAGAGGCGGGGGGAGATTGTGCGGCTGGTAACTACAATGCGCGGCGGAGATCGGCCGAAAGGCGCGCACGAAGAGTTTGCGGGCGTGAGCGTTATGCCCCGGGCCATGTGGGAGCCTTGGCTAGTGTTCCGTAAACCGCTGGAGGGCCGTGTTCAAGATAACCTGCGAAAGTGGCAAACCGGGGGATTCCGGCGACCTTCGCAGAACAAACCGTTTGGTGATGTGATTCAGTCCGCACCGACAAGAAAGGAGGAACGTGCATTGGCGCCGCATCCGTCACTGAAGCCGCAGGAATTTTTGCGCAAACTGGTGCGAGGCGTTCTCCCTCTGGGCGAAGGAGTGGTGCTGGATCCGTTTTGTGGAGCTGGATCGACCTTGGCTGCAGCAACTTTCGTCGGATACACCTGCATTGGTGTGGAGAAGGACGAACGCTACTTCGATATGGCGGTACAGGCAGTCCCGCGATTGGCGGCTTATGGGGATGTAGAAGCAAGGAACTACAGTTTGAACGTATAGACCCAATTGCTGCGAAGTTTTCTGATCCCTTCGCGGTGAAGAGTTGCAGTCCTTGTTCCAAGAGTGCCGCGGGAATTGTGGCGAAAATCCGATTCCGTTACATGCGCTAAATATGCGTTTGTGAAGGTCATTGGAGCACGGTCTCGTACTGGCTGAGTGGCGGAGTCTACTTCATAAACGAAAACACACATCCATTGCTCGCGTGCGCCATGCGTATCAACCGCCCCATTCTTGTTGCGAGTGGACTTGATCTCAACGCCCTCTGTGCCGGACTGAACGGAGTTTTCCGGATATACGCCAGAAACGACAAGATCGGGATGGCCATTGAAAAAATTGTTCTCTGTGAGACTTCTGGAATGATTGGCAAGACTGGCGGTGAGCAGATCAGAGATAATTCCTGACATTGCCGCGGGGCGAAGCATCTCATCCAACCGTTGCAATCCGCGCTCCAACAGTAGACCGTTAATGTGTTCTTGTCCGTAAACTCCGTTTTCTGGTCTTTTTTCGTTTGCCGATTCCGTCCGATTGGTTGTGACCGGGTGTCCGGGAGGCGGTTTTTCTTCGATCCAGCGGGGGTTTGCGTCGTTTCCGGCGCGATCCGGCCCGCCGGGCCTTGCCGGGGCCGAAGCGAGCCCCCGGCGGGCGATTCCGGTTACTGGACCGTTCGGTTCGAGGCTTTCCGGCGGATTACCCGGGCCGCAGCCGGGCGAGCCGCGCCAGGTTGTGCGCGAAGACCGCGGAATGCACCCAGGCCTGGAAGCGCGCAAGACCGCGCCAGCGGCATCGTCCGAGGCCGAAGCAGCGCTTCAGCCAGGAGATGCCCGCCTCGACGCCGGCGCGGAAGCGGCGGAGCCGCTCGAAGAGCCACGGCGAGGACGTCATGTCCTCTTCTTTCAGCCCGCGCTTCCTGCTGAACACGGCGTGTTTCACGCCCATCTCCCTGGCGCCTCGCAAATTCTCGCGGGAGGCGTAGCCGCCGTCGAAGGCGGCATGGGTCGGGGCGTTGCCGTAGTGCGCGCGATGCCGCCGGAGCATCGGCAGGCAGCGGGCGCTGTCCGCCGGATTGCCGGATTCCACCACCACGTCCAGCACCAGGCCGCTGCGCCCGGTCGCCAGATTGATCTTGTGCCCGTAAGCGGTCTCCCGCCCGCCCTTGCGGATGATGTCGGTGTGCGGCTCGAACAGGCTCACGATCTTCTCGCCGGCCGGCACGTTCTCCTCCAGCAGAACGCGCCGCGCGGACTGGACCGCCACCGCCTTCAGCAAGCCGGCGTAATGGTCGGCGCATTCCAGCCAGCTCGCGGACCAGGGCGCGCCCGATTCCGTCACCGCCGGCCGGGCCGCCTCCAGGTCGCCGAGCGTGTCGACGGCGATCCGCAACAACTGCCGGTACAGCATGACCCGCGCCGCCTTCCCCCGCTTCGTCCGAATCGCCAGACAGCGGCGCCTGGCGGCGCGGCGGCGGTCGCGGCAGGGAACCGCCGACTTGCCCAGTCGCTCCCGCGCCTCCGCCAGCAAACCCGCCAGCACACGCACGCCGTCGTACAGCAGGCGGCTGTCCGAAGGCGCCAGTATGTGCGTCTCCGTCACCGTGCTGTCGACCCGCACCCGTTCGCCCGTTTCCACCCCGGCCGCCCGCGCCGCGTCCAGCAGGCAACGGTTGACGCGCTCCCAGGTCTCCGCCGACACCGCGCAAACCCCGGACTGCAAAGCGGACTTCTTCGGCGGCGGCAGCGGTTCCAACCGCGCGAAACGGCGCGCCGACAGCGAATCCGTCAACGCGAACGCCAGACCGCGCCAGGTCGCGCCGCGCAGGTGCTTGAGAACGGCACACCGCAAAACCGTCTCGCAACTCAATCCGGCACGGCCTACCGCGTCCTGGGCGCCGAGATCGGCGGCTACCGCATCGAGCAGTTCGGGATGCCCGTCAAGCCAGTTCGAGATCGATTCCAGCTCCTCGCCCAAGGGATGGTCAACGGGATCGGATTCCAATAGACTTGTCTGTGTCGTGCGCTTGACCCGCATGGCAACCCTCCGGCGTTTTGGTGTGTCTTTTTGTTGATTCGAGACCAACGCAAAGATACCCAAAACGCTGGAACCTTTCCAGGATTTCCAGCAGTTTGTTCAATCAAATCAGTTAGTTGAGAGTTTACGGACAAGAACTAATGTCATAGAAGAGGTCGTAGACATCTTGCATTGCGGCTTGAAAATCAAGAACCCGAAGTGCGTAGGGCAATTGCAAGTCAGTGTTGAATTCTCCGATATCAACGTTGTTTCGGACATGTGGCATCACTTTTCCTCGATAATTGTGACTGCTAGGTTAGTCCTTCCCGGCGGGCTTCGCATCAGTTCGGACAGTAACAGAGTTTCCATTCCCAAACCCCCGGCCTCTACATGGCCGGCCGCCGCCAGCCGCGCGGCGTCGGGCTTGTTCTGGTTGAGTTTCCAGGTGCCATCCACCGCCTCGATTTCAAGTTCGATCGGAAGGATCGCCCGCATCAGCGCCTGCAATTGACGTTCGGGCACCTTGTCGACGCGCCAGGGCGGTTTGGGGAGAAGCCGCTGTTCGAATTTTGCGGACATTGCTTCCAGGTGATCCCGCAACGCCTCTATCGGGCGCAGCCTGAGGCGTCCCCATAGATGCACCGCCACATAGTTCCACGTCGGCACCTGTCCGGGATCAGTCTCATACCAGTCAGGAGAGATGTATCCGTCCGGGCCGCTGACAGCCAGAACGGCTCGTCGCTCGCCTTCCTCAAGCAAACCCAGAATCGGGTTCGGCCGAGAGAGGTGAGCGTGAACGAGTTCACCGTCTTCCGCGAGCAGAAACGGAACATGGCTAAGCAACGGGCTCTGCGCATCGTCCGCGTTCAGCGCAAGCACGCCAAATCCCCTTTCGCTTGCAAAGGAAAGATTGGTCTGGCGCGATGCCTTCCGAAATTGCGGCGATGGATGCATGAGTTTCTGAACTGCTGAATCAGGAATTGGCGATCTGCTAAGGTTCGCGGCAAGTGTAGCAAATCAGTCATTGGTCACGTCCCGCGAGCTGGCGAAATGCACTTTTGTCGAGTAGCCTCACATTGAGAAATACGGGGAGAAATTCATGGAAGCATTAGCAGCTGTTGCATTCGTTTTCGGAATGCTGGGGGTCGTCGCGTTCATGCGCATGGAAAAACTGATCAGAGCCCTGAAAGAAAAAGGCGTTCTGGATGACGATTACAAATATGAGTAGGAAGGAGTGGGTCAGTCAGTCCTGAGCCAATTGCAGGATTTGCTCAATGAGGCTGCTGACTTCTCGTTGGCGCAGGGTCTGGGCTTCGCGCTGGTAGGCTGTGGCGCTATTGTAGCCCTCGAAGCGAGCTACCGCCACAGGGCCGTCCTTCCGAAATCCTTCGATCTTGTCCTCGCTCGCAAATCGACCTCTTAGAATTGAAAGACTTCCGCGAATAACAGCGACGTGTCGGCCCCGCAGGGCATCGCGAAACATTTCTGCGACACTTGCGAGGCCGCCAGGTGCGTGTTCAATGCAGTAAATGAGATCATATGCGTCCTTGGGCTCGGCTCGATGATCGAAGGCGAAAGTCTTCAGGCAAGTGAAACTGACCAGATTGGCGTGCTTGATCTGTTCGACAGCTATGCCACCGTCGCCAAGGAGTTCTGCCTTGATCTCCGAAATTTGATGCAAGTCGAAGACGATCGAAGAATGCGGAATGTTAAGCGCGGAGATTTTTCCCTTCGTCGGCAAAGGCTCGACCTTGCCGCCGGCGATCTCGGGCGCATCCGCGAGCAATTCGACCACCATCAACGCACCAAGTTCCGTGCGAGTCTGCCAGCGCCATGACAGCTTCTGTCCCTGGTCATTTGTCGACCGCTCAAATCCCATCCTACGCAGATTCTGCTCGAGCGTTTGATAGCCTGCCGTATCCGCCAGAATATGAAGATCGATGACGATGTCCACATCGCGTGTGCCGGCATGAGGAGGCGCTGCCGTTGATTCGGCCCCCACCAGATATCTCGGCGTCAAGCCGCCTATCAGATACACCGATTCCTTCCAGGGACCAAGCCCGCGCAGCAGCGTCACGAGAACGCGCTCGCAGTCTTGAGTGTATTTATCGCTATATCCTGTGAACGTGGCGGGTTTTTCCATCAGAATCCAATCCTTTCCCGGCGCAGGTGTTTCGCCAGGTCCCTGGCGCGGCCCTCGCCGCGCATCAGGTCCAGATATACTTGAACAGGACTCGCAAGCCAGGCGTCCCCCACCTTTTCTCGAAAGAGCATTTCCGCTGTTGACTTGACGTCTGATACCGCCAGGTTCGCCCCCTGGTCGACAACGCGGGCTTCAAGTGATTCCAGGGACGCGTATGCCGCCGGACTCGCCAGGAGCAGGCAATGGACCTGAGAAACAGATGTCAAAAAAGGCGCATACAGTTGACCCGCCATCTCATGGGTTATTGCGTATTCGGCGTTGTTCGAGGCGCAGGCCTCGGCAAACCGTTCAAGCAACTCGCCTGCGCGCACCGACGGAACGAAGTAACGTCGCAGTGCTGGCGGCCGCATCACCGCGAGCTGTTGCTCCCACGCATCCAGTAAAGCACCCGGTTGCAGCAGTTGACGTTTCTTGCCCGGACCCTGCCCCCGCGACTCCACCCAATCGAACCTTTCCAGTTCCGTCAGCACACTTGAAGCCGTGGCGGGCGAGACTTGAGCGTCCTCTGCTACCTCACTAACTCCCAACCAGTCTCCGTGGCGATTCAGAGCGGTGTGCAGCACTTGCGCACTGCGCCCCGAGAACAGGGAGCGCATGGATTTCAACTGGCTTTTCGGGGGCGGCTTTTCCACATAGACGTAGATTTTCCCGGCAGGGAGAAAAAGACTGCCTCCGCTGTCATAGTAGCCGACTCCCTCTTCCCGCAGCAGATCCTTCGCTCCAGGTGAAATCGATTCGGCGATCAGACAGGAAACCGCGCGCCTTTTTCCGACCGTATGCGACCGATGATCGTGTGGGACATCTCGAACTTTCCACAGCAGTTGCTTGACGTCGCGGGGAAACAGGGTTTTTTTCTGCTCTACCAGCAGAGTCACCTTGTCCTGGCCCAGTTTGAGGTCAACCTGGGTGTCATGGCCCTGGGCCGGTTCTCCGACCCGCGACACCCCACTCAACCGTACCTGAGCGCCGGGCAATCCCTGTAGCGCTTCAAGGAACCCGTCAATAAGCTGTTCTTCCAAAACAAAGTCATGCATTGACCTTTCCATATATTCTCTGTGCAGTAAATAACACGATTCTAGCAGATATTCCGAAGAAGTATCATATTCGCCGAACAGTAAATAATATCGAAATCGCGAATATGAAATCGCGGCGAGCCAAGCTGCAGAGAACTGTCAGCCGCCCCGTCTTCCCGTGCGCAGGGCGCGCTGGCTTCTTTCGAGGCGCTTGAGGTGATCGTTGAGCAGGGGCTTGCGGTGCATCGCGACGCCGGCGCCCAGGGCATCGATAACGGCCAGATGGGCGATGCGCGAAGAAACCGGGGCGAAATCCTGGTACTCCTCGCGCACATTGACGTGGATGGGGATGCTGCAGATGTCGCTCAAGGGAGTGTTGTTCGGCGCGAGGCCGATCACCGTGGCGCCGGCTTCCATGGCGAGCCGGACGCTGTCGAGCAGGGCCCGGGTCTGGCCCGACTGGGATATCGCAATCACCACATCCCGCGAATCGAGGGAAATCGCCGACATGTGCTGGATGTGCGGGTCGGTATAGGCCGCGGTGACGAGTTGCAGGCGGAAGAACTTGTGCTGGGCATCCGCCGCCACCGAGCCGGAAGCGCCGAAGCCATAGAATTCCACCCGCCGGGCGCGGATGATCGCGTCAATAGCCCGCTCGAGCGCCGCCGGGTCAAGCTCGTCCCGCACCCCGAGCAGCGAACCCACAGTGCTGTCGAAAACCTTGTTGCGGATATCCCGCACCGTGTCCTTGTCGTCCACTGCGAACTGGGTATAGACATCGCCAAGCCCCGCCTGCTGGGCGAGCTGAAGCTTGAAAGCCTGAAAGCCCTTGCAGCCCACCGCGCGGCAAAAGCGGATGACCGTCGGGTCGCTCACTCCGGCCTGTTCGGCAAGGTCCACCACCCGCATGCCGATCACTTCATTGACGTGGGCAAGCACATAATTGGCGACCTTGGCTTCGGATTTGCGCAGTTGCCGCCGGGAATCGGCAATGCGCCGGATCAGATTGGGAGATTCCATGGAGTAGCACACTGGGCCGGACGCTGAGAAGCGGTACAATGCTACTGCAAGCCGCATTCCGCCGCATTCGTTCCAGGGAAACGACATCATGACCGCAGGCTCCCAGGCCCGGGCGCTGCCGAAAAATGAACCGGCGCCGGAAATCCATCCAGTGAAAGCAAGGTTTGTCGATTCCATCGCCGAAATCGGGCAGCGGGACTGGAATGCGCTCACCGGAATCCGTAATCCCTTCATGCGCTACGAGTTCCTCCACGCGCTGGAAAGCACGGGCTGCACAGGCCCTGACAGCGGCTGGCTGCCGCGGCATCTTGTCCTGCATCAGGGCGGCGCCTGCCGCGGCATTGTGCCGCTGTACAGCAAGACCCATAGCTGGGGCGAATATGTGTTCGACTGGTCCTGGGCCAACGCCTACCAGCAGCATGGCCTTCCCTACTATCCCAAATTCGTCACCAGCGCGCCCTTCACACCATCCACCGGCCAGCGCCTGTTCGGCATGGCCGGCAGCCATTTGCCGCTGGTGGTGGAGCAGATCCGGCGCCGCGCCGAGCGCGATGGCGCCTCTTCCTGGCATGTGCTGTTTCCCACCGGGGAAGAGGCCCGGCTGTTACGCCAGCAGAATCTGCATATCCGCCGGGGCGCCCAGTTCCAGTGGCGCAATCGCGATTACCGCAGCTTCGATGACTTTCTCGCAGGCCTGGTTTCGCGCAAACGCAAGACCCTGCGCAAGGAACGCCGCCGCGTGGGCGAGCAGGACATCGGCTTTCGCGTCACCGAAGGGCCGGAAATCAGCGAAGCGCAATGGGCGGACTTTTACCTGTTCTATCAGAACACCTATCTGCAAAGGGGGATGCAGGGCTATCTCAGCCTGGAGTTCTTTCACCGCATCGCCGCCTCCATGCCCGGGCAGCTCTTGCTGATCAATGCGTCCCATGGCGGGCAAGATATCGCCGCCGCGCTGTTCTTCCGCAATGACGAGACCCTGTTCGGGCGCTACTGGGGCTGCCGGGAGGAGCGCGAACACCTGCATTTTGAGACTTGCTACTACCAGGGGCTCGATTACGCCATCGCCAACGGCCTGCAACGCTTCGACTCGGGCGCCCAGGGCGAACACAAGATCCAGCGGGGATTCGAGCCGGTGACCACAAGTTCGGCCCACTGGCTCGCCAACCCGGAATTCCACCGCGCCGTGGGCCAGTTCGTGGCCCGGGAAAAGGATCATATCGAAGCCTACCAACAGGCGGCGCGCTCGTTGCTGCCTTATCGAGACACCCGGGAGCCCGCGTCATAGGAATTCACGGCTGCAAAGGCCGCCTTGTGGAGTCCTCTTTTTCCGGCAGCGGGTGTAACCGCGCTGGTGCCGGGATACGAAAACCCGCGCTACATCACGATGGCGTTTTCCAGGCGGCGGAAGCCGCGGAGCCAGACGAGAATGGTGAACAGCGCCACGGGGGCAAGCAGCCAGGTGATTACATTGGTCTGGTCCTGGCTGCCCAGGCCGGTGAAATGGAGCGTGGCGTAGGCCGCAATGCCGAGCAGATGCGCCAGCAGGTAGTAGTTCACGTAAGGCGCGCTGTAGCGATCCACTGGCCAGGGCGATTTCAGCAGCAGCAGCCGCAGGGCGTAGGCGATACCCAGCAAGTCCGTGGGCCAGAACAGCAGCAGGTTGACGTTGTGGTGCAGATCCTCGTGACCGGACCAGAACCAGCTCCCCAGCATCAGGCAGCCCAGCAGGCCGCTGAACAGCGAACAGGTCAGGCTCAGCCCGCCGAGCACCCGGTAACTTGCCGGGGGCAGCGAGGCGCGTTGCCGGGTGTGGCTGGAGATCATGTGGCGGCTGAAGCGGGGTTTGCGGGTGGTGAGCAACAGCCAGAGCAGCAGCGATGCCATGATCAGCATGAGAACCAGGTAGGCGTTCCATTGTTTCGCCGGCGGCGGGAACGCGGCCGCCACCCGGGGTTCGGTCAGCAGCCCGAGGCGCTCCCCGGACACAGCCACATCGCTGTGCATGGCCAGCAACTGCCGTCGCAGCGAAAGCGGCAGGAACATGGCCTCCCATTCGCTCATGGCCCGGTCGATATTGCTGTTCATGCCGATGTCGAGCAGCATGGCGACGGGCGACAGCGATTCGTAGTGCGACCAGACCACCTGGCGGTAAGTGGTTTCGGTCATGCCGGTGAAATGCTCGCTCAGCCTGCCTTCCAGGGCCTCGTCGAGATAGTCGCGCAGGCGGGTGGTGCAATTGTCGTCGAAATAGTCATAGGCGTAGACGAGGTTTTCCGGCTCCAGATTCCACATCAGCCGCTGATAGAGCCGGGACTTCTCGGCGTTGTTGAGATTGATGCGGTCTTCCCAGACGGTTCTTTCCTCCGCCCGGTACCGGGCGTAGGCCTGGGACGTGGGCACGGTGAACAGGCGGTAGTTCATTTCGCCGAGAAAGAAATTCAGGCCAAAACGGAGCATGCCGCCGCTGGTGTCGAAGCCGCCCCAGTTGAACAGCAGATCGGCGCCGCCGGCCTCATCGCGCACGCGCAGGGCGGTGTGGCCGAAGTTGTCCCACAGCCGGTTGCCCACGTCCACGGTAACCAGATAGAAATGCAGGCCGCCCAGATCCTCGGGCTCCGGGTAGACGTCAAGTTCATCCAGTGGCGGAACCGCGGCCCTGGCGGCTGCCGCAATCAGCAGAAACCACAGGGCGCAGCCAGCGCGCGGAAGCCCGGACATGGCGCATCGCCGCAGCCGCGAAACGGACTTATGGGACGGCACACTAGAGTTCCCGCAGCCAGATATTCCGGAAGGATACAAGCTGCCCGTGGTCCTGCAGGGTCAGTGGCATTTTGCCGGTGCAGTCCTGCCTGCGGCCTGAGCCATCAAGCCCGTAGGGTTCGCATCGGGCTTCGTACACCGGCTCCGGGGTGAAAGTGGCGCCATCGAGCCGGACATGGTTCTGCACCAGCACGCCGTTCTGGAATACCGTGAGCCAGGCCGGCGAGACGAGCTCATCACCGTTGAATTCCGGCGCGGTGAAGATGATGTCATAGCTCTGCCACTGCCCCGGCTCGCGGGCCGCGTTGACCAGGGGCGGATACTGCAGATACACCGACCCGGCCTGGCCGTTGACATAGGTGGGGTTCTCCCAGCTATCGAGAATCTGCACCTCGAACAGCGAATGCAGGAACACGCCGCTGTTGCCCCGGCCCTGGCCGCTGCCGCTGATGACATTGGTGGGCCGCCACTCCAGATGCAACTGGATGCTGCCAAAAGACTCCCGGGTGCGGATCGTGCCGCCGCCGGGGCGGACGGTCGCCACGCCGTCGGCGATTTCCCAGCGGGCGGGTTCGCCGTCTGTCACGCGCACCCAGTTATCGAGGTCGCCGCCAGCGAACAGCACGATGGCGTCCGAAGGCGGTGCGCCGTTCTCCCCCGTGCCGACGGGGACCGGCTCCGGCTCCGCCTGCCGGCGGTCGCCGCCGCTTTGGGCCAACACCACTACCGCGGAGAGAATCGCTATGGCAATGAGGATTTTTTTCATCATGGTCCCAAGGCAATCAACTTGTCAGGTTCATGTCGTCGTCCCAACTCGCAATGATGTCGCGGCGGGACTGGTCGACGCATTTTTCCAGCCATTCCGGCTCGTACCGCATGCCGTGGCGTTGCAGCGTCTGCTCCGGGACGCCATCCCAGACATTGGCCACATTGCCCTGGTAGCCCAGGTCCCGGAATCCCTGTTCGGTCGTATAGTACCCGGTCAGGGTCAGGTCCCGCATCAGGGAAAAGAAGCGAATGCCGGGCTGCAGCGCCGGGTCCTCCACGTCGGGCCAGGCGATGCGGTCGCAGATGGCGAGTCTTTGCGTTTCGCTGATATTGGCGAAATCCGCGCCGAATTCGCTGATGGCGTAACTGTCGAGCCAGGCGATGCCGCCGCGCACCGGGAGTTTCAGGTTTTCCCGGTCCTTGACGATGAATTCGACGAATTCCGGCAGGCCGGCGTCCAGGGCGCCGCCATTGGGGTGGTCCGACGGCAGGATGATGTCGCACAGCACGGCGATGGTCACGAGTTCGTGCTCGCTGAAGTACGTTTCGGCGAACAGTTCCCGATCGCGTTGCCGCTCGGCTTCGGTTCTGCCGTAGGAATACTCCAGGGGCAGTGCATTCCAGTTCACCGCTCCGCCCGTGGCGCAGCCGGTGGTGGAAGCGACGCCCGCGGCCAGGGGCGCGAGCAGCAGCGACTTGAGGGTTTCCCGGCGGCTTGTTTTATTCATGTCGCTCACAGGTTCCGCTGCCGCATCTGTTCGACGATGTGCTCGCTGGTGCGCCAGGCCAAGGCGAGAATGGTCCAGGTCGGGTTCTTGTCGGCCTGGGACACGAAAGTGCCGGCGTCAGCCACGAAGACATTGTCAGCGTCATGCAATTGCCCGAAGCGGTTGGTGACCGAAGTGGCCGGGTCATCCCCCATCCGCGTGGTGCCGACTTCGTGGATGATCTCGCCGGGGCGGGTCAGGCCATACTGGCGCTCCGGGCCTGGCTTGCCGCCGAGGAGGATCCCGCCAGCGGCTTCCAGCAGCTCTTCCATGGTGTCCTGCATGTGCCGGGCCTGGTTGATTTCCTGCCCTGTCCAGCGATAGTGGAAGCGGAGCACCGGAATGCCCCATTCATCGACCACGTTCGGATCGAGTTCGCAGTAGTTGCTGTATTGCGGAACGCTTTCGCCGCGGCAGGCGATGCTCAGGCGCGAGCCATAGAAACGCCTGACATCATCGCGCAGGCCATTGCCATAGCCGCCGACGCGCTCGCCCAGAAAGCGCTTGTACTGGTTGGCGGCGAAGCCAAAACCATAGGACGGCATGTTCATGCCGCCGCCGATTTCGAGATGGTAGCCCCGGGCGAAATCAAGCTGGGCGTTTTCCAGCCACCAGGGCGTGTAGACATGCATGCCGCCCACGCCGTCTTCGTTGTAGATGTCGCGGTCCATGAGTTCGGGCAGGAAGGCGGCGCGGCTGGCGCCGGTGGAATCGTGCAGATAGCGGCCCACATGGCCGCTGCTGTTGCCGAGCCCCGAGGCGTGCTGCGCGCTGATGGAGTTGAGCAGGATGCGGGCGCTGCTGCAGGCGGAAGCCGCAAGCACCACCGTGCGGCCGTTGAGGCGTAGTTCCCGGCGATTCTCCCGGTCGATACAGGAGACGCCGGTGGCGCGGCCGTCTGCGCCGGTATCCACCTTGCGCGCCATGGTGTTGCTGTAGACATCGACCCGGCCCGTGGCCACCGCGGGATAGATGAGCACCGTGCTTGAGGAAAAATCGGCGTGAAGGCCGCAGGCGCGGCTGCACTGGCGGCAATACACGCAGACGCCGCGCTCGCGGTTGATGCGTTTGGTCAATATGGAGAGTCGCGAGGGATACACCGGAATGCCCGCCCGGCGCGCGCCGCGGATATAGTACAGCTCGTGCAGGCGCGGCTTGGGGGGCGGCAGGAAAAAACCGTCCGGGTCATTGGGCAGGCCCTCATTGGTGCCGAACACGCCAACCAGTTTGTCCACCTTGTCGTACCAGGGTTTCAGGTCCTCATAGCCGATGGGCCAGTTGTCGCCGAGTCCGTCGATTTCGCGGCGTTTGAAATCCAGCGGACCGAAACGCAGGGATATGCGGCCCCAGTGATTGGTGCGGCCGCCGAGCATTCGCGCCCGCCACCACATGAAGTCGGTGTCATCCGCGGTGGTGAAGGGTTCGCCGTCGAGCTCCCAGCCGCCGATGCAGGCATTGAAATCGCCGAATGGCCGCAATCTTGTGCTGGCGCCCCGGCGCGGCGATTCCCAGGGATAACGGAACTGGGTGCGCTGGGCTTCGTCGGCCGGGTCATACCACGGGCCGGCTTCCACCAGCGCCACCCGCAGCCCTGCCCGGGCCAGGGCCCAGGTTGCCATGCCGCCGCCGGCCCCGGAGCCGACGACGATGGCGTCGTATTGATCGGCATTGCTCACTGGGATCTTCCGCGCTCGTCCATTTCTTCGCACTCATGAAACCCGTCCCCGCTCACGACAGGCCGAACCCCGGCCGGTATTCCTTGTCGAGCCAGGCACTGGCGGCGGCGTCATTGCTGAAGCGCATGGCCTCGCCGTCGTATTCGAGCACCTTGTGATCGGCGGCCTGGCGCACGGCGATATTGCCGAGCAGCATGGTCTCGGTGAGACGGCCCGCATAGGAGAAATCGGAAGTGGTGACTTTGGAGCGGTCCTTGATGGCGTCGATCCATTCCTGGTAGATGCCATTCGAGCGCGGCAGGGTCCGGGGCGGCGGCTCGGTGGCCAGATGCAGCGATTCGGGAATCAGCGCCGGATTGCGGCCATAGACGCCATGCATCAATGTCCTGTTTTCGCCAACGATCAGCACGCCGCCGTCGCTGTCGCCAAGCTGCCTGCCATTTTCGATTTGCGGCGGACGCTCCGGCAGCAGCCCGCCGTCGTACCAGGTCATCCTGACCGCCGGCCGCGCCGCGCTGGCGGGAAACTCGAAGTGGATCTTGGAAGCCAGTGGAAAACTCTCGAATTCCCGGCCCCAGCGGGTGGAACTCGCGCTGATGCGCTCGGGCAGGCCGAGATCAAGCGCCCAATAGGGATGATCGATGATATGGGCGCCCATGTCGCCCACCACGCCGGTGCCGAAATCGACCCAGCCGCGCCAGTTGAAAGGATGGTAGGCGCGCTCGACCCAGGGCCGCATGGGCGCGGCGCCGAGCCAGAGATCCCAGTCCATGGTGGCGGGCGCCAGGGCGCCGGCTTCCGGCCGGGGAACGCCCTGGGGCCACACCGGGCGATTGGTCCAGCAATGGACTTCGCGAATCGCGCCGAGTTCGCCGGAAGCGACCCATTCATTGATCAGCCTGGCGCCCTCCCCGGCATGACCCTGATTGCCCATCTGGGTAACCACATTGGTTTCCCGGGCCCGGCGGGCGAGGAAGCGCGCCTCGACCACGGTATGACACAGCGGCTTTTGCACATAGAGATGCTTGCCAAGGTCCATGGCACGAGCGGCGATGGGGGCGTGCATATGGTCCGGCGTGCTGATCAGCAGCGCGTCGATCTCCGGGTTTTCGTCGAGCATGACCCGGTAATCGCGGTAGGTTTTGACCCGGTCCCGGAAAGGCGCGGCGAATTCCCGGGCCAGGGTGGCGCCAAGCCGCTCGTCGTCGATATCGCAGACCGCGTAGATGTTTTCGTGGGAAACGCTCTCGATATCCGACCTGCCCTTTCCCCCCGCGCCAACCGCGGCAATATTGAGCCGGTCGCTCGGCGCCGTCTGCCCCACGCCGCCGAGCACATGGCGCGGCACGATCAGCAAGCCCGGCGCCGCGGCAAGCAGCCGCCTGCGGCCAAGGTCAACGGATGCGGATTTTTCTGGATTCCTGATCGGCATGAGCGGTAACTCCCGGTTCGCCTCGAAGCCAGCCAATGCGGCACATGGAAGTGCCGCCGAATTCGATGGCGTAAGCCATTGAATTCGTAAGCAAAACAAAACCACGCTTTTGTTTTGCGGTAATGAAAAATTCCAGGGAGGGAATTTTTCAGAGAATACCTGGGAGCCTGCGCCGTGGGAATTCACGGCTGCAAATCCGCTCCCGTCCACACCCCCGGCCGCTCGATTTCGTTGAATATACACCAATATTCGCCTCGGTCGACCAACCGGGGGCGCGGCGATAGCGAATTTTCGCTTTCGCGAATTCCCACGGCGCAGGCTCCTGGCAAAGTTCCGCGCAAGCACAACCGCCGCCGGCAATCTGCCTGACTGGTCCGATCAGCTGCGCAAAGTGCCCTTACCCGTCATTCCGCGAGCAGGATGACAGATAGGAATCACAGAATGACGCAAGGGAAGCTCTGATTAAGTCAGAGCTTCCCTGCGGCACATGGAAGTGCCGCCGAATTCGATGGCGCAAGCCATTGAATTCGTCAGCAAAACAAAACCACGCTTTTGTTTTGCGATAATGAAAAACTCCACGGATGGAGTTTTTCAGAGAATACCAAGCGGTACCTTGTGGAAAAACTTCCGGGAATTGCTATGCTGGTCGCGTGGCAATGGAAGAAACAACCATATGAAAATCAGGAATCTGCTCCGGGTTTTCGCCGGCTTGCCGGGAGTCTTGCTCTGGCCGCAGGTCCAGGCGCAGCAGGGAGATTGGTATCTTGGCGCGGGCGCCGGCATGAATGAGGCTGGCGCTTTCCATCAGGCCGGCTTCAATGACGATACGCTCTGCTATCCGGCTTTCGTGTGCGACGGCGCGCCGGCGGGTTACCGCTGGTTCTATGATCTGGAGTCCGATTCGGGCATGGCGTTGGAACTTGCCGCGGGCCGCGCCTGGAACGGCTGGCGGACGGAAATTTCCCTTGCCAGACTCGACAATGACATCGACCAGCGCTTTACCGGCATCGAATTTCTCAATGGCGACCCGGTTCGCCTTATCGAGCAGAACGACTACCGCATCAGCACCCGGGCAAGCGCCGGGGACCTGCTGATTTACTCACTGGCATTCAATGTGTACCGGGATTTCCCCGCGGCGGGCGGTTGGATTCCCTATCTTGGCGCCGGCATTGGCGCGGCCAGGGCCGAGCTCACCGCACTCTATTTCGAGGAACGCTATACCTGCATCAGCGAAGTCTGCCAGGGCCGACCCCGGAGCGAATTCGACAGCCTGCAACTCGCCGACCTCAGCGATACCGTCTACACCGCACAGATCTTCGCCGGCGCCGATTACGACATCGGCAATCGGTTCAAGCTCGGCCTGAAGCTCGCCTGGCGCCATGTGGACGAATTCAGCGCGGTGGACAGCTACCTGGAACACGCCCCGCCCAGCAAAACCAACACCAACAGCTTCAGCAACACCAGCCACTGGTCCCTGGCCCTGGAGTTGAAACGCTTCTTTGAGTAAGGGCTGGGAGCTTGCGCCGCGGGAATTCGCTATCGCCGCGTCCCCGGTTGGTCGATCGAGGCGAATATTGGTGTATATTCAACGAAATCGAGCGGCCGGGGGCGTGGATGAGAGCGGATTTGCAGCCGTGAATTCCCACGGCGCAGGCTCTTGGCATGGGGTAACATCCCGTCCACTTTTTGACTGGCGGAACGGATGATGGCGGACAACTGGACTTCGGGTTATGTGACCGAAATTGGCTATGCGTGGGGGTATTTCCCGGAACTCAATCCATTGCGGGCGAAAATGGCCTTGCTTTGCAGCGGTTTCGCCTGGCCCGAGGTCAAGAGCGCCTGTGAACTCGGCTTCGGCCAGGGCGTGACCCTGAACTTCCATGCCGCCGCCGGCGAAGCCGAATGGCATGGCAATGACTTCAATCCCTCGCACGCCGCCGTCGCCCGGCAAATGGCGAAACATTCCGGCGCCCCGGCCCAGCTAACCGACGAAACTTTCGCCGAATTCCGCCAGCGCAAGGACCTGCCGCAGTTCGACTATATCGCCCTGCACGGCGTATGGAGTTGGGTTTCCAAAGAAAACCGGCAAGAGATCGTCGCATTCGCCAAAGAAAAGCTCAAGGTCGGCGGCGTGCTCTACGTCAGCTACAACGTGCAGCCGGGCTGGGCGGGCTTTATCCCCCTGCGCAATCTGATGATGGAGTATCTCGACCGGATTTCACCCACCGGCAAGGGCATCGCCGCCCGCATCGACGAAGCGCTGGATTTCGCCAGGAAGCTGATGGACACCGAGCCGGTTTTCGCGAAAACCACCCCAGGCGCGGTAGCCCGGCTCGAAGGCGCCCTGACCCAGAACCGCAACTATCTCGCCCACGAGTTCTTCAATCGCGACTGGTGCCCCATGTCCTTTCTCGACGTGAGCCACGCGCTCGATCAGGCCAAGCTCAGTTTCGCCTGCTCGGCGAATTTCCTGGAACACGTTCCCAGCATGACGATGACCGCGGAGCAGGCTGAATTCGTCAACGGGGTTCCCGACCCGATGTTGCGGCAGCAAATGATGGATTTCATGTCCAACCAGCTTTTCCGGCGCGACTACTGGATCAAGGGTCCGCGCCGCCTCACCGGCGCCGAGCAGATGAAGAGCTTCGATGATTGTCACGTGGTGCTCGCGCGCCATGTGGAGGACTGCTCACTCACGGTGAAAGGCTCCATCGGCGAGGCCACCCTCAATGAGGAAATCTACCGACCCCTGCTTGATCTGCTGGCGGACAACAACCCCCATTCCATCGGCGAAATCATCCGCAAGCTGCAATCGGAACAACGCGCCGCGGGAAGTCTGCTGCAGGCGCTGATGGTGCTCATGGGCGATCACCAGGTGGCGCCGGCGCAGGAGAATCCCCCAGCCCGGCTCAAGCGGCAATGCGACCGCATCAACCGGTATATCAAGCAGCGCAGCCGCGACGTGGACGAGATTCACTTTCTCGCCAGCCCGGTGACCGGGGGAGGCATCTCCGTCAGCCGCATCAACCAGCTGTTCGTGCTCGGCCTGGAGAACAAGGCCACCAATGAAGAACAACTCGCGCGCTTTGCCTGGCAGGCCCTGTCTTCCCGCAACCAGCGCCTGGTGCGCGACGGCAAGACCCTGGAAAGCGACGAGGAAAACCTGGCGGAATTGCGCAAGCGAGCCACGGTGTTTCTGGAGAAATCACGACCGGTGTACGCCGCCCTTGGAGCCTGCGCCGCAGGAATTCGCGAAAGCGAAAATTCGCTATCGCCGCGCTCCCGGCCGGTCGATTGAGGCGAATATTGGTGGATATGCAACGAAATCGAGCGGCCGGGGGCGTGGACGGGAGCGGATTTGCAGCCGTGAATTCCTGCGGCGCAGGCTCCTTGGTATACAATAAGCGAACCGGAAACGGGTTTTGCGCGACTAGACTAGGGAAGCTCTGATTAAGTTAGAGCTTCCCTGCGGCACAGGGATGTGTCGCCGAATTCGATGGCGGAAGCCATTGAATTCGGGAGCAAAACAAAACCACGCTTTTGTTTTGCGATAATGAAAAATTCCAAGGAGGGAATTTTTCAGAGAATACCTGATCGTACAGGTTTGCAGCAGCCGCGGGAATCCCCACAGGAGTTTGCCAATGACAGGATTTTTGAGCCCGGTTCGGCGAAGCCCGACGGAGGCAAGCACAGCAAGACTCGTCGCGATGTCGGCGCTTTTGTCCGGCCTCGCTTTCCTGCCCGCCTTGAGCGCCCCGGCGATTGCTCAGGAGCTTGAGCTGTTCGAAGACGTGGAGCGCACGGCTTCCGCCAATAGCCAGCGTGGCAATCCCGCCAGCGCCGGCGATACGCCCGCCATTTCCCCCACCGAACCCGAATTCACCCTCGTCGGCGCATCGCGCATCGGCGACCAGCGCCGGGTGGTGCTCAATCATCGCAACGGCGAAACCTTCATTGTGCCTCTGGAAGTCGATAGCGAAACTCCCATTCCGGATTACGAGCAGTTCCACATTATCTCCAGCGAAAAGGGGCAGGTGTCGATTCGGTATCCCGACGGCAGCAATTGCGTGGAAGCCGCCGACTCCGGAGTAAGCTGCAACGCCGACGCCAATATCGCCCGGCTTTCCCTGCGTCCGGCGCCATTGCCCGAGCAACTCATCGTCGATCTCGATCAGGAGGAAGAACTGACGGAACAGAACCTTGACCTCACGGCCGAAGCCAAGGAGGCGGCGGAAGACCTGGCGCGGGATCCAAACAATCCATTCGCCCGCCTGCGGGCCGAAGCCCTCGGCCAGGACGTTCCCCCCGCGCCGCGATTCCGGCCTCGACGCATTGATCCGGCCCAGGTGCCTCCCGGCATGCGGGTGGTTTCCACTCCCTTCGGGGACCGACTCGTCGAGATTGACTAGGAGGCTGCGGCGCAGGCTTCTGGTGTGCTGAATGTCAGGCTTCGCATTAGCGGTTTCGATTGTCTGTCACCACACTCCCCGCAGGCAGATATTGGGCCTGCTCGATTCCCTAGCCATTGCCTGCGAACGGGCCCGGGCGCAAATGCCGCTGGAGACGGTAAGAATCTCCATCATCGACAACAGTGGAGACGGAGCGCCGGGGCCGGAGCAGTTTTCACCCGGGGATATGGAAGAAATTGCCGCTTCTTCCCGTTTGAACCGCTGTGAACTGCGGCTGCTGCACGGACATGGCAATATCGGCTATGGCGCGGCCCATAATCTGGCCTTGCGCCAACGCAACCCCGGAGACGTTTCTGAAAGCCGCCCCGCCTACCATTTGCTGCTCAATCCCGATGTGGAGTTCGACCCGGACGCCCTGGCGGCGGGCCTCGCTTATCTGAAGGGAAATCCGGAGGCCGTGCTCGTCAGCCCGGCGGCAAGCCGCAATGGCCAGCCGCAATACCTGTGCAGGCGCTACCCTTCGTTGCTGCTGCTGTTTCTGCGCGGCTTTGCGCCGGCATTCCTGCGGGCTCCCTTTGCCCACAGGCTGGCGGAGTACGAGATGCGCGACTTGCCACGTGACCGGCCAAGCAGCGGGGTTCCCATCGCCAGTGGTTGCTGCATGCTGTGCCGCGGCGATGCCCTTGGCGAAGTCGGCGGTTTTGATGAGGGTTTCTTTCTCTACTTTGAAGACTTCGACCTGTCCCTGCGGCTCGGGCAAGTCGGCCCTCTCGCGCATTTGCCAACCATGCGAATCCGCCATGCGGGCGGTGGCGCGGCTGGAAAGGGCTTGCGGCACATCATCCTGTTCTGCCGCTCTGCCTGGCGTTTCTTCCACCGGCATGGCTGGAAGTGGCTGTGAGCCGCCAACCGGAAGTGCTCGTTACCGGCGCCAGCGGCTTCATCGGTCGCCATCTGTGCCGCCATTTGCAAGCCGCGGGCCTTGCCGTGGGGGCGTTTTCCCGGTCCCACCCCGCACGGAAGCCCGCACGGGACACCCACTCGACTCATCCATCCTGGGACACCCATTTTGCCGGGGATATCCTCGACCCCAAGGCGCTTGAGAAAGCCTGTGCCGGAGTGCGGGCCGTATTTCATCTGGCGGGAATCGCCCGCACCGCGGACCGAAGCGACGCCAGCGCCATGCAAGTCAACGTGGAAGGAACGCGCAATCTGCTGGAAACCGCCCGCAATGCCGGCGCGCAAAGCCTGGTTTTGGTCAGCAGCGCCCTGGCTGCGGAATTCGATGGGCGGGATTCACCCTCGCGGCCGGGAGACTATGCCCGCAGCAAATGGCTTGCCGAGCGGCTCGTGCTCGAAGCCAACGGCAGGGAAGGCATGCGGACCACGATCTTGCGCCCCGCCCCGGTCTACGGGGCCGGCATGAAAGGCGGAATCGCCCGCCTGATCCGGCTCATCCATGCCCGGCGGCTGCCGCCCCTGCCCCGGCTGGATAGCCGCTTCTCGCTGGCCGGCGTCGATGATGTCTGCCGCGCCGCGATGCTCGCCTGGCAAGACCCGGAAGCGGCGGGACAATGCTGGCTGCTTACCGATTTGCACGACTACCGCGCCAATGCCATCGAGCACGCCATCCATGAGGCCCTGGGCCGAAATCCGCCCCGCTGGCACACCCCCGCTATGGTATTCTTCGCCGCGGCTGCGCTATTGCAGTTCGGTCGCCTTGCCGGCTCGAAATCCACCGAACCGGGCCTGCAAGCCTGGCGCAACATGACGAGCGAGCGCGTCTGGCCGTCCCGGGACATCTACCAGGCGCTCGATTTCCAACCATCCGGCGACTTGTACGCAAAATTGCCGGAAATCATCCAGGAACTGACCGGACACCAAGCCCCCACACGGGAGTGACAATGACCAAGGGCATCATTCTGGCGGGCGGCGCGGGCAGCAGGCTGTATCCCATCACCACCACCATCAGCAAGCAGTTGCTGCCAATTTACGACAAGCCGATGATCTACTATCCGCTGTCGACCCTGCTGCAATCGGGCATCCGCGACATCCTTGTCATCACCACGCCCAGGGACCATGCCGGCTTCCACCGCCTGCTCGGCGACGGCAGCGCCTGGGGCGTCTCCATCCGCTATGCCGAACAGCCGCGCCCGGAAGGCCTCGCCCAAGCTTTTCTCATCGGCGAGGAATTCATCGGCGACAGCCGCGTCTGCCTGATTCTTGGCGACAACATTTTCTACGGCAATCGCATCGAAGACACCCTGACCCATGCCGTCGCCCAGGACAATGGCGCCAGCATCTTCGCCTACTACGTGCAGGACCCGGAACGCTACGGCGTGGTGGTGCTCGACGACAGCAACCGCGCGGTGGACCTGGAGGAAAAACCGGCCCGGCCCAAGTCCCATTACGCCGTGACCGGGCTGTACATGTACGACAATCAGGTGGTGGATGTGGCGAAATCCATTCGGCCTTCAGCCCGGGGTGAGTTGGAAATCACCGACGTCAACCGCATCTATCTGCAGCGGGGAGAATTGCAGGTGGGGCTGTTCGACCGCGGCACGGCCTGGCTCGACACCGGCACCACCCAGTCGCTGCTGGACGCGGCCAACTTCATCCGTGTGCTCGAAGACCGCCAGGGTCTGAAAATCGGCTGCCCGGAGGAAATCGCCTGGCGCCGGGGATTCATCGACGACGCCCAGTTCGAGCGCCTCGCCGAAGACCATATCAACAGCGGCTACGGCCAGTATCTGCTGGCCTTGCTGAACGAGTCCTGATGAAAAGCACCGGCACGCCGATTCCCGGGCTGCTCCTGCTGGAACCCGCGGTTCACGGCGACGACCGGGGTTTCTTCATGGAAACCTGGCGCGAGTCCTTCTTCACTGAACACGGCATTCCCCACCGCTTCGTGCAGGACAACCACAGCCGCTCGGTGCGCGGCGCCCTGCGGGGGCTGCATTACCAGTTGGAGTATCCCCAGGGCAAGCTCGTGCGGGTGGTGCGGGGCGAGGTGTTCGATGTGGCGGTGGACCTGCGCCACCAGTCCGCCACTTTCGGCCATTGGTTCGGCGCGCCACTGAGCGAGGACAACCGCCGCCAGTTATGGATTCCGCCGGGCTTTGCCCACGGCTTCTATGTCCTCAGCGAAAGCGCCGACCTGTGCTACAAGTGTACCGGGTACTACCATCCGGAAGACGACCACAGCCTGTGCTGGAACGACCCGGCAATCGGCATCGAGTGGCCGTTGCAGGCAGCCGAGCCGATTCTGTCCGAACGCGACCGCAAGGCGCCCCGGCTGGCCGAGGCGCCGCTGCCGCATTGAGGGCTTGTGTTGAGGTCGTCCGGCTATTCGCCTCGCCACTGACCCGGGCGCTCCGCCGGAAGATGAAACCATGGCCATGACCCGAACCGTCCTCGTTACCGGCGCCGCAAGCCAGTTGGCCCAATGTCTGAAGCTGTCGGGCGCTCCTTCGGGATGGCGCGCCCTGTATCTGTCCCGCGGCGAACTCGATATCGCCGACTCGGCCCGGACAAAAACCGCACTGGATGCAATCGCACCGGATTGCATCATCAATACCGCCGCCTGGACAGCGGTGGACCGGGCCGAGAGCGAACCCGCCCGGGCCCGGCGCAGCAACACCGCCGGCGTGGCGAATCTTGCCCGCTGGTGTGGCGGGCGGAAAGCGCGGCTGATTCATGTTTCCACGGATTTCGTCTTCGACGGCAAGGAGGCAAGGCCCTATGCTCCGGGGGATGCGACCGCCCCGCTCGGCGAGTATGGCGCAAGCAAGCTCGCCGGCGAGGAGGAAGTCGCGAAACTGCCGCCGGGCCAGGGCGTCATCCTGCGCACTTCCTGGCTGTATTCAGAATTCGGTCGCAATTTCGTGAAAACCATGCTGGGGCTGCTGGCCGAGCGGAACGAGATCGCCGTGGTCAGCGACCAGATCGGCTGCCCCACTTCCGCGCATTCTCTTGCCGGGCTGATCTGGCGTATGCTTCCCCGGCAGGCGGGCGCCGGCCTGTATCATTGGCATGATGGCGGGGAAACAAGCTGGTTCGGCTTCGCCCGGGAAATCCGGCGGCAGGGCCTGGCTGCGGGCTTGTTGCAAGGGGAGATTCCCATCAGGCCCCTTGCCACTGCGGATTACCCCACCGCCGCCCGCCGTCCGGCGTACAGCGTCATGGACCGCGGCCTGGCCCTGGGGGAATTTGATATGCCAGAAGGCGACTGGCGCGGGGAGCTGGGCCGGGTCATTCAGGCTATCGCGAAACAGGAAACTGCAGGATGATGTTGTGCGGAACACCTTCAAGCCATCGCTGCCGCAGCGCCGCCCGGCTTGAAGCGGCGGGTATCCTTGAGGCCCAACCATGAGCGCCTTGCTTGTCACCGGCGGCGCCGGCTTCATTGGCGCCAATTTCGTACACTACTGGCGGCGCGAGCATCCGGGCGACCTTATCGTCGTCCTCGACGCCCTGACCTACGCCGGCATCCGCGCCAATCTCGCCCCATGCGAAGGCCAGCCGGATTTTCACTTCGTCCACGGCAATATCCGCGATCAGCAACTCGTGGAGCAATTGCTGCGCGGACATTCCATCGACACCATCGTCCATTTCGCCGCCGAAAGCCATGTGGACCGCTCGATCACCGGCCCGGACGCCTTCATCGAAACCAATATCGTCGGCACCCACAGCCTGCTCAAGGCCGCCGCCGCGGTCTGGCTGGAACCGGACGAGCCCCGCGCAAACCGCCTGTTCCAGCATGTTTCCACCGACGAGGTCTACGGCTCGCTCGGTCCGGACGACCCGCCGTTCCGCGAAGACACCCCCTTCGCGCCGAATTCACCCTACGCCGCGAGCAAGGCCGCCGCCGACCATCTCGCGCGCGCATACCACCGCACCTTCGGCCTGCCAGTGGTCACAAGCAATTGCTCGAACAATTACGGTCCCTACCAATTCCCGGAAAAGCTCATTCCCCTGTTTCTGGCCAATATCCTGAAGGGCAGTCCGTTGCCGGTCTACGGCGACGGTCGCCAGATCCGCGACTGGCTCCATGTGGAAGACCATTGCCGCGCCATCGAGCTGTGCATTCAAAAGGGGCGGCCCGGGGAAACCTACAATGTCGGCGGCGACAACGAATACGCCAATATCGACCTGATTCACGAACTCTGTGCCATCCTCGACCGCCGCTTCGCGACCGGGCCGGCGCTGGCCGAACGCTATCCCGACGCCCCTCCCGCCAAAGGCATGCCGGCAAGCAGCCTGATCACTTTTGTCACCGACCGCCCGGGCCACGACACCCGCTACGCCATCGACGTTGGGAAAATCACCCGGGAACTCGGCTACCGCCCAAAGACCAACTTCCCCACCGGCCTTGCAAGTACCATCGACTGGTATCTCAAACGCGAGTGAGGCCGTACAGTCCCAGTAGATTACGGCAATCCAGACTCCTAGGAGCCTGCGCCGCAGGAATTCACGGCTGCAAATCCGCTCTCATCCACGCCCCTGGCCGCTCGATTTCGTTGCATATCCCCCAATATTCGCCTCAATCGATCGGCCAGGGGCGCGGCGATAGCGAATTTTCGCTTTCGCGAATTCCTACGGCGCAGCCTCCTGGCTCGACTTTTCCCAGCGGTGGACGAGGCTGGTTTCCACGCCGAACAGGTCGAGGATGCGGCCCACATGGTGGTCCACGAGGTCTTCCACCGACCGGGGCCGGATATAGTGGGCGGGCATGGGCGGGGCGAGTATGGCACCGAGCCGGGCGGCCTTGAGCAGGGTTTCGCAATGTCCCGCGTGCAGCGGAGTCTCCCGCGGCACGAGGACGAGGCGGCGGCATTCCTTGAGGGTGACATCGGCGGCGCGGCTGATGAGCGACCCGGAGTGACAGTGGGCGATGGCGGAAAGCGTACGGATGGAACAGGGTGCGACGATCATGCCGTCGGTGCGGAACGAGCCGCTGGCAATGCTCGCGGAGATGTCCTTGTTGGAGTGGTGGCGGTCGGCCAGGGCCTTGACTTCGTCAAAGCTGTAATCGGTTTCCAGGGAAAGATTGAGCCGGGCCGCATCCGTCGCCACCAGATGCGTTTCAATCGCCGCATCCTCGCGCAACACCCGCAGCAGCCGAACGCCGTAAATCACGCCGCTCGCCCCCGACATGCCAATGATGATTCGCATCAGGCCACCTGCTCCAAACCAGCGGCATTCTTGCACCACCCGCCCCCACAGGCAACCGCGGCAGCGCAGGTTTTGCAATTTCTGGAAGAATGGATCAACTCGGCCCAGGCCGAAACGCCTGGCCGGACACGGAGGCGCTTGACCTGTGGGGATTGATGGCACATATTGCCGCCCGTCCTGGTGAGCCGCGGAATTTTCATGAGCAAGGCCAATCTGTTTTACGCCCAGTCCGGCGGGGTTACCGCCGTCATCAATGCCAGCGCCTGCGGAGTGATTGAAACCGCGCGCAAGTATCCGGAGCGGATCGGCACGGTGTTTGCCGGGCGCAATGGGATCATCGGGGCGCTGAATGAGGAGTTGATCGACACCGGCCTCGAATCGGCGGAAGCCATTGCCGCCCTGCGGCATACCCCGGCGGGGGCGTTCGGTTCCTGCCGCTACAAACTCAAGTCCTACCGCGAGAACACCCGGGAGTACGACCGGCTGCTTGCGGTCTTCCGGGCCCACGATATCCGCTACTTTCTCTACAACGGCGGCGGCGATTCCCAGGATACCGCCAACAAGATCGCGCAACTGAGCATCGAGCAGGGCTTTCCCGTCACCTGCATCGGCGTACCCAAGACCGTGGACAACGATCTGCCCGTTACCGACAACTGCCCCGGCTTTGGCTCGGTGGCGAAGTACGTCGCCGTGTCGATTCGCGAAGCCGGCCTCGATGTGGCCTCCATGTGCGAGTCCTCCACCCGGGTTTTCGTCATGGAAGTCATGGGGCGCCATGCCGGCTGGATTGCCGGCGCCGCGGGTCTGGCGGGCGAAGCCGCCGGCGACCCTCCCCATGTCATTCTCTTCCCGGAAGTCACCTTCGACCGCGACCGCTTCCTGGGCAAGGTGAAGAACTGCGTGCAACAACACGGTTACTGCGCCATTGTGGTTTCCGAAGGCGTCAAGGGGCCCGATGGCAAGTTCCTGTCCGAAGCCGGCGGCGCCGACGCCTTCGGCCACGCCCAGCTTGGCGGCGTGGCGCCGCTGATCGCGGAACTGGTCAAGACGGAGCTTGGCTACAAGTACCACTGGGCGGTGGCCGACTACCTGCAACGCGCCGCCCGCCACATCGCCTCGGCGACCGACGTGGAGCAGGCCTACACCGTGGGCCGGGCGGCGGTGGAATTCGCCATGGCGGGCAAGAACGCGGTCATGCCCACCATCGTGCGCGGTGAAGGCCCTGAATACTCCTGGAGCATCGGCGAAGCCCCGCTGGCGGATGTGGCCAATGTGGAAAAGAAGATGCCCGGGGAGTACATCAGCGAGGACGGCTTCCACATTACCGAAGCCGCCCGGCGCTATTTCGCGCCATTGATCCGCGGCGAGGACTACCCGCCCTACCGGGAAGGCATGCCGCAATACGCCCGCCTCCAGCGAACCCTGGTCAAGAAGAAGCTGGCCGATTGGGCCGGATGAGCAAATACCGCTCGAACGGCACCATCCCGGCCCGTCTTGACCTCGACGGTTTAAAATCGTAAGTGATTGATTTCATTGAGTTGACCTTTTTTGTTGGGCACAACATTCGGGTTTTTCGGTCCTGGCGGGAAGTCAATTCAAGGCATATGGTACCGTTGTGAAGCGCAATCCCAGGCCATCGAACCCTGCGACATCCGCCTGCTGGATCATTTTGTCGTCGGCGCCTACCAAGTGATCTCCTTGGCCGAACGCGGGTTGATGTGATTGTGGACTGAATGTGCCGGGAGACATCCCTGACCCCAACATACTAAGATTGGAAAAACTGCGCAAATTGCAACAACAACCGAACGCCCCTATCCACCCCTCCTAATCGCTCGGAAGGTCTTGGGAAAGATTATAGAAACACCACATCTACGCGACAATCCCAATTTTAGATTTTGCGCCTTTTCAATCTGAAAACTTGAACCGATGAGACATAAGATAACACTATTGATGTTGCGATGAATGTCCAGAAGAAAAGCCAGATTGTAGGAATATTATCAAATACATAGTTCTGATTTTCCTCATACACTGTAGGCATGATATAGAATCGTGTTGCGAAGAACGCTAGGAAAGGAATCAGAGCATTGCAGAATATAACTTTCTGATTCTTTATATTCACCGTTAGAAATATAAACACCATCAAGAAAAGAGGAATCAAGTAGATTTCCATGGAATGCATATCAGCATTCGCGGAAGTCAAAAATGCTTGATAATGCAAAAACCAGGGCAATATACAGATCAGGTGCAAAATTAAAAGAAAAACTTTTCTGAATCCAAAAACTCGCTTAACTTCTTGCATAATAATCCATGAAAGGATGGACAGGATAATAGTCAATGCCAAAATTACTAAGATATCTAGATTCATGACCAAAAATCCGATATTAGAAAACTATAATTGATGGATATCCACCCCAATTCATGTAGTAACCGGAAATCAAATTACTCGTTTGTGTCGCATTCATACACCATATAGATTTTACTCCTCCACATATATTTGTATTTTCTTGTCCCTGTAGAGTAAAAGATGTTTGCGCCATTGAAGAGTCGTGGGATGTCCAAGACCATGCACCAATATACCAATGATTTGCATTTATTCTGTTAGCGCTATACGTTCCAAAAGAGAACACGGGGCCACTTGGATCTGCAATTCCAGCAGTAGGACAGTCATCATAACCATCTGGAAGGTTAGTCATGGTCGTACAGGTTGAAGTAAAAAAACGAGGGTTATGTATCCAAAGGTCATGCTCATAACCTGGGTTCGCAACCGACCACACAGGAACTCCCCAAAGAAACATGGCGTTCATGTAGTATCCACCATTGTAGTATAAACTACCCTGGGTGGGATAAAAGGTAGCGTTTGCGTTTTTCCATAAAAATGCACAAACAACCAAGGAGATAACCATTGCTTCTTTTTTCCTGAAAATTTTCATGGCTTTTCTCCGGTTATCACAAATCTCGAAATTTGTTTAGTGCCATATGAAATAAATTAGGACTGCGGCCAATTTTTTCTCTCATTCTCGAGTACAGTTCACTTGATTCCGCTCCTGAAAGAAAAATGTCAATATATTCTTCTTTGTACAATTCCGGCTTAAATGAACTCTTGTCGATGCTGATTGAGTTCGATAAGCTAGCGCTGATCGACTTCACAATGCTCTTATCTAATCTCAACTCCATATATCATTGGGTTATCATTTCTGACAATTGATAATGCACTTTCCAATTGAGATCGTATGTTTAACAATGACCGCGCCTGTGTTTCCAAACTTTCACTTGAAGCAATTTGTTCGCTACTATAAGAATGAGCAAATTGTTCAATATGCATATTGTTTGCTTGAATAGAATTTAGTATGAAAGTCTCGGTTTGAGTACGTGCGGACTCAATGATTTCTTCTACAGATAAATCTTCATCTACTCTGTGTGTAGCCGATAGCCCAGACATCCACATAAATACCGCTTTGGGCTTTACGTTATACCTATTGATCACTGTGCTAATTTCAGAGTCACTTAATACTGATCCAAAACTAACCTGATCTCGTGTAACTTCTTGGCTAGATTGGGCAATTGCGATTGTCTGAATAACTGATAGCAATAAAATGCCCAATTGACCAATCAGCTTTCCAAGTTTTACCATTATTATTTCTCCATAATCAAAAAGATTAACTCCTATTTGTAAGTATCGGCCTATCAATTTAATACTTTAGTTGCAATTGGCAGATTACGACGAGGCACGGGCGAGTCCAACCGGATAGAGTGAGAGTTACGCTTCCACCCGGACGAAATCGTGAATTCTGGAGGTTTTGACATGACCGAACTGATCTATGCCGGCATCGGCGCCCGTTCCACGCCCGATTCCGTATTGGCCGACATGACCAAGATGGCGGCCTAGCTCGCGCGGGCTGGCTGGCTGCTGTCGAGCGGTGGCGCGCAAGGGGCCGACCGGGCGTTTTCGGCGGGGAGCCGGTCGAACTCCAGACACTGTTCCTGCCCTGGGCGGGATACAACGGCAACCGAGGGCCGGGCGGTATTGCAGCGTGTCCGATTGACGCGCCGTCCCACAGGCGCGAGGACTTCATTCCGATTCCGCTTGACCCCTTGCGCCCGACTTCCCTCGCCTGTTCGTTCTTGACTTTGACGGTTTAAACTCGTAAGTGATTGATTTCATTGAGTTGGCCTTTTCTGTTAGGCACAACATTCGGGTTTTCGGTCCTGGCGTGAGGTCAATTCAAGGCATATGGCACCGTTGTGAAGCGCAATCCCAGGGCATCGTAGATCTAGATCTGTTCGGCCTCAACCGTTCCCGCTGCGGGAACAACGTACCGATCAGGCTTTGTGACATGCCTGAGGATCGAGCACTGCCGATGCAGCAAGGCGTTGCGGATTTCCTCCGGCGACAGGGAACGCTTCTTCTGCAGCCTGACCCGGTACGCCAGTGGAACAGGCCTACGCCGTGGGCAAGGCGGCGGTGGAATTCGCCATGGCGGGCAAGAACGCGGTCATGCCTACCATTGTGCGCGGCTCGGAACCGGAGTACTCCTGGAGTATCGGCGAAGCCCCGCTGGCGGATGTGGCCAATGTGGAAAAGAAGATGCCCGGGGAGTACATCAGCGAAGAAGGCTTCCATATCACCGGAGCCGCCCGGCGCTATTTCGCGCCATTGATCCGCGGCGAGGATTATCCACCCTACCGGGAGGGTATGCCGCAGTACGCCCGCCTCAAGCGAACCCTGGTCAGGAAGAAGCTGACCGGCTGAGGCGGATGGACAAAATCAGGCTCGAACAGCACCCTCCCGCCCTGTCAAGGCCCCAGGGCCCGGACACGGCGGACAGCGTCCCGCCCCGGCTGCGGCGAAACCCTCACGCTCTCGCGAGCGCGAGAGTTCCCAACCCCGCCTATGCCTCGGTAAGCCGGGCAACGGTTCGGGTTGCGGCCAGGGTGGCCACGCCCGAATACAGCAGTATGGACAGGTTGTCGATAATCCCGTCCAGGTATGCGCCGATCACCGCCAGATTGCCCAGTGCGTCGGAATAACCTGTCATTCCAACAGCAACCACGAGCGCGCAATACATGGTCGGATCGTCCGCGTCCACGCCCAGCCATCCCCAGGCCAGGCCCAGCAGCACCAGCGCCATGGGCAGCAGGTTGCCCGGAACCACCCCGGGCGCCACGCCTTCCACGATCGCGCACAGCGCACCCAATCCCACTACGATTTTCTTGCCCATCTTGTTATACCTCCGATAGTTCGGATTATGAGTGTGGGATGCAAAATCCCGTACCAACGTTCCTCACTTCCGGTTGTTATTTGCCCCCACGGCTCTTCCGTATTAGCACCAATATTCGGATGGCGCAATCAAAATCGAAACTTTTCGCGTTTCGGTCAGGGAGCGAGTCTTTCGATGGTCCAATCGCCGGACGGGCCGCGGGAATAGCGGAAACGGTCGTGGAGCCGGTCGGGGCGGCCCTGCCAGAATTCAAACTCCCGGGCCGCAACGCGGTAGCCGCCCCAATCCTCGGGCAATGGCACGGGGATATCCCGGTATTTCTTGTCCAATTCCTGGAATGCGGCCAGCAATTGCCCGCGGGATTCGAGAGCCCGGCTCTGTCTTGAAGCCAGGGCCGCCAACTGGCTCGGGCGCGGCCGGGTGGAGAAATACGCCGCCGACTTTTCCCTGCCGATTGCCTCGGCGCTGCCGCAGATCTTGATCTGGCGATTGACGGCATGCCAAGGAAACAACAGGCTGACGGCGGGATTGCCGGCAAGTTCCAGCGCCTTGCGCGACTGGGAATTGGTGTAGAAAACAAAGCCGGCCTCATCGAAATGCTTGAGCAGGACGATGCGCTGGCTCGGCTGGCCGTCGGCGCCCACGGTGGCGGCGGCCATGGCGGTGGGGTCGGGGATTTGCAGTTCCAGCGCCTGCCGCATCCAGTTGCCGAATTGCTCCAGCGGGTCCGCCGCAAGCTCGGCGCGGCGCAAGCCGCCGGAAAGGTATTCCCGCCGCAGGGATTCGAGATTCATTTGTTACCCGGCACTGCGCTCAGCGCACGAAATCGCCGAAATTCCACAGCTGCTGCCGCGCGGTGCCGGTTTCGTAATAGAAGGTGCCGTGGCCGTGTTTTTCGCTGGCGAAGAAGCCGCCGACAAACTTCTGGCCGTTGGCCCAGCGGTAGGTGCCTTCGCCGTGGTAATGATCGTCGACGAAGTCGCCGGTGTAGTTCTCGGTATTGTCCTTGAACCAGAATTCGGTGTGCTCGTTCTCGCGCCATTCCGGCAGATTGAAGACGTAAGTGCCCCGGCCGTGGCGCCTGTTCTCCCTCCACTGGCCAATGTACAGATTGCCACGGCCGTTCCAGTGCTTGCCGCGGCCTTCGCGTATGCCGCGATACCACTCCCCGGAATAGACTTCTTCCGCGAGGAAAGACACGGGAATCTCGAGCTTGCCCTGGCCATGAAACTCGCCGTCCAGAAAGCCGCCGACATAGCTGCCCTTGCCCCAGGGCGTATCGAATTCCATGGCGCCATCGCCTTCGATGCAGTCGCCGCGCAGGCACCGCTCCGCGGTCACCGACTGCAGGGATTGGCCGGACAATGCCGGCGCCAGCAACAGCAAGCACGCTGCAAGAGCCGATTTTGGCCACAGGGAAAACATCCGGCTGGTCATGAACAGGTTCACCCGGCTGCAAACGCTGCCATTAAACCACGCGGCGCAGCACGGTCAAGGGACTGGTGTTGACCACCTTGCGGGTGGAATTGACCCCGAGCGCGGCGATGATCGCGGTACCCAGCGCGGGCCCCGCCAACCAGACCCAGTAGTGCAGATTGAAGTCCTGTTCGAAAACCTGCTCCTGCAGGTAGAACAGCCCGCCCTCGGCGCCCAGGGTGGCGATGACGCCGGCCACCGCGCCGATGAAGGAAAATTCGATCAGCAGGGAAGTCAGGATCAGTTTGCGCCCGGCGCCCAGGGTCCGCAGGATGGCGTTTTCGTGAAAGCGCTCGTCGAGGCTGGCGCTGACACAGGCGAGCAGCACCAGGGCGCCCGCCGCCAGCACCAGGGCGAAAATCAGTTCGATGGCGGAAGTCACCTGGCTGATGATGGTCTGGATCTGTTCGATCAGCGCATCGACTTCCACCACCACAATGGTGGGGAATTGCCGGATCAGGTCATTGAGCAGCAGCTTCTGTCCGGTTTCCAGCCGCACGGTGGAAAGGAAGGTGGCGCCAAGATGGTCGATGGTGCCGGGGGAAAAGATGATGAAGAAATTGGGCTGCATGTTATCCCAGCGCACTGAGCGGAAATTGGCGATTTCGGCGCTGACGAACTGCTGGTTGATTTCAAACTCCAGGATGTCGCCGATTTCCAAATCGAGCCAGTCGGCGTATTCCTCGTCGATGGACACGAACCCGGGCCGGGACGCATCGCCCCACCATTCCCCCAGGGTTACCCGGTTATCCGGTGGCAACTCATTGCTCCAGGTTACTTGCCGGCGGCTGAGACGGCCCCGCACCCGGCGGCCTTCGCCGTCGGCGCTTTCACCCGAACCGGTTGCGGCATCGGCTTCCGGTTCCAGCTGATTGTTTTCCAGCAGGCTGCCGCCGCCCTCCCCGTCTCCGGTTTCCTCAACGGGTTCGGGTTCGGCGCCATTCACCGTCCTCACCCGGGCGCTCACCAGGGGATAAAAGGCATTGGCGTCCACTTCGTTTTCGGCAAAAAAGGCCTCGATATCCTCCACCTGGGCGCCGGTGACATTCATCATGAAGAGATTGGGCGTGTCCTCGGGCAACTGCGCCTGCCAGTCGGCGATCAGGTCGGTGCGGAGCAGGCCGAGAATCAGCAGCGACATGATGGTTACCGCGAACACCATGACCTGCAGCACATTCTGCCGGCGGCGGCGGCGCACCGCGGTCATGGCCAGCTTCCAGGCATTGCCGGCCTTCATCCCCGCCGAGCCGCTGGACGCGAGAAACAGCAGCGACACCAGGGACAGCAGCAAGCCGGTACCGGCAACGCCAAGCACGAGCAGTGAGGTCAGCACCAGATCCTGGCTGTACCAGAGAATGAGAGAAATGCTGCCGGCGATACCGAAGGCGTAGGGAATCCGGTCGCTGAACCGGGTTTGGGTCAAATCCTTGCGCAGCACCCGCAATGGCGGCGTCTCGCGCAATGCGAGCAGGGGCGGCAGGGCGAAGGCGAGCAGACAGATGAATGCGGTCATGGCGCCCACGAGGTAGGGCTGGGCGCCCGGCGGCGGCAGGTCCACCTGCAGGCTGGCCCGCAAGGCGCGCAGGATGCCTTCGTGGACGAGATAGCCAAGGCCGGAACCAAGCAGCACCGCCATGGCCGCGAGCTGCAACTGGATCAGCAGGTAGATCGAACCGATCCGGCGCGAAGTGCAACCCAGGGTTTTCAGGATCGCCACATAGTCATAATGGCGCTCGCTGTAGCGGCGGGCGCCGAGGGCGATAGCCAGCCCCGCTAGCAGAACCGCGAACAGCGAGCCAAGCAGCAGGTAGCCTTCGGCCCGGTCCAGGGCTTCGGCGACTTCCTCGCTTTCCTCGCGCACATCGCGGATGTAGTAATTGCCGTCAAAACTGTCGCGCACCCATTGCTCGAACTCGTCAAGCCGGTCGAAGTCGTCATGGGAATACAGCGAACGGTAACTGACCCGGCTGCCGAGCTGGATCACATTGGTGGCCGCCACATCGTCCATATGCAGCATCAGCCGCGGCCCGGCGTTGTCGACGATGCCGCCCTGGCCTCGGTCCGGTTCGGCGATAATGACGGCGCCGACAGTCAGTTCGGTTTCGCCGACGAATACCCGGTCGCCCACCGCCAGATCCAGCGCCGGCAAGACCCGGGATTCGAGCCAGGCCTCCCCGGGAGGCGGACCATGGTCCACCGGCGCGCCCCGGGTGAATGGCTGCATGGTGGTGATGACTTCGCCGCGCAGGGGATAGGCGTCGCTCACCGCCTTGGCGGCGACGAGCATGTTGCCAGTGTCCGAAAAGGCCATGGAGGTGAAGGACAGGGTGCTCGCCGTGCGGAATCCGCGGCGGACCGCTTCCGCGTTGATTTCCGCGGGCGGCGGCTCGGGGCTGTGCAGTACCCGGTCGGCCGCCAGCATATTGGCGGATTCCAGCAGCAGGGCGCGCTCCAGCCGGTCGGTGAACAGCGCGATTCCGGTTACCGAAGTGACCGCCAGCACCAGGGCGAAAAAAAGCAGCCGCAATTCGCCTCCGCGCCAGTCGCGCCACATCAGGCGCCAGGCAACGGTGAACAGGCTGTGCAGGCCGGATGCTTCAGGCATGGGCGGCTTCCACGCTGCTTTCCTCGCCGGCGATGCGGCCCGCCGCCAGCTTGATCATGCGGTCGCACTGATGCGCTAGCCGTTCATCGTGGGTAACGAGCACCAGGGTGGTGTCGAACTCCCGGTTCAATTCGAACAGGATATCGATCACCTTGCCGCCGGTGGCGGTGTCGAGATTGCCGGTGGGTTCGTCGGCGAACAGGATGGGCGCATTGGTGGCAAAGGCCCGGGCGATGGCGACCCGCTGCTGCTCGCCGCCGGAAAGCTGATTGGGGTAGTGGTGGCAACGGTCGGCAAGGCCCACCCGGCCAAGCAAATCCCGGGCCTTGTCGCCGGCGCCGGCATCGCCCTTGAGCTCGATGGGCAGCATCACGTTTTCCAGCGCGGTCAGGCTTGGCAGCAACTGGAAAGTCTGGAAAACAAATCCCACCGCCTGGGCCCGCAGCAAGGCGCGCTGTTCCTCGTCCATGGCGGAGAGTTTCCGGCCGTGCAGCCAGATCTCGCCGGAGGTGGCCGTATCGAGGCCCGCCATGAGACCAAGCAGGGTGGATTTGCCGGAACCCGAGGCCCCAACAATCGCGACCCGCTCGCCGTTTTCGATATGCAGGTCGATATCCTCCAGGATGGTCAACTCGCCTTCGCTGGTCGGCACGCGCTTGGTGAGACCTGAAGTCCGGATCATGGGGATTGCTGGTTTGCCACCTTGGGGGGAGAGTCATTATAGTGCATTGCATGGTCCCATTCCGGCCCCAGCGAGCCGCCGACAGCCCAGTGTCCCAGATTCTTGCCAGATCGATCATTTTCGCCGCGCTGCTCGCGCTCCAGGCGGCGCCCGCCATGGCCCAGCAGCGCAATCTGCTCGTCTGGGGCGACAGCCTCAGCGCCGCCTATGGCATTCGCGGGGAACAGGGCTGGGTGGAGCTGTTGTCAGGGCGCATGACGCGGGAGTTTCCCGCCTGGTGCGTCATCAACGGCAGCGTCAGCGGGGAAACCACCACCGGCGGCCTCGAACGCCTGCCGGCGATGCTCGCCGAATACCGGCCCGAACTCGTGATTCTCGAACTTGGCGGCAACGACGGCCTGCGCGGCATTCCGGTGGAGTCCATTCGCGAAAATCTCGCCGCCATGATTCGTCTGATCAAGGCGGAGGGAGGCCGCGTATTGCTGGCCGGCATCCGGATTCCACCCAATTACGGCCCCCGCTACACCCAACCATTCCAGCAGAACTACTTCAGCCTCGCCGAGGAACATGAACTGCCCCTGCTGCCCTTTCTCATGGAAGGCATTCCCGAGAACCCGGAACTGATGCAGGACGACGGCATCCACCCCGTGGCCGAGGCCCAGCCCATCATTCTCGACAACGTCTGGGCCGTGCTCAAGCCCATGCTGCTCGAAATGGGAAACTAGGGCCTGTTCACACTATGCGCTGTCGCTCTGCCGGATCTCTTTCTTCGTCCGGCAAGACGCCGCGAGCGCCGTGTGGTTGATCCACATAAGCGAGCGGCAACGCCGCCCGGAGGAAAAAGAGAACCGGCCCTTCGGGTTGTGTCTGTCACGGCGCCCCCCGGCGTTGCGACTCGCTCCTTTGGAATCACCAAACCACGCTCCCCGCGCCGTGATTGGCGACGTGACAGACACAACAGAGCAACAGCGCATAGTGTGAACAGGCCCTAACCCGTATATTGCACGAGTGGATTGAACTTGCCCTGAATTCCCGGTTTTCGCGGCCTGCCGCGCTTCCGGGCCTGGGTGCGTTCGGTCGTCTTCGCGCACAACCTGGTGCGGATCGCGCGGCCGCGGCCCGGATAAGCTTCCAAAAAGCGGAAAACGGCGCATTCCCCTACCGGAAATCCCCGCCGGGGGGCGGGTTCGGCCCCGGCATGGCCCGGCGGGCCGAATCAGGCCAAAAATCCGCACCGAATCAGGGGAAATCCGCCTTTTCGATGCCCGGCCAACACGTATCGGGCAGAATCGGCGAACGAAAGATCCATCAGAAAACGGAGTTTACGGACAAGAACTAGCTAGATATCGCTGCTGAAGGCAGAGTAGTATCGGAAGCTCTGACTTAATCAGAGCTTCCCTAAACACAAAGATAGCTGTCCCACATATTCGACTATAATTCCAAGTTTGCCCGGGCGCGCCATGCCCAATGCCGCCAGCCGATGAATGAACAGCAGTTATTGCGCTTCAGCCGCCAGATCATGTTGCCCGAGATGGACGTGGCGGGGCAGCGGAAGCTCATGGGAGCCGCCGTTCTCATTGTCGGCATGGGCGGGCTCGGCTGCCCCGCGGCCATGTATCTTGCCGCGGCCGGCGTCGGCCATCTGCTGATCGCCGATGACGATGTCGTCGAATTGACCAATCTGCAGCGCCAGATCGCCCATGCCGAAAAATCACTCGGTCAGGCCAAGGTCGAATCCGCCCGGGACCGGCTGCTCAGCCTCAATCCCGATGTTGCCGTGACCACGATCCGTGAGCGCCTGCGAGGCGGCAGCCTCGATGCGGCGGTGGCCCGGGTCGACCTCGTGCTCGACGCCTGCGACAATTTCGAAACCCGTTTCGCCATCAACGCCTCCTGCGTCGCCAGGGGCAAGCCGCTGATTTCCGCCGCCGCCATCCGCATGCAGGGACAGATTGCCGCCTTCGATCCCAACATTGCCGCCAGCCCGTGCTACCATTGCCTGTATCCGCAAGTGGGCGAACTCGATACGAGCTGCGCCCGCAATGGCGTCATGGCGCCGCTTGTGGGCATTATCGGTTCGGTCCAGGCCATGGAAGCCATCAAGATGCTCACCGGCATCGGCCAGACTCTCATCGGTCGTCTCCTTCTCCTCGATGCCGCGAGCATGCAATGGCGCGACCTCAAACTCCCACGGGACCCGGATTGTGAAACCTGCTCCTTCCGTCCCCACGCCGGACCTTGACCCACCCCATGCTGGCTACTAACGAATCACTCACCACGTTCGACGAATTCGACCTGTGCGAACCCCTGCGCCAGGCGATCCATGCCCTGGGCTTCACCCATTGCACGCCGATCCAGGCCGCAAGCCTTCGTCATACCCTGCAAGGCCACGACGTCACCGGCAAGGCCCAGACCGGCACCGGCAAGACCGCGGCATTCCTCATCACCATCATCAACGACCTGCTCAGCAATCCCGTGGAAGGCGAACGCTTCATCGGCGAACCCCGGGCGCTGGTGGTTGCCCCCACCCGGGAACTCGCCGGCCAGATCGCCGCCGACGCCGAAGCCCTCACCCGCTTTTGCGAACTGCGCGTGGTCACCCTGGTGGGGGGAGAGGATTATCAGAAACAGCATCGGGCGCTCGACGCCGGCCCGGTGGATATCGTCGTCGCCACTCCCGGCCGCCTGCTCGATTTCGCCGGCAGCGACAATCTGTACCTGGGTCTGATCGAACTGCTCGTCCTCGACGAGGCGGACCGCATGCTCGACATGGGCTTCATCCCCCAGGTGCGCCAGATTGTTTCCCGCACGCCGCGCAAGGATTGTCGCCAGACCCTGCTCTACAGCGCCACCTTTCCGCCGGCGATCACCGAACTCGCCGGCCGCTGGGCGCTGGACCCGGTGATGGTGGAGGTCGATCCGGAGCAGATCGCCGCCGAGGCGGTGGACCAGAAAGTCTATCTCGTCACCACCAGCGACAAGTACCATCTCCTGTACAACCTGCTCAGCGAACCCGGCAAGAGCAAGGTGCTGGTATTCAGCAACCGGCGCGACCAGGTGCGCAGGCTCGCGGACGACCTGCACCGCAACGGCGTCAATTGCGGGATGCTGTCGGGTGAAATTCCCCAGCACAAGCGCAGCCGCACCCTCGCCAGGTTCAAGTCCGGCGAAATCCAGGTGCTCGTCGCCACCGACGTGGCCGGGCGTGGTCTCCATATAGAGGAAGTCTCCCACGTCATCAATTACACCTTGCCCGAGGAGCCCGATGACTACGTCCACCGCATAGGCCGCACCGGTCGCGCCGGCAAGGTGGGAACCTCCATCAGCTTCGCCTGCGAGGAGGATTCCTTCCTCCTGCCCCCCATCGAGGAAAAACTCGGCGGCAAACTCGACTGCATCCATCCCGATCCCTCCCAACTCACTCCGGCGCCACCCTTCCACCGCCCCTCCCAATTCAGGGAAAAACCCCAGCGCCGCCACACCCGCCGTCGCCACTGAAATCCCCCGAGATTCTGCGACTGCGCGCAGAATGACGGAATTGGCACGCTGTGAGTCGCCGTCGGGGGGTGCGGTGCGGCGGGCGTGCGAGGGTGAGACCCGGTCGGCGTAGCTGACAAGAAGCGCAGCTTCTTGAGGGTCGAACGACTTGCCAAGGATGGCAAGGCTGGGGTTGATCGAAGTCGACAGCCTCGCGCCAGGGAAGGCACGCACCCTCCCAAAGAATCCCTGAAGTGATTCTGCGACTGTGCGCAGAATGACGGAATCGATATGCAGCGAGTCCCCACCAACACCCCAAACAAACTTTTTTGTGAATCCAGGCATTTTTTGCTTGACACCCCCAGGTCAAGTCAGCAAAATACGCGTCTTTTTTGGGCGGGCGAACCTGAAACCGTCGATTTCGATGCGATCAGGCCGCGTCCGGGCAGTCGGGAAGCGAGGCGAAGAGCGGTAGGGGAAAGGGTCTTCCGGCCTGATTCCACCAGCGGACGAAGATGCAGAATCAACGAATCAGAATCCGGCTGAAGGCATTCGACCATCGCCTGATCGACCAATCCACCAGGGAGATCGTGGATACGGCGAAGCGCACCGGGGCGCAGGTGAGAGGGCCCATCCCCCTGCCGACCCACAAGGAGCGCTACACCGTGCTGATTTCGCCCCATGTGAACAAGGATGCGAGGGACCAGTACGAGATTCGTACCCACAAGCGCCTGCTTGATATCGTCGAGCCGACGGAAAAAACCGTCGATGCCTTGATGAAACTCGATCTGGCGGCGGGAGTCGACGTACAGATCAGCTTGCAGTAAGCGCGCTGAACCAGAACCAGGCAACGGGTTGTCAGTCCCCGTTGCCCTTTTTTTAGCTGAAGGAAGCGAAGATTCATCGCAGCTTCCGCGCGGCGCCAGGGATGCGCCGCCGAATTCCGCGGCGTAAGCCGCTGAATTCGGGAGCAAAACAAAACCACGCTTTTGTTTTGCGATGGAGGACAATTTCAGGGAGGAAATTGTTCGGAAAATAGTCAATTGGCGCACTGATTTCACGGATATCCCCGATATCGCGCCAGGTGTAACGCGCAAGCGGCCAGAGAGGGTTTCAGCCCCGTGCACAATGAGGTGTTTTTGCAAATGTCCTTAGGGCTTGTCGGTCGCAAGAGCGGGATGACCCGCGTCTTCACGGAAGACGGGGAATCCGTTCCGGTGACCGTGGTGGAAGTGCAACCGAACCGGGTGACCCAGGTCAAGACCCCGGAGTCGGACGGTTACAGCGCGGTCCAGGTCACCATGGGCTCGCGCAAGCCTTCGCGCGTCAACAATTGTGAAGCCGGCCATTTCCGCAAGGCCGGAACCGAAGCCGGCGAAGGCCTGTGGGAGTTCCGCACCGAGGGCCTTGATCTCGGCGAAGTCAATGCCGGCAGCGAATTCCGCGTGGACCTGTTTGAAGCCGGCCAGAAAGTCGACGTTACCGGCGTCTCCAAGGGCAAGGGCTTCCAGGGCACGGTCAAGCGGCACAATTTCAGCATGCAGGACGCCACCCACGGCAACTCGATTTCACACCGCGCCCCCGGCTCCATCGGCCAGTGCCAGACGCCGGGCAAGGTATTCAAGGGCAAGAAGATGGCCGGACAGATGGGCAATGCGCGCAAGACCGTGCAAAGCCTGGAAGTCGTGCGGGTGGACCTCGAAAACCATCTGCTGCTGATCAAGGGCGCGCTGCCCGGCGCCACCGGTTCCCGGGTCATTGTGCGGCCCGCCATCAAGACCAGACGGACGAATTGATCATGGAACTGGCCTTGACGGTTCCGGGCAAGAAGACCCGGAAAAAGATTTCCCTTCCCGACGAGGCCTTTGCCCGGGAATTCAATGAGCCGCTGGTGCATCAGACGGTGGTGACCTATCTCGCCGGCGCCCGCCAGGGCAGCGTCCGGCAGAAGAACCGCTCCGAAGTCCGCGGCGGCGGGCGCAAGCCCTGGCGCCAGAAGGGCACCGGCAGGGCCCGGGCCGGCACAATCCGTTCGCCGATCTGGCGCGGCGGCGGCCTTGCTTTCGCGGCCCGGCCCAGGGACTACGGCAAGAAACTCAATCGCAAGATGTACCGCAGCGCGATGCGGTGCATCGTTTCCGAACTCATCCGCCAGCAACGCCTCATTGTGGTGGACGATTTCAGCCTCGAATCGCACAAGACGAAGGAACTCGTGGGCAAGCTCAGGGAATTCGAACTCGACAACGTGCTCATCATCACCGGAGGGGTGGAGCGGAACCTCTATCTCGCCGCCCGCAATCTCCACAAGGTGGACGTGCTCGACGCCCAGGCCATCGACCCGGTGAGCCTGATCGGATTCGACAAGGTGCTTTGTACCTTGGCGGCCATGAAGCAGATGGAAGGAATGCTGTCATGAACCCGGAACGCATGTATCAGGTATTGCTGGCGCCGCATGTGTCCGAGAAGACCACCATAGCCGGCGAAGAACACAACCAGTACGCCTTCCGGGTGGCGCGGGACGCCACCAAGGCGGAAATCAGGACCGCGGTGGAAACCATCTACGAAGTGGTGGTCGCCGATCTCCAGGTGCTCAATGTGAAGGGCAAGGTCAAGGGCGCCGCCCGGGGCCGTCCGCGCAAGCGCCCGGACTGGCGCAAGGCCTATGTGCGCCTGCGGCCCGGCGATGAAATCGATTTCGCGGATGCGGGTTAGCGGGTTAGGAGGAGTTGACGCCATGCCGGTCGTAAAATGCAAACCCACGTCACCCGGACGCCGTTTTGTCGTCAAGGTGCGCCATCCCGAATTGCACAAGGGCGCGCCATTCGCGCCGCTTACCGCGCCCAAGCCGAAAACCGGCGGTCGCAACAACCAGGGCAGAATCACCCGGCGTCACGCCGGCGGCGGCCACAAGCAGAAGTACCGCATCATTGATTTCCGCCGCAACAAGGACAATATCGAAGCCAAAGTGGAACGGCTCGAATACGACCCGAACCGCTCGGCGAATATCGCCCTGCTGCTCTATGCCGATGGCGAGCGCCGCTACATCATCGCCCCGGCGGCAGTACGGGCGGGAGACCGGCTCCTGTCCGGCGAGGATTCTCCGATTCGCGCCGGCAACTGCCTGCCGCTGCGCAATGTGCCGCTTGGCAGCACCGTGCACTGCGTCGAGTTGAAGCCGGGCAAGGGCGCCCAGATCGCCCGCAGCGCCGGCGCCTCGGTGCAGCTCGTGGCCCGGGAAGGAAAGTACGTCACCCTGCGTCTGCGCTCCGGCGAAATGCGCAAGGTGCTTGCCGAATGCCGCGCAACCCTGGGCGAAGTTTCCAACTCCGAGCATTCCCTGCGTTCCCTGGGCAAGGCGGGCGCGAGCCGCTGGCGCGGCATCCGGCCAACGGTGCGGGGCGTGGTGATGAACCCCGTGGATCACCCGCATGGCGGCGGCGAAGGCAAGTCCTCCGGCGGCCGGCATCCGGTATCGCCCACCGGTGTGCCCACCAAGGGCTTCAAGACCCGCTCCAACAAGCGCACCGACAAGCTGATCGTGCGGCGCAGAAAGTCGAACCGCTAGGGTAGTCCGGGATCAGGATAGAGGAATCGAAACGTGCCACGTTCATTGAAAAAAGGCCCCTTTATCGATCTGCACCTGATGAAGAAAGTGCAGAAGGCCGCGGAGAACAACGACAAGCGCCCGATCAAGACCTGGTCGCGGCGCTCGATGATTTCGCCGGACATGCTCGGCCTGACGATCGCCGTACACAACGGCCGCCAGCATGTGCCGGTGTTCATCAGCGAAGACATGGTGGGTCACAAACTCGGCGAGTTTGCCCTGACCCGCACCTATCGCAGCCATGTTGCCGACAAGAAGGCGAAGCGGCGGTAGCCGGCGGGAGATACGGTAATGGAAGTGGCGGCAAGATTGCGGGGCGCGCGGATTTCGGCGCAGAAGGCGCGGCTCGTGGCGGATCAGGTCCGCGGCAAGCCCGTGGAGGAAGCCCTGCGGGTGCTGACTTTCAGCACCCGGAAAGCCGCGGCGATCATCCGCAAGCTGCTCGATTCGGCCATCGCCAACGCCGAGCACAATGAAGGCGCCGATGTGGACGAGTTGAAGATAGCGGCGATTTGCGTGGACGAGGCGCGCACCATGAAACGTATCCGGCCGCGGGCAAAGGGCAGGGCGGACCGGATTCTCAAGCGCTCCTGCCATATCACCATCAAGGTAGCCGACGGCGCGTAAGACGCGGTGGGCAAAGGCGGGGGTCAGGACTAGGCAAATGGGTCAAAAAGCGCATCCAACCGGCATCAGGCTTGGCATCGTCAAGCGGCACACCTCGCTGTGGTACGCCGAAGGCGAGCAATACGCGGACAATCTCCTCGTGGACCTGAAGGTGCGCGAATACATCCGCAAGCGCCTCGCCAATGCCTCGGTATCCCGGGTGGATATCGAACGCCCCGCCGAAACCGCGCGCATCACGATTCATACCGCGCGCCCCGGCATCGTGATCGGCAAGAAGGGCGAGGACGTGGAAAAATTGCGCGCCGCCCTCGCCAACCTGATGCAGCTCGATCAGCGGGCGGTGCAGGTGAACATTGAAGAGATCCGCAAGCCCGACCTCGACGCCCAGCTCGTCGCCGACAGCGTGGCCCAGCAGCTCGAGCGCCGGGTGATGTTTCGCCGGGCGATGAAGCGGGCGGTGCAGAACGCCATGCGCCACGGCGCCGAAGGCATCAAGGTGCAGGTGGGCGGCCGCCTCGGCGGCGCGGAGATTGCGCGCTCGGAATGGTATCGCGAAGGCCGCGTGCCCTTGCACACCTTCCGCGCCGATATCGACTACGCCACATCGGAAGCCAGCACCACCTATGGCGTGATCGGCGTCAAGGTATGGATTTTCCGGGGCGAGGTGTTCGATATCGACGAAGCCATGCTCGGGCCCGGCGCCAAGGCGGCCCAGGCTTAGGGAAGCTCTGATTAAGTCAGAGCTTCCCTGCGGCACATGGAAGTGCCGCCGAATTTGATGGCGTAAGCCATTGAATTCTGGAGCAAAACAAAACCACGCTTTTGTTTTGCGATAATGAAAAACTCCACGGATGGAGTTTTTCAGAGAATACATAGGCGGTCGCCGGGTCAGACTGCAACAGCGCGGACCGGATAAAGGTAGAGAGAGTCGGAAAAAGTGTTACAGCCCAAGCGCACCAAGTTTCGCAAGATGCACAAGGGCCGCAATCGCGGCCTGTCCCACCGCGGCAGTTCGGTGGATTTCGGCCAGTTCGGCCTGAAAGCCATCAGCCGCGGCCGCCTGACCGCGCGCCAGATCGAAGCGGCGCGGCGGGCGATGACGCGCCGGGTGCGCCGGGGCGGCAAGATCTGGATCCGGGTATTCCCGGACAAGCCGATTACCCAGAAGCCGCTCGAGGTGCGTCAGGGCAAGGGCAAGGGCAATGTGGAGTACTGGGTTGCCCAGATTCAGCCGGGCCGGGTCATGTTCGAGATTGAAGGCGTGGATGAAGAATTGGCCCGGGACGCGTTTTCCCTGGCCGCGGCCAAGCTGCCGTTCCGCACGAGTTTTGTGAAACGGACGGTCATGTGATGAAAGCGAGCGAGTTGCGGGAATTGACCCCCGCCGAATTGCGGACCCGGCTGGAGGAATTGCGCAAGGAGCAGTTCGGTTATCGAATGCAGAAAGCGACAGGCCAGTTGGGCCAGCCGCATCTGGCGACGGCGGTGCGCAAGGATATTGCGAGAATCAAGACATTGCTCGCCGAGAAGGCCGCCGCGGACGCGGCGCTGACGGCGGTGGAAGAAAGCGAATGACAGAAATCAATGTGGAACAGGGCAGGGGACGCACGACTTCGGGCAGGGTGATCAGCAACCGCATGGACAAGTCCATCGTGGTGCTCGTGGAGCGGCGGGTCAAGCATCCGGTGTACGGCAAGATCGTCAAGCGCTCCACGCGGATTGCCGCCCATGACGCGAACAACGACTGCCGGCCCGGCGATGAAGTTACCATCCGCGAGGTGCGGCCGATCTCCCGCACCAAGTCCTGGGCGCTGGTTTCCATTGACAAGCGGGCCACGGGAGTTTGATGGCCCATGAAAAGCATGACGGAAGCTGTCACGGACATCGGGCCAGGGGTGTGGCCCAGGGATCGAAAGGCGGAAACTGAGCGATGATTCAAGTGCAATCCTACCTCGATGTGGCCGACAACAGCGGCGCGCGCCGGGTCATGTGCATCAAGGTGCTTGGCGGCTCCCACCGGCGCTATGCCCGGATCGGCGACATCATCAAGGTCACCGTGAAGGAGGCGATTCCCCGGGGAAGGGTGAAGAAGGGCCAGGTGCTTGACGCGCTCGTGGTGCGAACCCGCAAGGGTGTGCGCCGGGGCGACGGCTCGCTGATCCGCTTTGACGACAACGCCGCGATTCTGTTGAACAACCAGCAGGCGCCCATCGGCACCCGGGTATTCGGCCCGGTTACCAGGGAACTGCGGGAAGAGCGTTTCATGCGGATCATTTCACTGGCGCCGGAGGTGTTGTAATCGGCTGTCGGGGCTGATGGGGACTGCAAGCTATGCGCAAACTGCGACGAGACGACGAAGTGATCGTGATTGCCGGCCGGGACAAGGGCACCCGGGGCACGATCTCCCGCATGGTGGGCGATGACCGGGTCATCGTCGCGGGGGTCAACATGATCAAGCGGCATACCCGGCCCAATCCCAATCTGGGTCAGGCGGGCGGCATCGTGGAGAAAGAGGCGCCACTGCATATTTCCAATGTGGCGATATTCAATCCCGACACCGGCGCGCCCGACCGGGTCGGCATTCGCATCGACGAGGAAGGCGGCAAGACCCGCTTCTTCAAGTCGAGCGGTGACGCAATAGACTGAAACAGGCCTGGTGAGAGCGATGGCGGGGTTCAAGAAATTCTATCAGCGGGAAGTGGCGCCAGCCTTGACGAAGCAATTCGGCTACGCCAATCCCATGCAGGTGCCCAAGGTAACCAAGGTGGTGCTCAACATGGGCCTTGGCGATGCGGTTGCGGACAAGAAAGTCCTGGAGCACGCCAGCGCCGACATGCAGGCCATCAGCGGCCAGAAGCCGGTGATCACCAAGGCGCGCAAGAGCGTGGCGGGCTTCAAGATCCGCGAAGGCTGGCCCATCGGCTGCAAAGTGACCCTGCGGGGCGAGCGAATGTACGAATTTCTCGAGCGGCTGGTGGGAATCGCCATCCCCAGAATCCGGGATTTCCGCGGCCTCAATCCAAAATCCTTTGACGGCAACGGCAATTTCGCCATGGGCGTGAGCGAACAGATCATCTTCCCCGAGATCGACTATGACAAGATCGACAAGATCCGGGGGCTCGACATCATTATCGCCACCGACGCCGACAGCGATGAGGAAGGGCGGGCCCTGCTCGCCGCCATGCGCTTTCCCTTCCGGGGCATGGGCGCGGCGGCGGGTTGACGGCAACGGGAGCGAACGCGGCAGGCGCCGCGGGAGAAGGGTACATGGCAAAAGTTTCAATGATCGCCAGGGAAGCGAAGCGAATGAAGACCGTGCGGCAGTACGCCGCCCGCCGCGCCGCGCTGAAGGCGGTGCTCGCCGACTCGAAGGCGAGCGGCGAGGAAAAGTGGGAAGCGCAGATGAAGTTGCAGAAGCTGCCGCGAAACGCGAGCCCGGTGCGGGTCGTGCGGCGCTGCCGGCTCACCGGCAGGCCCCGGGGCGTGTTTCGCAAGTTCGGCCTGTGCCGCAACAAGCTGCGCGAAGCGGCCATGCGCGGCGATGTGCCGGGCCTGGTGAAAGCGAGCTGGTAGGCGGAGAGTTACCATGAGCATGACCGATCCGATCGCCGATTACCTGACCCGCATCCGCAATGCGCAAATGGCCAGGCTGGAAACCGTGCGCAGTCCGGCGTCGAAGATCAAGCTTGCGATCTCCGGACTGCTGCTTGAGGAGGGCTATATCCAGTCCTATTCGGTGGACGACAACGGCGGCAAGCCGGAAATCGAAGTGGCGCTGAAGTACGTCAACGGCGTGCCCGCCATCGAAGAGATCAAGCGGGTAAGCCGTCCCGGCCTGCGCAGCTATCGCGGCAAGGACGATTTGCCCAGCAACCGCGCCGGTCTCGGCACCGTCATCATGTCCACCAATCTGGGCCTGATGACAGACCGCCAGGCCCGGGCAAAGGGCGTGGGCGGCGAAGTGATCTGCACGGTGTTCTAGGCGCGGTCCCGAGCGATACAGGAACCAGACAATGTCGAGAATGGCCAACAATCCGGTGCAACTTCCCAAAGGTGTGGAAGCGGCGCTGCGCGGCGGAGAAGTCTCCGTCAAGGGTGGCAAGGGTTCCTTGCAGCTCGCGCTGCCGGTGGAAGTCGAGGTGGCCCAGGGCGAGGAAGGTCTGCGGGTCAGCGCCCGGCGAAATTCGCGGCGGGCCAACGCCATGGTGGGAACCGTGCATTCCCTGCTGCGCAACATGGTCACCGGGGTTTCCGAAGGCTATGAGAAAAAACTGGAACTGCGCGGCGTCGGTTATCGCGCAAGAGCCCAGGGGTCCAAACTGAATCTGACCCTGGGCTATTCCCACCCCATTGATTACGCCGTCCCCGATGGCGTCAAGGTGGAAACGCCGTCCCAGACGGAAATCAGCGTCAGCGGGGCGGACAAGCAGAAAGTGGGCCAGGTGGCCGCCGAAATCCGCGGTTTCCGCCCGCCCGAGCCCTACAAGGGCAAGGGTATTCGCTATGTTGGCGAGCGCGTGTTCTCGAAAGAGGCGAAGAAGAAGTAGAGGCCAGATTGTGAGCATAAAGAAGGATGCCCGCCTGCGCCGGGCGCGAAGAGCGAGGGCGCGGATTCGGCAACAGGGTATCAACCGCCTGTGCGTGTTTCGCTCGCCCAGGCATATGTACGCCCAGATCATCGCCCCCGGCGGCGCCTCGGTGCTGGCCTGCGCCTCCACCGTTGAGAAGGACCAGCGCGGCGGCGCCACGGGCAATATCGAGGCCGCCGGCAAGGTGGGCGAACGCATCGCCGAGCGCGCCCTTGCGGCGGGAATCGACACTGTGGCTTTCGACCGTTCGGGTTATGCCTACCACGGCCGCGTCAAGGCTCTGGCGGAAGCGGCCCGGGAAGCGGGCCTGAAGTTCTAGGTATTCAATATGGCATTCAGAGAATCGGTGGAAAAAAACGAAGAGGGTCTGCAGGAGAAGCTGATCCAGGTCAATCGCGTCGCCAAGGTGGTCAAGGGCGGCCGGATCTTCGGCTTCACCGCGCTCACCGCGGTGGGCGACGGCAACGGCCGGGTCGGATTCGGCCGCGGCAAGGCCCGGGAAGTCCCCCTCGCCATTCAAAAGGCGATGGAATCCGCGCGCCGCAACATGATTACGGTCAACCTCGACGGCCAGACCCTGCAGTATCCCATCAAGGCCCGCCACGGCGCGTCCAAGGTGTACATGCAGCCGGCCTCGGAAGGCACCGGCGTGATCGCCGGCGGCGCCATGCGCGCCATACTTGAACTCGCCGGCGTGCAGGACGTGCTCGCCAAGTGCTATGGCTCCACCAATCCGGTGAACGTGGTGCGGGCGACTTTCAAGGGCCTGCGCGACATGCGCTCGCCGGAAGACGTGGCCTACCGGCGCGGCAAATCCGTTGACGAGATTCTGGGCTGAGAAATGGCAAAGGCGAAATCCAAGGCAACCGTCCGGGTAACCCTGGTGCGCAGCCCCATCGGGGCCCAGCCCAGGCACAAGCTGTGCGTGAAAGGGCTTGGCCTGCGCCGCATGCACCACACCGTGGAAGTCGAAGACACCCCGGCGGTGCGCGGCATGATCAACAAGATCAGTCACCTGCTCGCCGTGGAATCAGGATAGCGGAACAACTGGTGGTAATGGAAAACCTGGACTGGAGTAGGCAAATGCGACTGAATGACCTGAAACCGGCCCCGGGCAGCGGCAAGGCGAGAAAGCGCGTCGGTCGCGGCATGGGCAGCGGTTTCGGCAAGACCTGCGGCAAGGGGCACAAGGGCCAGAATTCCCGCTCCGGCGGCGGCGTTCGCCCCGGATTCGAAGGCGGCCAGATGCCTTTGCAAATGCGCCTGCCCAAGTTCGGCTTTACTTCCCGGGTGGGCCGCGTGACCGCCGAGGTGCGCACTTCGGAACTGAACCGGGTCGACGCCGAAGTCATCGACCTCGACACCCTGTGCAGGGCCGGCGTGGTGCAGGCCAATATCAAGCGAGCCAGGGTCATGCTATCCGGCGATGTGACCCGGGCGCTAACCGTGCGGGGGCTGCGGGTCAGCAAGGGCGCCCGGGCCGCCATCGAAGCTGCTGGCGGCAAGGTCATCGGCGATTGGGACACTGTCATGGAAACAAGCCGGGACGTACGGTCTAGCGAACCCTTTAGTGGCGAGATACCAATACCTCCTGAAGGGTTTAGTCCCCAACTAACAAAATCTCAGCAATTACAGGATTTCTACACTCGTGCTTGGGAGCAATATCAGAAAGAAAATCCTGAAGCTTGTATTTCCGACACAAGTCTTGTCGAACGTTTGAGACAGCCGTGGTACGAATACTTGGAAGAAAGTCGTGGTTTCAACAGGAATACATGTTCCAATGAAGCTGGCAAGTGGTACAAGGAGGCTCAAAAAAACAGTAGTTATGTTCGGAAAGAATCCGGAACTTCGGAAAACGGAAAGGTCGAGTAATCAACCATGGCGAAAGCACCAGGCATCAATCCCGAGAACATTGGCGCCGGCCTTGGCGAGTTGAAGTCGCGCCTGCTGTTTTTGCTGTTCGCGATTTTCGTCTATCGCGTGGGCACCCATATTCCGGTGCCGGGAATCGACCCCCTGCAATTGCAGGCCTTCTTTTCCCAGACCGAGGGCACCTTCGCCGACCTGTTCAACATGTTCTCCGGCGGCGCCCTGGAGCGCATGAGCATCGTCGCCCTGGGCATCATGCCTTACATTTCCGCGTCGATCATCATGCAATTGCTCACCGCGGTCAGCCCCCAACTCGACCAGTTGAAGAAGGAAGGCGAATCGGGCCGGCGCAAGATCACCCAGTACACCCGCTGGGGCGCCCTGGCCCTGGCCACGGTGCAGGGCACCGCCATGACCATGGGCCTGCTCACGCCCCTGGCCTACAACCCCGGCCTCGCCTTCACCCTCACCGCGATCATTTCCCTGGTTACCGGCGCCATGTTCCTGATGTGGCTGGGGGAACAGATTACCGAAAAAGGCGTCGGCAACGGCATTTCCATGCTGATCTTCGCCGGCATCGTGGCGGGTTTCCCGGCTGCCGTGGGAACTTCCCTGACCCAGGCCTACGAAGGCCAGATCAATGGTGTGCTACTGCTTGTGGTGGGCCTGATCGCAGTTGGCGTGGTGGGCTGCATCGTCTATGTGGAGCGCGCCCAGCGCCGCATCACCGTGAACTACGCCAAGCGCCAGCAGGGCCGCAAGATGTACCAGGCCCAGGCCAGCCACCTGCCGCTGAAGATCAACATGGCCGGGGTGATTCCGGCGATTTTCGCCAGCAGCATCCTGCTCTTCCCGGCCTCCCTCGGGCAGTGGTTCGGCCAGTCCGAAAGCGCCGAATGGCTGCAGGATCTCGCCCTGCTCATCGGCCCCGGCCAACCGCTGTACATCATCATTTTCAGCGCGATGATCATCTTTTTCTGTTTTTTCTACACCGCGCTGGTGTTCAACCCGCGGGACGTTGCCGACAATCTGCGCCGCTCCGGGGCGTTCATTCCCGGCATCCGGCCCGGCGAGCAAACCGCAAAGTACATCGACGGCGTAATTACCAGGCTGACCATGTTCGGCGCGATCTACATCACCCTGGTCTGCCTGCTGCCGAATTTCATGCAGATGCTGGCCAATGTGCCGTTCAACCTCGGTGGAACGGCATTGCTGATTTCCGTGGTGGTGACCATGGATTTCTGGTCCCAGGTGCAGTCGCATCTGATGTCGCATCAATATGATTCGCTGATGAAGAAATCCCGGCTCGGCGCTTACGGCCGGTCGGGAATCTAGCGGAATTCCGAAAGAGGGAAATGTGATGAAAGTGCGAGCATCGGTCAAGAAAATTTGCCGCAACTGCAAGATCATCAAGCGCAATGGCGTCATCCGGGTGATCTGCAGCGCCGAACCCCGCCACAAACAGCGGCAGGGGTGAGGCCCGGTCGGCGTAGCCGACGAAAAGCATGCTTTTCGAGGGCCGAACGGCTTGCCAAGGATGGCAAGACTGGGGTTTGGCGAAACCCCAAAAGTCCCGCCAGGGAAGGCAAGCACGACCTGACAAGGGCTGTCACCCGGTCGGCGTAGCCGACGAAAAGCATGCTTTTCGAGGGCCGAACGGCTTGCCAAGGGCGAGGGCAAGCGTTTACGAAGCGCAGCTTCGTGCGCAGTCCCGAGCGGCGGCGAGCTATGCTCGGCGACTGGGCAGGCAAGACTGGGGTTTGGCGAAACCCCAAAAGTCCCGCCAGGGAAGGCAAGCACGACCTGACAAGGGCTGTCACCCGGTCGGCGTAGCCGACAGCCCCCCGGGGGCAATGGACAATTGGAGTGAATCTATGGCACGTATTGCCGGCGTCAACATACCGGACAACAAACATATCGTGATTTCGCTGCGGTATGTCTATGGCATCGGGTCGACCATGGCCGGGGCGATCTGCAAGGCCGCCGGCATCGAGCCCGCGACCCGCACCGCCGAACTCAGCCCGGAGCAACTCGATTCCATCCGGGCCGAAGTCGTCAAGATTCCCACCGAGGGCGATCTGCGGCGGGAAACGTCCATGAACATCAAGCGGCTGATGGACCTTGGCTGCAACCGCGGCATCCGGCATCGCCGTTCGCTGCCGGTGCGCGGGCAACGCACCAAGACCAATGCCCGCACCCGCAAGGGTCCGCGCAAGCCGATCAGGAAGTAGACCATGGCCACAGCAAAGGCGAAATCCGGGCGCAAGAAGGCGCGCAGCGAAGTTTCAGACGGCGTGGTGCATATTCATGCGTCCTTCAACAACACGATCATTTCCATCACCGACCGGCAGGGCAATACCCTGACCTGGGCCACCGCCGGCGGTTCGGGATTCCGCGGCTCGCGCAAGAGCACGCCGTTCGCCGCCCAGGTGGCGGCGGAAAAGGCCGGCCGCACCGCCATGGAACTGTATCGCTTGCAGAACGTGGACGTGAAAGTGAACGGCCCAGGCCCGGGCCGCGAATCCGCGGTGCGGGCGCTCAATGCCTGCGGGCTGCGGGTCAACAATATTACCGATGTGACTCCCATTCCACACAACGGTTGCCGCCCGCCCAAGAAGCGGCGCGTGTAGGAAGGCGAAGGAGACCGAGTATGGCCAGATATCTGGGCCCGAAATGCAAGTTGTCCCGCCGGGAAGGCACCGACCTGTTCCTGAAAAGCGGTGTCCGCCCGTTCGAGAACAAGTGCAAGTCCGAGGTGATTCCCGGCCAGCACGGCCAGCGCCGGGGCAGGTTGTCGGATTACGGCGTGCAACTGCGGGAAAAGCAGAAGGTCCGCCGCACCTACGGCGTGCTGGAAAAGCAGTTCCGCGGCTACTACAAGGAAGCCGCCCGGCGCAAGGGCGCCACCGGCGAGAATCTGCTGCAACTGCTGGAATGCCGGCTCGACAATGTGGTGTACCGCATGGGATTCGGTTCCACCCGCGCCGAGGCGAGACAGCTCGTATCGCACAAATCCATCAGCGTTAATGGCGATCTGGTGAACATTCCCTCATACCAGGTGAATGCCGGGGATGTGATCGCCGTGCGCGAGCGGGCCAAACAGCAGTTGCGGATCAGGTCCGCGCTGGACATGGCGGCGCAAAGAACCGAAGTGGATTGGGTTTCGGTTGACCCCGGCAAGATGGAAGGTCAATTCACCCGCGTCCCGGACCGGGCCGACCTGCCATCCGAAATCAACGAGAACCTGATCGTGGAGTTGTATTCCAAGTAGCCCATGGCGCTTTGAGCAACGCCCATGGTGCTCGAACCAGCCATTAGTGCTTAAACCGGCAATCAGTGCTTTAGTCAGCAACAGGTAGAACTCATGCAGCTTTCCTTATCCGATTTCCTCACCCCGCGAGTGGTGCAGGTTGACCAATTCGACAAGCGCCACTCCCGGGTGGTGCTTGAGCCACTGGAGCGGGGTTTCGGCCACACCCTGGGCAACGCCCTGCGGCGGATTCTGCTTTCGTCGATGCCGGGCAGCGCCATCGAGGAAGTGGAAATCGACGGCGTGGTGCATGAATACAGCACCATTGAAGGCGTACGCGAGGATGTGGTGGAGATCCTGCTCAACCTCAAGGGTGTCGCCATCGTGCTCAATGACCGCCAGGAAGCCGTGCTCAACCTGAGCGGCAAGGGCCCCGGCGTGGTCACCGCCGCCAATATCGAGGCGACCCACGGCGTGGACATCATCAATCCGGAACATGTCATCGCCCATCTCAATGAAGAAGGCGAGTTGAACATGCGCCTCACCGTGGGCGCCGGGCGCGGTTATTCGCCCGCCGACTCCCGCATCGGCGAGGACGACGAGACCCGGGCGGTGGGCAAGCTGCTGCTTGACGCTTCCTACAGCCCCGTGGTGCGCGTTTCCTATTCCGTGGAAAACGCCCGGGTGGAGCAGCGCACCGACCTCGACAAGCTGATCATCGACCTGGAAACCGACGGCACCATCGACCCGGAAGGCGCCATCCGCCATGCGGCGACGATTCTGCAGCACCAGTTGGCGGTGTTTGTCGATTTCCGCAGCGAAATCATCAACGAGCCGGCCCGGCGCGATGACGAGATCGACCCGATCCTGCTGCGCCCGGTGGACGATCTCGAACTCACCGTGCGCTCGGCCAACTGCCTCAAGGCGGAAGACATCTACTACATCGGCGACCTGATCCAGCGCACCGAAGTCGAGTTGCTGCGCACGCCCAATCTGGGCAAGAAATCACTCACCGAAATCAAGGATGTGCTCGCCACCCGGGGGCTTTCCCTCGGCCTGCGGCTCGAAAACTGGCCACCGGCGCGGCTCAAGTCGGAAGAGCGGTTGGTCTAGGACTTTACCGAGGTTCATCCCATGCGACACAGAAAAAGCGGCCGCGGCTTCAGCCGGGACAGCGCCCACCGCAAGGCCATGTTTCGCAACATGACCTCGTCCCTGGTGGAGCACGAAATCATCAAGACCACCCTGGCCAAGGCCAGGGAATTGCGCACCGTGGCCGAACCTCTCATCACCCTGGCCAAGAAAGACAGCGTCGCCAATCGCCGCCTCGTCTTCCGCCGCCTGCGCAACAAGGCCACCGTGGGCAAGCTCTTCAGCGAACTCGGTCCCCGCTATCAGGACCGCCCCGGCGGCTATATCCGTATCCTCAAATGCGGCTACCGGGACGGCGACGCCGCCCCCATGGCCTGGGTGGAACTCGTGGACCGCCCAAGCGGCGAAGACCAGCAGGAACTCGAGGTATGACTGCTCCGCCGGTTTCAGGACCGCTTTACCGTAACGCTTGAAGACGAACTTGTCGCAGAATGCAAGGAAGAATTTCACCGTCCCAAAGTAGCGGCGGAAAATCGATTACCGGCAGGATGCGGATATCGTCCCATAGCATCTGTCGTTCACCGAGATAAACGCCGTAGCAATGCGTGTTCCCATCGCCCAGGTTTTCCCGAATCCGTCGCGGGCCCCGATTGAACTTCTTGTCCCGGCGGTTTGACGATTTGATCTCGACCGCTGCAAACCCGTTCGCTGTCTCGCAGATCAGATCTACTTCAGCCCCGTCGTAGCTACGCCAGAAACTGAGCGGATAATGTTTGCCCGTGTAGTTCACGTGCGTTCTGATCTCGCCCGGCACAAGGGTTTCCAGCAACGCGCCCGGCCCGGGCTACGCCGGAATCAAAGAAATAAAATTTGCTTTGTGAAACCTGTTTGTTTGCGGACTTCAGTTTCCAGGCGGGCAACCAGAAACCGAGCAAGGTATCGATGAGAATGTCAAAGAGGACCGAACAAAAGCACCGACTGATTGGGCCGAGACAGTAATCTTGTAAACATAGTTGGCGATATCACCGTAAAATCGCCAATTTATGTCGCGATATTCGAAAATTTTGGATTTGGAATGGCCAGAAATCACGTACTTCATGAAAATTCTTGGCATTGATTTCACCAGCAGGCCGGGCAGGGGCAAACCGCTGGTCTGCGTTGAATGTGAGTTTGCTGGCAATCAGCTTGCGACGCACACGCTCAGGAAGTGGGAGGGTTTCCAGGAATTTGAAGCTGCCCTCGCCCAGCCGGGACCATGGGTCGCCGGAATCGATTTTCCCTTCGGCCAGTCAGGCAAGTTCATTCGCAACATCGGCTGGCCAGCATCCTGGGCGGACTATGTGGATCATGTGGCGTTGATGTCCCGGGAGCAGTTCCGCCAGACCATGATCGACTACCGCGGCGGGCGTCCCGCCGGCGACAAGGAACACAAGCGCGTAACCGAAAGAGTCGCCGGCGCCTTCAGCGCCCAGAAAATCGAGCGGCCGCCAGTGGGTCTCATGTTCTTTGAAGGCGCGCCCAGGCTGCGCAGGGCCGGCGTCACCATCCCCGGCATGCAGCGGGGCGACCCGCACCGCATCGTCATCGAAGCATTCCCCAGCGTATTGGCCAGGCGCTTCATCGGTCGCCAAAGCTACAAGCACGATGCAAAAAGGGAACAGACCAGTAAGCGCCGGGAAGCCCGCGAGACCCTGCTCGCGGGAATTCTGGAAAAAGAACTGAAAGCCAGCTACGGCCTGCAAGTTCAACTCGGCGCCATGGCCCCGTCAATATTCGCCGACGACGCCACCGGCGATAGCCTTGACGCCCTCTGCTGCGCCATCCAGGCCGCATGGTCCTGGCGAAACCGCCGCCGCAACCACGGCATTCCGCCCGATTTCAACCCTGCCGAAGGCTGGATCGTGGATCCTTTGTGAGAACTTCAAGACTCGCGATCTTCCAGCCCCTTACCCTTTGCAGGCGTACTGTTTTCTCGATGACCTTCGCCGCGCCCAGTCTCGCCACGCGGGATATCTGCATATTTTCATGTTTCGATGTGATTAAAGACTACGCTCGAAAAAGCATCTTGCGCTATGATTTGACTGCTGTGGAAGTGAGTTGAAGCATGAGCAGAGGCTGGGCGACGAACCCTTTCAAGCCGGGAGCCGGCAGGATGCCTCCGCATATCGCCGGCAGGGAGCGGGAAAAAAGCGCCTTTGTGGAAGGCATTGGCGAGTTGACACGATCCGAAGAACCCCAGGCGATACTGCTCGTGGGGCCGAGAGGCTGCGGAAAAACCGTCCTGCTCAACTGGTGCAGGAATCACGCCTTGCAGAGTGACCGGCACATCCGGGTAAAGGAATTCACCAGGGAAGTGCCAACCACCATGGCCGGCATCGCCCGGGAATTGCTTGACAATGTCTTTGACGTCCGCTTCCCCGATGAGATCATGGCGAGGGCGAATGTCGGAATCGCGGGCGCCGAGGGCAAATGGAATACCGAGCCGAGCGACATGGCGGTCCTTGAAGCCCTGATCGAACAATGCGGCAAATCTCCGCTACTGCTCGTCCTTGAAGAGGCCGCGGACAAGAACCCGGAAAGTGTCGGCGCCCTATTCAACCTCCATCAGCGAATCAACCGAGAAACGGGAAACATGCTTTTCGTCCTGGCAGGCACCCCCAGGGTTATGGATGTCCTGCGCGACTCCAAAGCGACATTTTCCGACCGCAACAGGGTGCTGAATGTTGGACTGCTGGGAAGCGAGGAATCAGCAGAAGCGATCGCAAAACCACTGCGCGAGAACCGGATGAGCATAACAGAGCCCGCGCTTGCGAAAGCGGTATCTGAAAGTCAGGGCTTCCCCTATTTCCTGCAAGTCTGGGGCAAGGCGCTGTTCAATCGAGTCTTAGGCGAGGGTACAGGAAAAATCAGTCTATCCGACGTCGAAGCAGTCACGGAAGAAGTGGACGCCGAACGAAACGTGACTTACGCCACCCGCTACCGGGAGTGGAGCGCAAATGACAGGAAAATTCTGGCGGAAGTACTGGCATCCATACGGTCATTGGAAAACTCAGACGGCATCGGTGAAGACGACCTGTTGCAGGTTGTCGCAAAAACTCTAGAATCACACGAAGAAAGCAACGCAAGGGCTGAAAAATTCGCAGCAAAAATCACCGAAACCGGCTGTTTATGGCAACCCTGGGGAAGTAACAAATTGGAGTCTGGCTTGCCGAGTTTTATTGACTTCGTACTGGATAAAAGTATCGAAGGAAAACACGCGGTATAGATTCGCCGGCATTTCCCAAGAATTCGACGACATGGATTTACATCAACTCTTGTGCCAGGCCGCGGTTTACCGGTCATCGAGGGATTTTGCGGAGATGTTGCGGTTCATCGCACGTTTCCGGAAGTATTCGCCTTTCAACAATATGCTCGTATACACGTAAAATCCAAGCTGTGCGTTTTTCGCTACGTCAAAGCACTGGTACGAAGAGTTTCGGCGCCACCTGAAGGAAGACGCCCGGCCCATGGTTCCGCGGCCGGATTTATTGTTAATCTCCAAACATTCATAGACAACCTCCAATGGTGTTAATCGGCGGGGCGGTTTTGCCCCCCCACCGAAATCTATTTCCTAATCAGGCAAAGCCATGGCCGTCAACCTCGGCCCGGTCTGCAAGATCACGTATTGCCTTCCTTCGTGGGTCCAGGTGCTCATGCCGTAGCGGCTGCGTTCGGGGACTTCGGCTTCGGCGAGTTTTTCGCCGGTGGCCTTGTCAACCGCGTAGAGCATGACCCGGCCTTCGCTGTTGATGTCGGAGTACATCAGCATGTTGGGGGTGATGGTCATGGGGACGAGATTGCCCGAGCCGGTGTTGCCGATGTCGAGGCCTTCCAGGGCCGGGTTGTTGCGCACGCGGCTCGGGGTTTCGCCGGCGGGGATCATCCAGGCGTGTTCGCCGGTGTTCATGTCGATGGCGGTGATGCGGCTGTAGGGGGGCTTGTACAGCGGGATGTCCGCGGGGTGGCGCGGAGCGCCGCCGCCAGGTCCGTCCGCGTACTGGGCGAAGGTCGTGCCCGTGGGCTCTTCGTATTGCAGGTCGGCTTCCTCGCCGGGAACGAGTTGCACCGGGCTGCAGGCCTTCTGGGAAGAGATGTACAGGTAGCCGGTATTCGGGTCGGCCACCGAGGGCGAAGTGATGTTGGCGCCGCCGCCGCCACCGGGACAGATCAGCGAAGCACGCTTGCCCAGGGGATTGTCGCGGTGGATCGGGGGATTGAACAGCGGCCCCATCTCGTAGTCGGCCATGGCCGCGATCGCCTGTTGCCGCAGTTCGGGAGTGAAGTCCACCAGGTCATCGATGGAAACGCCCTGCATGTCGAAAGGCGCGGGTCGGGTGGGGAAAGGCTGGGTGGGCGACAGCACTTCGCCGGGGACGATGGACGCCGGCACCTCGCGTTCCTCGAAAGGCCAGAGCGGCTCGCCGGTGAGGCGGTTGAAAGCGTAGACAAAGCTTTGCTTCGTGACCTGCATCACCGCGGGTATGGGCTGGCCGTCCACATTCAGGTCTAGCAGCACCGGCGCCTGGGGGTTGTCGTAATTCCAGATGTCGTGCCTGACCGTCTGGAAGTGCCACACCCGCTCGCCGGAGCCGGCGTCGAGCGCGATCAGGCTGGTGCCGTAGAGATTGTCGCCCGGGCGGAAGCCGCCGTAGTAGTCGATGGTGGCGCCATTGGTGGGGATGTAGACGATGTTGTTTTCCACGTCGGCGGAAATCGGCGCCCAGGAGGAAACATCGCCGGTCCATTGCCAGGCGTCGTTTTCCCAGGTCTCGTGGCCGTATTCGCCGGGCCGGGGAATCACGTTGAACTTCCAGCGGAATTCGCCCGTGGTCTTGTCATAGCCCAGAATGTCGCCGGGCACATTCTCGATGCGGGCCTGGTTGTAGCCCTGCTCGGCGGAGTTGCCCACCACAATGGTGTCGTTGACCACGATGGGCGGCGATGAGGAGGTGATGTAGCCGGTTTCCAGCGGGATTCCCTCGTATGGGTCATAGGGGTGGCCGAGGTCGGCGAGCATGTCCACCACGCCGGTTTCGGGGAAGCCGTCCACGGGCACCTGGCCGCCGAAGCCGTCCAGGGGGGCGCCGGTTTCGGCATCGAGAGCCACCAGGAAAAAGCCCGGCGTGGCGACATAAATTACGCCGCGTCCGTTCACTTCGTCATAGGCGATGCCCTTGCCGTAGTCGGCGCGCATGGAGTATTCCCAGCGCCGGGTGTTGGGCAGACGATAGCTCCACAGGGTTTCGCCGCTGGCCGGGTCCAGGGCGACGATATGCCGCCGGTAGCCGGCCAGGGTGAACAGCTTGCCGTCGATGTAGCTCGGTGTCGCGCGGCCGCTGACAGCGCCCATGCTGGCGCCGTCCCAGACCCAGGCGACTTCGAGCCGGTCGAAGTTGTCGGCGGTGATCTGGGTGGATTCGGAGTAGCGGGTTTGAGCGAAATCATTGCCCAGGGTGAACCACTCTACAGAGTCTTGGACGACGCCATCCTGGGCGGAGAGGGAACCGGCGCCGAGCAGCATTGCGGCCATTGACAGGGCTTGGCTTGCGGCGCGGAGACTAGCAGGGGACTTTTTCATTATCAGCCTCGCAAGAGTCGGTTATCGGGCGGATGGGACAGGAGCGGAGGCTAACCCATCATTCCTGGCATGTCGAGAAACAAAATGTTTCGGGAATTCCCGGGGCATCGCCGATGCTGGAAAACATCTCATTCGCTTGAATGACGGGCCGCTGGGCCTTACCCTGTCGGCAACGAAACAAGGATCGGGAAGTGAAATCATGAGAATGTTGATCGTCTCACTGGGAGTCATGTTTCTTGCGGCCTGCGACCCTCCGGCACCGGCCTCATCCCCGGAAACGCCCTGGTTTGTGGCGACCGGGACCGCGGTTCCGCCCGGGCAGGGCGGGGATGCGGGCAGGACGGTAATCTATCGCGACAGTTTCGGCGTTCCGCATATCTATGCGCCCACGGTTGAGGCGGGGCTGTATGCCCAGGGCTGGGCCCAGGCCGAGGATCGGCCGGTGCAATTGCTGATGAACCTCAAGATCGCCCTGGGCGAACTGACTGAAATCGCTGGCGAGGCGGGTGTGCGGACCTCGTTGATCTCCCATATGTTCGGCCATGTGCGCTTCGCCGAGCAGACCGTCGCCAACATGACCGATGCGGAGCGAACCCGCCTGACCGCCTTCGCCAACGGCATCAGCGACTACTACGCCATCCATCCGGATGAAGTTCCGCCGTGGTGGCGCCATCCCGCGGTGACGCCGGCAATGATCGACGCCTTTGGCCGCATGTTTCTCTACAACTGGTCCATTGACGAAGCCATGGGCGACCTGCGCCGCAGCGGCGTCAACCCGGACTTCATTACCACCCGGCGCGCTTCCAATCAATGGGCGATCAGCCCCTCGCGCACCGCCGACGGCCACGCGATTCTGCTGATCGACCCGCATCTGGGCTGGTTCGGCGTAAGCCGTTTCTGGGAAATGCGCATCCATGCCGGCGACTGGCGCGGCAGCGGCGTGGGCCTGCCCGGCTCGCCCTATATCGGCCTCGGGCACAACGAAAACCTGGCCTGGGCGATGACCACCGGCGGCCCCGATACCGCCGATGTCTACCGCATCGAACTCGACCCGGAAGACCCCAACCGCTACCGCTTCGACGAGGAATGGCGCGAGATTGAACAGGCCCCGGTCAGCTTCACTTTCCCTGATGGCAGCACTCGGGAATACGTCTGGGAGGCTTCCCACCACGGGCCCATCATCGCCCGGGACGAAGGCGTCGCCTGGGCCGCGCGGATCGCCTACGACTCGGACGTCAACCGGAATCGCGCCTGGGAGGAACTCAACTTCGCGGAGGACTATACCGGCGCCATGGCCGCCTGCGAAACCCTGTCGATGTTCCCACAGAACGTGATGGTGGCCGACACCAGCGGCAACATCTATTACCAGCGCACCGGTCGCGTACCCATGCGCGACCTGGCCTACGACTGGTCGCTTCCGGTGGATGGCAATACTTCGGCCACCGAATGGCGGGGGTTTCATCCGGCGGAGGATCATTTGCAGGTACTCAATCCGGATGCGGGCTATATGCAAAATTGCAATATCCCGCCGGATGCCATGATTCCCGATTCGCCGTTTTCGCTTGACGCCCAGCCCGAGTACCTGTTTTCCAGCGCCGACTACGGTCCATCGCGGGATGGCTGGATCAACCAGCGCGGCGCCCGGGCGATTGAATTGCTGAGCCAGGACAGCGATGTCACCGTCGAAGAAGCCCTGGCTTACGCAGTGGATGTGCAGCCCTATGGCTACCAGCGCTGGCTCGAAGTTCTGGGACGGGCCAACGCTACCGAGTCGGGCGAATTGACCGAGTTGCTCGGCTGGGACGGCCAGATCACCCGGGACAGCACGGCGGCTCTGAAATACTACTACTGGCGCACGGCGCTGGATGAAAGCGAGGCGGGTTCGGGGATTCGCGAAATCGTCGATGACCACTACGCCATTGCCGAACAACGCGAGCCTCGCGATATCGCGCTCAACGATGCGCAACTCGGCGCGGTGCGCGAAGCCTGGCTTGCGGGGCTTGACACCATGCGGACCCAGCTCGGCGATACCAGCCAGCCCTGGGGCCGGGTCTTCAAGACCGGCCGCGACGGCGTCGGCTGGCCCGTGGGCGGTGGCGGCGGAGACCATCTCGGGCTCACCACCCTGCGCACCATGGGCTATGGCGCCCCCAATGACAATCACGAACGCTTCGGGGAGCGCGGGCAGACTTCCACCCAGATCGTGGTGCTGTCAGAGCCGATCCAGAGCTGGATTTATCTCCCCACCGGCCAGTCAGACCGCCCCGATTCCCCCCACTACAGCGACCAGGCGGAAACCGTCTTCGCCGACCGGGAACTCAAACCAAGCTGGTGGTTGCCGGAAGACCTGGCCGGCAATATCGAATCCCGCACCGAACTCGAGGCCCGCTTCTGAATCAGGTTTCTCTATTCCCCATGAGATTCTGCGACTACGCTTCGCCTCGCGCAGAATGACGGGAGGGGGCCGCCTCGCGCAGAATGGCCGGGGCGGGATACTCCGGGCGGGAGCAAAACAAAACCACGCTTTTGTTTTGCGATAATGAAAAACTCCACGGATGGAGTTTTTCAGAGAATACCAAGAACGCCCCGATCAGGAAAAAATCGCCCGGAACAGGAAGAAGAACAGAATCGACAGCACGGCGCCCACGGGCAGGGTGATCAGCCAGGACAGCACGATTCGGCCCACCACGCCGAGATTCAGCGCGCTGATGCCCTTGGCGAGCCCCACGCCGAGCACCGCGCCAACCAGGGTGTGGGTTGTGGAAACCGGAATGCCCGTGCCGGATGCGATCACCACGGTAGTGGCCGCGGCAAGCTCGGCGGCGAATCCGCGGCTCGGGGTGAGATGGGTGATCTTGCGGCCGATGGTCATGATGACCCGGTAGCCCCAGGTGGCCAGGCCCATCACAATCCCGGCGCCGCCCAGCAGCAGAATCCACTGCGGCACCGAGGATTCCCGGGCGAATATGCCGCCGGTTTCCACCACGCCCACCACCGCCGCCAGCGGGCCGATGGCGTTGGCCACATCATTGGAGCCGTGGGCGAAGGCCATCGAACAGGCGGTGAACACCATCAGCACGCCGAAAACCTTCTCCAGGTTGTCGAGTTCATGGCCGTCCCCGGGCGCGTCCAGCGCCAGCCGCCGCAGCAGCAGGACCCCAAGCCCCATGGTGGCCAGGCCCACGCTGACCGCCACCAGGGCGGTCTGGACGAAGTTGAATTCGAGACTGGTCTGGCTCAGGCCCTTGATCATGGTCATCAGCGAGATGATGAATCCCACCAGGAAGATGTACCAGGGCACATAGCGCCGCGCATTGGCGAGTGGGTCGTCGGTGTCGAGCACCAGTTTCCGCACGCTGAGAAAAAGAACCAGGGCGATGACGCCGGAGAACACCGGCGACACCACCCAGCTTGAAGCAATGGCGGCCACTTCGCCCCACATGACCGAATCCAGGGAAATGCCCGCCGCCGCAAAACCGATGATGGCCCCCACAATGGAATGCGTGGTGGATACCGGCCAGCCGCGCCAGGACGCCACCAGCAGCCAGATCCCCGCCGCCAGCAGCGAGGACAGCATTCCGTACACCAGCAGCTCCGGGTTTTCCTCCAGCCCGGCGCCTTCCAGATCGATAATGCCGCTGCGGACGGTCTCGGTAACCTCGCCGCCCGCCAGGTAGGCCCCGGCGAACTCGAACACCATGGCGATAAGAATCGCCTGCCTGATGGTGATTGCCCGGGCGCCCACCGAGGTGCCCATGGCGTTGGCCACATCGTTGGCGCCCACGCCCCAGGCCATGAAAAAGCCGAAAATCACGGCCATGGCGAGAAAAATCGTGCCGTACTGCGCGATGACTTCAGACATGAGAGCCCTATGGAAACGGTTGGAAAATTCCCTTGGTCGCGGGAGGCATTAGCCCCGGCGGTATTAAATCACCGATGACCCGGCACGGCCAGAGTCCGGCCCGGGATTTTTATGACAGTGCTGTAAAGAACCGGCGGCGAGCATCCGTTCCGGGAAGATCCTGCGACTGCGCGCAGGATGACGGGAAAGGGCGTCATTCTGCGCGGAGCGAAGCGCAGTCACAGAATCTCAGGGCACAAGCACCGAACTCAAGCTTCGGTCAGATAGAACATGCAATCCTTGCGGGCGATTTCCGGATTGGTGGTAACCATGAACAGTTTCAGATTCCGCTTCGGATACAGGCGTCCTTCGGCAAGCCGGAAATATTCTGTCGCCGGCAGTCCGCCGTTGCCATTGCGAATCCGCAGATAGCTTTCCAGGGCGCCGGAAACAAACCCCAGCAGGGTGTCGGCGCCCACATGGCCGAAATTGTAGTTCTCCACCGAGGGCAGCAGGGTCACGCCGTCCATAAGCAGGCTGTGCTCGCCGTAGGCGATTTCGCTGCCCGGCGCGAGTTCCAGCCGCATGGGATGGTGGAAATACTCCAGCGACATTTCGGACTGGCTGGCGTCCAGCACATTCTCGAAAGTGAAGAACCGAGTCAGGCCTTCCCCGGCAAGCAGTGCCGATTCCCGGTCCTCGGCGCCACCGCATTCGATGGTGATGATGGGCATGTCGTCCCGGGTGCGCTCCATCAGCGAGCCCAGCCGCAAATCGGTGACGATCATGCGCTGGGTGAACAGGGAAATCAGCGCGGCGTGCTGCGGCGCCATCACTGTGCTGATGCCGAATGAAGGGCTTGAACCCGAGGTATTGTGAATGTCCACCACGCATTCCGGCCCGGCGGCTTCGATCAGCTCCATCATTTCCCGGGCGATCCGGTCGACTTCGGTGTCGCCCCAGGGCGTGGTGAAACAGCGGTTCAGATCCTTGCAGTGGGGCAGCATCCGGTAGACAAAGCCCGGCTCCTGCTTGGCCGCATCCACCGAGGGAATGAAACAGAGCATGTTCACCGCCGGGCGCAAACCGAGCCGCAGCAATTCGTACAGGGCGAACAGGCCGCCGGGTTCATTGCCGTGGAGAAGCGTGGCCACCACCCGCAAGCGGCTGCTGTCGTTGCCCGTGAGGTGGATGCAGGTGGGGCCGTGCAGGCGATGCAGGAACTCCAGCGCGCTGCCGCCGAGAGAATGGGGGTCCGGATCCCGCCAATGATGAAACAGTTCCCTGGTTTCGCTTTCGGGTTCCGTGCGCGCTACTTCCATCGCGCCACCGGAATATTCGCGGAGCTGTTGGCGCGATATTGCTTGAACATCTCGATCAGCGCTTCGCGCTTGTGCATGTCCCGGCGCAATTCGGCGACCTTTTCGAGTTGCCAGCGCGCTCCGGTCTTGCGTGCGGCGAGGCGTTCCTCGACGATGTCGAGCAGGGGCATGAAGTCGTCTTCGCGGAAGCCCATCGCGGCGAGCTTTTCCGGCACCCGCGGCAGCAGATTCTCCAGCAGGGTCGGCACCGGAAAGTACTCCGGCTGAATCTGGGTCAGCGAAGGCCAGAACAGGTCCGCTTCGAGTCCGTTCTGGGCGGCGCGATAGAAATTCGCGGTGCAATAGTTGAATGGAATCGCCGGCAGCAGGTCGCTGATGTGTTCCTGCATCACTTTGGTCAAACCGATCGCGAGCACCGCGTTGGCCAGCATGTCGACCAGGCTCGGCCCGGCCGGCAGGGAACGGAATTCTATGCGCAGGTGACCGCCGTCGGCGGGGTCGTAGACCGGCCGGTTCCAGAGCCAGATCGAACCTTGTTGCAGCCGCAACTCGCTGAGGGAAGGAACGCCGCCGGACTTGACCGCGGCCACCGGATCCTCGTCGTCGCAAATCGCGAGAATCGGACGGTAGAGCATCGCGGCTTCGGCGAACAGTTCGAATGCGCTGGTGCGGACCCAGTTGTTGCCGAAGTTGACTCTGGCCGGGATCGGATGCATGCCGTCTTTGGGCCGGCAATCGATCGACTGCTTGAACAGCGGTATGCGCGTTTCCTGCCACAGGCGATGGCCGAACAAGGTGGGCGAATTGGCCGCCAGCGCCACGACCAGCGGCGTAATCAACTGGGCCGCGTTGTAGAACTCGGCGTATTCCTTCGGCGGCACGCGCAAGTGAATCTGAAACGAGGTATTGGCGCCTTCCAGGGTCACGTCGTCCATGGCGAGTTGCAAGGTGTCGGCGCCGGTAATGGCGATGGTGAAAGGGCCGCCGCGTATATGGGTCAATTCCCGGGTCAGGGCTTCAAAACGAGGCAGCTTGGTCATCGCCTGGTAGCCGATATCGGACTGCTGCAAGGTCGGCAGGATGCCCACCGGGACCACCGAGCCGTCCCATTGCGCGGTGCAGGCATTGATCTTGTCGATGGCGGCGAGCGCTTCCTGCTGCGTCTTGCGGAAACAGTAATCCGAAATGAGACAGGGGCTGAAATTGTATTCGAGGTTGTAGCGATTCAGTTCCAGCGTAAGTTGCGGATCGTCTAGTTCGGCGATGATTTCCTGATTCACATGCAGGGGCTGGCCTTCGGAATCGACGATGTACAGTTCGAGCTCGGCGCCGAAAGTCAGATCGCCTTCGCCGAAATCCGGCCTTTGCAACAACAGTTCCAGCGCCGCGAGATTGGACCGCAGCCTTTTGCCGAAGCGCTCGAACTCTTCGCCGTTGAACTCGTAATTGGTGATTTCCTGGCCCATTTCTTCTGGTTTTCCCGCAGTTTTCGCCCGCCATGCCGGAGGGCCGCTAGACTACAGTTTTGAACATCCCCGGTAAAGCCGCCTTTCCGTTTTTCGGCAACTCATCGTCGGGCTCTGAAGCACACTCTGAAGTCTGGCGGCGCTACATGCTTCAGAGTATACTTCAGAGCTATGGATCTGATCGACTTGTTAAAGCGGGTCGAGAGCAAGACGCTGGAATTCAAGCGTGATCTCTCTTCTCCAAATGGTGTATTACGCACCATCGTAGCGTTCGCCAACACTGCTGGAGGTGTGTTGCTGCTGGGTGTGGAGGACGCCACGAGAAATGTACGTGGAGTTGAGAAGCCGCTAGCCATGGAAGAACGTCTGGCGAACTTGATCAGCGATAGCATTCTCCCGCGACTCATTCCGGATATCGAGGTATTGCCGTGGCGCCGCACTCATGTCCTTGCGGTTCAGGTGCATCCCAGTCCCGCCAGGCCCCATTACCTTGCAAACGCCGGCCTTGAGGGTGGTGCCTATGTGCGATTCGGCTCGACCAACCACCGCGCCGACCGCGAATTGATCGATGAACTGCGGCGTTTTTCCCGCGGCGAAACCTTCGACGAACAAGCGATGCCCGACTGCAACTCGGAAGCCATCGACTTCCGAGCTGCTTCCGAGTCGTTTGCATCTGTACGCAAGCTCAAACGAGCTGACCTGGATACGTTGCGGCTGACGATAAAGCACCAGGGGCGCAAGGTGCCTACGATTGGTGGGATGCTGCTTTTCGGCAAGCAACGTCATCGATATTTTCCAGATGCCTGGGTTCAGGCGGGCCGTTTTCGGGGAACCGACAAGACTCATATTATCGATACACTGGAAATCAGCAATTTTCCCGTGAATGCCGTGGAAGAGGCCATTGCTTTCGTTCAGAAGCATTCCCTGCACGGCATGGAGATCGGCGACGTGCGACGCGAGGAACACTGGAACCTCCCACCGGTGGCGGTGCGCGAAGCAATCATCAACGCCATCGTACACACCGACTATTCCCAACACGGCGCGCCCATAAGGATTTCTATTTACGACGACCGGCTGGAAGTGGAAAATCCCGGCCTGTTGCCTTTTGGCCTGACGGTGGACGATCTGCTCTTGGGAGTTTCCAAACTGCGCAATCGAGTAATCGGCCGCGTATTCCATGAACTCGGATTGATAGAACAATGGGGGAGCGGCTTCCAGCGCATGGTGGCGGTTTGCCGCGATGCGGGCTTGGCACCGCCCGTTCTGGAAGAAATCGGCACGCGCTTCCGCGTGACGATCCATACTGCCAGAACCAGCGCTCCCAGTGTTGATAAAACAGATCGGACAATTCTGGATTCTCTTGCCGAAGGAAGTGGACATTCAACCCAGGAAGTAGCCGACTTGATTGGTTTGACGACCCGCGCCACCCGCGCACGCTTACGCAAACTGGTTGAACGAGGTCTGGTGAGAGAAATCGGAACAAGCCCCCAGGACCCGCGGCGGCGGTACTTCAGGGCAGGATAGAAGTATAGGAATCGTGTTCATTGAACCACGAAAAAAACTGATCGAGTGGGTCCGCGAGCAACTCGTCGGACCACCCGAGACAGCGATTGACGGCCCAGATCTTCGCGGTGTTCTGCCCACGGAGCGTTTCCCCTGCGGTGCGCTCTATCCCACGTCACCATGGGGCGAAGGCATCGATCCAGCAAGCGAAGACGATATCGATGAAGCCGAGGGTGCGGCCGGGGTCGAGGGTGAAAACACATCTGAACCCGCCGTTGTGAGGCGATTCATCCCACCATCATCATTGGGCTTATCGTTTTTTATCAAGGGAGGCGATATTCATTTTCAGGTGCTGTGCAGCGCCGCCATGTATGAACCCACGGAGCGCGATGTTCAAGGGCGATTCAAAAACGAGTGGAATCGCAAGGCGCTGGGTTCCACCCAGGGAAATTCCGAGGATTTCGAGAACGTTTCCTGCCCCGGCAAAGACGGTTACCAGAGTTTTTCCAAGCTCGAAAATCGCGCTCGCGTGGATATTCTCTGGCGACGCTTTGCCGATGGCTGGATCGTCACGGTCTCGCTTTGCAATGCAACAGTAATTCCTGGTAATCAGACAGGCAGGGGTTTCGTCCGGGAGCGTGCCGCAAACACGCTGTTCGAAGCCCGCCTCCGTTGCGTGATTGACGCTGGCCAGGTCGGTGTGTATCCCCGGGTTGACCGGAGCCTGCTGGATGACGAAGAGCAGGAAATCGAACTCCAGTATGCCCACCGCCAAATCTACGCC
>JAJECW010000101.1 GCA_022821865.1 Pseudomonadales bacterium
GGGCCGGATCAAGCAGCCGCACGCCGGCCGCCAGCAACTGTTTCACCTTGCCCATCTGGTACCGCCTCTCAAGCGACGCGAGTTGCGCCGGGTCGTTCACTCCCCGCGCTTCCCCGCTGTCTTCGATGGTCACCGCGCGCAGGGGCATGCCTTCGGCCCGGGCCATGGCGACCACATCGGTCAGATAGTATTCGCCCTGGGCATTGTCCCGGTCGAGCCGGCCCAGCCAGTTGCGCAACCGCGCGACGGGTAGCAGCATTATGCCACTGTTGACTTCGCTGATGCGCCGTTCGGCTTCGCTGGCGTCGCGCTCTTCCACAATGGCTTCAATGGCGCCGTCGGGGCCGCGCAGGACGCGGCCGAGCCCCTGGGGATTGGGCGTTTCCAGCGTCAGCAAGACCAGCGAAGCGGTGTCGGCAATCGCCAGCATCCGCTTCAGGGTGGCGCGGCGCACCAGGGGCACATCGCCGTAGAGCACAAGCACCAGATCCGCGGAAATCCCCGGCATGGCCTGCTGTACCGCATGGCCGGTGCCGAGTTGCCGCTCCTGCGGCACCCAGTTCACCGCCGGAAACTCGGAAAAGTGAAAACTGCGCCTGACCTGCCCGGCGCCGTGGCCAATCACGGCGTGGATGCCGCAGTGGTCGAGGCTTGCCGCGGTTTCGAATACGTGGGAAAGCAGGGGCCGGCCGCCGAGGGGGTGCAGCGCCTTGGGAAGGTCGCTGCGCATCCGGCTTCCCTTGCCTGCCGCCAGAATGATGATTTCAAGCTTCATTCCGGCGTTTGCCCCCTGTTGGCGCGCGGCTCAGGAACGCTCTTTTCGCAACTGTCGCAGGGCCCGAAGCTGGGCGGCGGCCTCGGCAAGCTGGACGGCGGCGGCGGAATACTCGAACTCGGCGCCCTGGTTGGCAATGGCCCGCTCGGCGTCCTCAAGTGCCTTGCGGGCCGCAGCTTCATCCACATCGTGGGCCCGGGCGGCGGTGTCGGCAAGCAGGGTGACATTTTTCGGCTGCACTTCGAGAAAGCCGCCGGAAACATAGAACACCTCTTCCGAGCCGTCGGGCAGGTCGAGCCGCACCGGCCCCGGCAGCAAATCGGTCAGCAACGGCGCGTGCCCCGGCGCAATGCCCAGCTCGCCCATATTGCCTGCCGCCACCATGAAGACCACCTCGCCGGAGAAAATGCTCTTCTCCGCGCTGACGATGTCGCATTGAATGGTCCTGGCCATGATCGCTTCCCGCCCGCTTACGCCTTGCGCCCGGCCTTGAGCCGTTCTTCCTTCTCCACCGCTTCCTCAATGGAGCCCACCATGCTGAAGGCCTGCTCGGACAGGTGGTCATACTTGCCATCGAGAATGCCCCGGAAGCCGGCGATGGTGTCCTTCAGCGGCACGTACTTGCCCGGCGCGTTGGTGAAGACTTCCGCCACGGTAAACGGTTGCGAGAGGAATTGCGAGATACGCCTGGCCCGGGCGACGGTTTGCTTGTCTTCGTCGGAAAGCTCGTCCATGCCGAGAATCGCGATGATGTCCTTGAGTTCCTTGTAGCGCTGCAGCACCGATTGCACGCCGCTGGCCACATCGTAGTGCTCCTGGCCGATGACCAGCGGGTCGAGCTGGCGCGAGGAGGAATCGAGCGGGTCCACCGCGGGATAGATGCCGAGTGCGGCGATATCCCGGGACAGGACCACTTTGGCGTCAAGGTGGGCGAAAGTCGTTGCCGGGGACGGGTCGGTCAGGTCGTCCGCAGGCACATAAATCGCCTGCACCGAAGTAATGGAGCCGGCCCGGGTGGAGGTGATCCGCTCCTGCAGGGCGCCCATTTCCTCGGCGAGGGTTGGCTGGTAGCCCACCGCCGAAGGCATGCGCCCGAGCAGGGCCGATACTTCGGTGCCCGCCAGGGTATAGCGGTAGATATTGTCGATGAAGAGCAGCACGTCGCGGCCTTCGTCGCGGAATTTTTCCGCCATGGTCAGCCCGCTCAGGGCCACCCGCAGGCGGTTGCCGGGGGGCTCGTTCATCTGGCCGTAGACCATGGACACCTTGGATTCGCCTTCGAGATCGATGACCCCGGATTCCTGCATCTCATGGTAGAAGTCGTTGCCTTCCCGGGTTCGCTCGCCGACACCGGCGAATACCGACAGGCCGCTGTGTTCGGTGGCGATATTGTTGATCAACTCGAGCATGTTCACGGTCTTGCCGACGCCGGCGCCGCCGAACAGCCCCACCTTGCTGCCCTTGGCGAAAGGGCAGACGAGGTCGATCACCTTGATGCCGGTTTCCAGCAGTTCATTGGTGACCGACAATTCTTCGTAAGTGGGCGCATCGGCATGGATCGGCATGCGCTCCTTTTCGCCGATGGGGCCACGCTCGTCGATGGGGCGGCCGAGCACGTCCATGATGCGGCCCAGGGTTTCCTCGCCCACGGGCACGGTCACCGGGCCGCCGGTATCCTTTACGCCAAGTCCCCGCCGCAGACCCTCGGTGCTGCCCAGGGCAATCGTGCGCACAACGCCGTCGCCGAGTTGCTGCTGCACTTCCAGGGTGATGTCGCTGTCATTGATGGTCAGCGCGTCGTACACCCGGGGAACGCTTTCCCGTTCGAACTCCACGTCGATGACCGCGCCGATGATTTGTACGATTCGACCGCTACTCATTTGCAAAACCCTTCCTCAAAATCTGTTGTTTCATCATGCGCGAGAACTTCCCCGCACTAGACCGCCGCCGCGCCCGCGGCAATTTCCGATAGCTCCTGGGTAATCGCCGCCTGACGCTCCTTGTTGTAATCGAGCTCAAGCTCGTCGATCAGATCGCCGGCGTTATCCGAAGCGCTCTTCATGGCGATCATCCGCGCCGCCTGTTCGCAGGCGATATTCTCCACCACCGCCTGATACACCTGGGATTCGATGTAGCGCAGCAGCAGCCCGTCGAGCAGTTCTTTTGCATCGGGCTCATAGAGATAATCCCAGTGGTGCCTGAGATAGTCCTCATCCGAGGGCAGCAGGGGCAATAGCTGCGCCACCACCGGGCGGTGCACCATGGTGTTGACGAATTCGTTGCTGATGATGAACAGCCGGTCGATCTCGCCATTGTCGAACTTGTCGAGGGCGACCTTGACCGCGCCGATCACATCGGCCACCTCGGGCTGGTCGCCAAGCTGGCGCACCGCGGCCACCACATTGCCGCCGTACTTGTTGAAGAAAGTCGCCGCCCGGGCGCCAATGGTGCAGACATCGATCCCGATATTCCGCCCGTGCCATTCCCGCATCGAGGCGATGGTGGACTTGAAAGCGTTGATATTGAGTCCGCCGCAAAGGCCGCGGTCGGTGGAAACGATGATATAGGCGACCCGGCGCACTTCCCGGTTTTCGAAATAGCCGTGGCGGTACTCCGAGGAGGAAGTCGCGATATGCCCGATCATTTCCCGGATATGGGTGGCGTAGGGCTTGCCGAGGCGCATGCGCTCCTGGGCCTTCCGCATCTTGCTCGCGGAAACCATCTCCATCGCCTTGGTGATCTTCTGCGTGTTCCTGATGCTCGAGATCTTGTTGCGAATTTCCTTGCCTCGGGCCATGGCCTGAAATGCCTCTTTTGATTGTCGCCGGCGTCTACCAGGTCTGGGTGGCCTTGAACTGCTCGATGGCCGCCTGGAAACCGCCTTCGATTTCCGCATCGAAATCGCCGGTGGCGTTGATCCGGGCGAGCAATTCCCCGTGTTCGCTGTTCATCCAGGAAAGCAGGGCGCTCTCGAAATCGAGCACCTTGTTCAGCGGCACATCGCGCAGATAGCCCTCATTGGCGGCATAGAGCGAAACCGCCATTTCCGCGATGGACAGGGGCGCGTACTGCTTCTGCTTCATGAGTTCGGTGACGCGCTGGCCGTGTTCGAGCCGCGCGCGGGTGTCGTCGTCGAGGTCGGACGCGAAAGCCGCGAAGGCGGCGAGTTCCCGGTACTGGGCGAGCGAAATGCGGATACCGCCACCCAGCTTCTTGATGATCCTGGTCTGGGCCGCGCCGCCCACCCGGGAGACGGAAATCCCCGGATTCATGGCGGGCCGGATGCCGGAGTTGAACAGGTCGGTTTCGAGAAAGATCTGGCCGTCGGTAATCGAGATCACATTGGTGGGAACGAAGGCGGAGATGTCCCCGGCCTGGGTCTCGATAATCGGCAGGGCGGTGAGCGAGCCGGTGGCCCCGGTCACTTCGCCTTTGGTGAACTTCTCCACATACTCGGCATTCACCCGGGACGCCCGTTCCAGCAGCCGGGAATGGAGGTAGAACACGTCACCGGGATAGGCTTCCCGCCCCGGAGGCCGGCGCAGCAGCAGGGAAATCTGGCGATAGGCCCAGGCCTGCTTGGTAAGGTCGTCGTAGATGATCAGCGCGTCCTGGCCGCGGTCGCGGTAGTACTCGCCCATGGTGCAGCCGGAGTAGGGCGCGATGAACTGCATGGCCGCCGGATCCGAGGCGCTGGCGGAAACCACCACGGTGTATTCCATGGCGCCGTGTTCCTCGAGCTTTTGCACCACGTTGGCGATGGACGAGGCTTTCTGCCCCACCGCCACATAGACGCATTTCAGGTCCTTGCCCTTCTGGTTGATGATGGTGTCGATGGCGATGGCGGTCTTGCCCACTTCCCGGTCGCCGATAATGAGTTCGCGCTGGCCGCGGCCAATGGGGGTCATCGAGTCAATGGACTTCAGGCCGGTCTGCACCGGCTGGCCCACGGATTGCCGGGCGATTACCCCGGGAGCGACTTTCTCGATGGCGTCGGTGAGGCTGGCGCCAATGGGGCCCTTGCCATCCACCGGGCGGCCGAGGGCGTCCACCACCCTTCCTTCGAGTTCCGGCCCCACGGGCACTTCGAGAATGCGCCCGGTGCAGCGGCAGCTCTGGCCTTCCTTGAGGTCGAGATAGTCGCCGAGGACCACGGCGCCGACGGAATCGCGCTCAAGATTGAGCGCCATGCCGTAGATGCCGCCTTCGAATTCGATCATCTCGCCATACATGACCTCGGTCAGGCCGTGAATGCGGATGATGCCGTCCATGACGCTGACGATCGTGCCTTCATTGCGGGCCTGTACCGAAGTATCCAGGCTCTCGATTCGCTGCTGGATGATTTCACTGATTTCCGCGGGATTCAGTTGTTGCATTTGGATTTCCTGGTTACTGATCTCTTCAGCTGATGTGCTCTCAGGCGTTCATGGTTTCGGCGAGCTTGGCGAGCTTGCCCCGGATGGAATTGTCGATGACCTGGTCGCCGGCCCGGATGACCGCGCCTCCGATCAAGGCTTGATCGACACTGGCGCGCAGCCTGATTTCGCGTTCCAGCCGCTGCCTCAGGGCCTGTCCCAGCGCGGTCGAAACCTCTTCGCTGACCGGAAAGGCGGTGACGAACTCCACGTCCACCGATCTTTCCTGGCTGGCCTTGAATTCGTCGAACAGGCTGCGGATTTGTGGCAACAGCGTGAGCCGCTTGTTTTCCGCGAGGAGGCTAACCAGATTCCGGGCCTGTTCGCTGAGTTCCTCGCCACAAAGGCCGCTGAACAGCACGGCGGTTTCCCGCCAGGACCGGCCGGGGTCGGTGAGGGCGGCGTGTACCGCGGCCTGACCGCTGACCGCGGCCGCCACGCCCAGCATGCGCGACCATTGCGCCAGCGCATCGGCGCGGCGGGCAGTCTGGAATGCCGCCCGCGCATAGGGTCGCGCCAGTGTTATGAGGTCCGCCATGGGTGAGCCTTACAACTCCGCCGCCAGTTGCCTGAGCATGTCTTCATTGGCCGCCTGGTCCACCGTGCGGCCGAGAATCTTCTCCGCGCCGGCAACGGCGATGAGTGAAACCCGGGCGCGCAACTCTTCCTTGGCGCGATTGGCTTCCTGTTCGATTTCCGCCTGGGCCGCCTGCATGATGCGCTCGGCTTCCATCTGGGCCTGCTGTCTGGCTTCGTCGATGATCTGGGCCGAGCGACGGTTCGCCTGTTCGATGATGCCGGCGGCGGAAGCCTTGGCCTCATCGAGTTGCTCGGCGGACTGCCGGGAGGCGGATTCGAGCCTCTGCTCGGCCTGGGCGGACGCTTCGAGCCCTTCGGCTATGGTGCGCTTGCGCTCTTCGAGAACATTGGCGAACAAGGGCCAGACATAGCGGTGGCAGAACCAGCAAAAGACCGCGAAAGCGATCGACTGCCCGATAATGGTCAGGTTTATGTCCACTTCAACCTCCTGCGGGCAGGGCGCCTCAGCCGGCCAGGGCCGCCAGATACGGGTTGGCGAATGTGAACCACATGCCGATGCCGATGCCGATCATGGTGACCGCGTCGATCAGGCCTGCCACCAAGAACATGCGGCCCATCAACTGCGGCGCGAGTTCGGGCTGGCGGGCCGAGCCTTCCAGGAACTTGCCACCGAGAATGCCGAAGCCGATCGCGGTGCCAAGAGCGCCCATGCCAAGCACGAGCAGCACGCCAAGCACGGTGAAAGCCAATATCATTTCCATCTTTTCCTCCGGGAGTTATTTCGGTTGTCTCGGTTTTTTCGAGTTCAGTGAGCCGGCTCATGGGCTGCATTGAGATAGACAATGGTCAGCATCATGAAAACGAACGCCTGCAGGGGCACCACCAGCAGATGGAACACCGCCCAGGCAAAGTGCGCCGGTAGCTGCCATAGTCCCAGCAGGCCCGCTATCAGCAAGAACAGCAATTCCCCCGCGTACAGGTTGCCGAACAGCCGCAGTCCGAGGGAAATCGGCTTGGCCAGCAGCGTGGGAATTTCAATCATGAGGTTGAAGGGCACCATCCACTTGCCAAAGGGATGGAAGGCGAGTTCGCCAAGAAAGCCGCCCAGGCCCTTGTTTTTGATCGAGTACCAGATGATCAGCACGAATATGCTGAGTGACATGCCCATGGTGATATTGGGATCGGTGGTGGGCACGATCTTGAAGGGCATGTGGTCAAAACCGAAGATGTGTTCGCCCACCCATGCGGCAATGCCGGTAATCCAGTCCACCGGAACCAGGTCCATGGTGTTCATCAGCAGGACCCAGACGAATATGGTAAGGGCCATGGGGGCCATGAGGCTGTTCTTGTGGGTAAAACCTTCGGTGACGCGGTTGTCGACGAACTCGAAAATGCTCTCGACAAAGTTCTGGATCGCCCCGGGATTGCTTGCCGAGGCGCGCAGCCCGACCCGGCGAAACCAGAGCAGAAAGGCGGCGCCAAGGGCAATCGACCAGCCCATGGTGTCCACATGGATCGCCATGAAGCCCATTTCCGAAGCTTCTTCGGGGGAATGGGCAAAGCCCCAGTGACCGTCCGGGTGACGGCCATAAGTCAGATAGGACAGGTGATGGACTATGTATTCCTGAACCGTCTGGGATTCAGCGTCTGCCGCTGCCATGATGCCACTTCGTTCCTTAGTTCAGCCTGGTTTTGAGCGCGATTCGCGGGCCGCACCGCGAATCATCCAGCCGGTTGCCGATATGCCAACGAGATGAGCAAACAGGAATCCTGAAAACAGCGCCACCACGTTCAGGCTTTTCAGAAAATTGAAGCTCAACGCGAACAGCAAGACCGCGATCACAATCTTGCCGATCTCTCCCTTCAGGAAACTCCTGACAACCTTATCCGCATTGTCGGCGCCCTGGTAGCGGAAAGCCTGCACCGCAAAATAGCTGTTCGACAAGGCGCTGATGAGGCCTCCCGCAAGCACACTGCGAGCGATGGCCGCGTCTGTCGTCCACAGGAATGTGGCGGCAAGCAGGGCCGGGGCAATCAGTTGCGCCAGGATGACCTTGTACGGTCGCACGTGAAGAACACAGCCAGGCAGCTACCGCCAGGGCAGGCGCATTATAGGGAGATTGGAATGGCTAATCAACACACCAACCTGAGGCGCCGGGAAACTGCCTTCGGCTGGATTGTGCCTGCCTTCCGTGGCGCGGCTCTTTTGGCTTCGCCAAGCCCCGGCCTTGCCAGTCCAGTCGCCGAGCATGGCTCGGCGCCGCTCGGGACTGCGCACGAAGCTGCGCTTCGTAAACGCTTGCCTTCACCCATCGAATTCGGCGGCACTTCCATGTGCCGCGGGGAAGCTCTGACTTAATCAGAGCTTCCCTAATCCGATTGCGTCTATCTTGCCAATATGATCGCCAACATGGAGGCAACATGGGACACCCATGAATTCTCCTTCCCGCAAGTTCAGGAAACGGAATTCGTTTATTGCTATGTTTCGGCCATGTGGATTCGCAAGCTCATTTCCAACAAGTTGATCGGGACCGGCGCCGGCGCCGTGCTCGCTGGCATGGCTTCTGGCCAGGAGACTCGGGTCGAGGAGATTCTGATCGAGGGCGTGCAGCGCCGCGACAGCTATCTGGAAGACGAGAACACCATCGGCAAGCTCACGGAATCCCTGCTCGACACTCCCCAATCCGTCACCACGCTTTCATCCCAGATGATGCAGGACCGCAACGTCATGAGCCTGGACGAGGCCTTGCGCAACGTGCCGGGCATCACGCTCGGGGCCGGCGAATTCAGTTGGCAGGGCAACAATCCGTCCGTCCGTGGATTTTCATCGCGCAATGACACGTTTCTCGACGGGATGCGCGACACGGGCAACTACGCGCGGGACCCGTTCAACATGGAAGCGGTACAGGTGCTGCTGGGGCCTTCTTCCGTCGTTTTCGGCCGTGGCTCGACTGGGGGCGTGATCAATCAGAGCAGCAAGAGACCGCTTCAGGACGAACTGCGAAGCTTGCACGTCAACATGGGCAATGCCGGTATTCGCCGGATCACGGCGGATCTGAATCAACCGCTCGATGCGGCGGAAAATTCGGCTTTTCGCGTCAACGTACTCGCCCACCGCGCGGACGCGCCTGGCAGGGACGTCACCGAGTCCCGACGTTACGGTCTGGCGCCGAGTCTCAGCCTCGAGCTTGGAAGCGCCACGAGACTGACGCTCAGCTACTTGCATCTGGACAGCGAGAGCATTCCCGATTATGGATTTCCCTGGGTCGAGGGCCGTCCCCCGATGGTGGACAGGGAGAACTTCTACGGATTTGCATCGGACTTTCTGGACACGCGGGCGGACGTGGCGTCGGCCATTCTCGAGCGCCGAATCAATCCCGCCGTCTCTCTCAACGCGCAAGTGCGTTATGCCGGTTACGAAAGAAAGAGCAGGATTACCGAGCCCCAGGTGGACGCCTTCGTATCGCTCGATGACGATCCGGACAACGTCATCGTGCATCGGATGATCTTCAGCGGAGAAAGCGGGGAAGAGATGTTGCAGGGACAACTCAATCTGCAGGCGGATTTCAGCACCGGCGCCCTGAACCATTCGCTTGTCGCCGGTGTGGAATTGTCAAGTGAGACTTCCAATCCCGCTTTCGGCTTCGCGTCGCAAACGCCGTTCTTCGATTACGGGCTGCCGGTCCCGGCCACGCGCCTGGGCAATCCCGGCGGATTCTTCGACGGACCCACAGCCCGCAGGCTGCAGGCGGAAACAACGAGCGACACGCTGGCCGTTTATGCGCTGGACACCCTTCGGTTCAATGAGCGATGGAGTCTAAGCGCGGGTATCCGTTGGGATCGATTTGACACCGATTATTCCGAACGACGATTCGATGTGAATGGCGCACAAACCGGCAGCGCCGGTTTCCCGGCCAGGGATATCGAAACCAGCTATCGCGCGGCGCTGATATACAAGCCGGCTGCGGCGGGCACGGTGTATCTGGGCTGGGGCACCTCGTTCAATCCTTCGGCGGAGTCGGTGTCCTTCATCAGCAGCGGCCGGGGGTTGACCACGAGCAATGTGAGCCTGGATCCCGAAGAAAACGAAAGCCTCGAACTGGGCCTGAAATGGAGTCTGCTCGACGGGCGGATGGCGGCGGACGCCGCTCTTTTCCGCATCGACAAGACCAATGCCCGCGTGCCCGATCCTCTCAATCCCGGATTCAATACGCTGGCGGGCGAACAGCGGATCAAGGGTTTTTCCTTCAATCTGACTGGAAACATCAGCGAAAGCCTGGAATTGATGACCGGTTACACCCGGCTGAATGACGAACAACTGAACAGGCTGACAGGCACAAGCGGCAGAATCGACAATGTCGCCCCCGATACCTTCTCGATCTGGATGAACTGGATCGCGAGCATCCGCTTCGATCTGGGCGCCGGCGCCCGCTACGTCGATGAGCGGGTGGTCGGCAACAGCAAGTGGGTGGACGATTACTGGGCTTTCGATGCGATGGCGGAATACGCGTATTCCGATAATCTCCGATTCAAGTTGAACCTGACGAATCTCACGGATGAAGTGTATTTCGACCAACTCCATCCCTGGCATGTCATACCGGGTCAGGGACTGACCGCGGTATTTGCGATCAATCTCGACTACTGACCGAAGCAGGCAGTCTGCAAACCCGATGCTGATTCAACTCCAACAGGTTCTCGATCCGGCGGCAGTGGAAAAATTCCGCGGCGCTCTCGAGCAGGCGGACTGGTCCGACGGACGCGGCAGCGCCGGCTACCTGTCGCAGGCGGTCAAGCGCAATCGCCAGCTTCCGGACGATCACCCGCTGGCGCGGGAACTCGGCGAGAAGATAATCAGGATTCTCGACGGCAATCAGCAATTCACCGCCGCGGCTTTGCCCGCCAGGATGGCGCCCCCGCTGTTCAATTGTTACGAGAAAGACAACAGCTACGGCCGCCATGTGGACGGCGCGATCCGGCCGGTTTTCGGGACGCCGCATCGGGTTCGCACCGATATCTCAGCGACGCTGTTTCTCTCCGACCCGGACAGCTACAAGGGAGGAGAACTGGTCATGGAAGATACCTTTGGCCCGGTCGAAGTGAAGTTGCAGGCGGGAGACATGGTTCTGTACCCCGGCTCCAGCGTACATGCCGTCAGGCCGATTACGTCGGGCCGTCGTCTGGCCGCGTTTTTCTGGATTCAGAGCATGGTCCGCGGCGACCGCCAGCGATCGATCCTGTACGAACTGGACAAGGCGATACAGAAAATCGCCACGGAATCTCCCGAACAGGAAGCACTGGTCGACCTGGCCGGCGTTTATCACAACCTGCTGCGCGAATGGGCGGATCCCTGAGCGCATTTCGCCGCAATCTCGGCTGACTTCCAGCCACAGGACTTGTGACATTGCAATAATTGGCTATTTTAGCTAAATTTAGCTCGCATAGTGATGGCAGGAATCCAGCTAATGAAAGTTACACAGGCTACGGACGCCAAGAATCGCTTCGGCGAATTGCTCGAAGAAGCCGCTGGCCAGCCGGTTCTGATCCAGAAAAATGGGCGCGATGTCGCGGTGGTGATGTCAAAGGCTGAATACGACAGGCGTTTCGCAATCGCTTCGAAGAAGGAGTTGATCCGGCAGTACCACGAAGAAAGTATCGAACGCTTCGGCTCCCTCTATGAAGAACTGGCCAAATAGCGCCGCTGATGGCTGAACGTTATTTTCTCGACATGGAAGATGTGCTGGAGTTGCACAGGGTGCAATTGGCGCGATTCGGCGGCGCGGTCGGCATCCGGGATGCCGGATTGATTGAAGCGGCTCTTGCCAGACCACAATCCGGGTACTACGGCGACTTGCTCGAAGAAGCGGCCGCGCTATGGGAAAGCCTTACCATGAACCACGGCTTTGTCGACGGCAACAAGCGCGTGGGTTTCGCTGCGGTCTACGTGTTCCTTCGCGTTAACGGGATTACGATCAAGGCTGACGCGGATGTCACGTTGCGCTTCATTCTCAATGCGCTGGAAAGCGGCTCGTTCAGAAAAGAAGTTCTCGAATCCTGGCTGCGTGAAAATACCGGTTAATGCCGAATCACGGCACACGGGCTTCACCGCTACCCAATGCGGGTGTCCCGACTCAGAGTTCGTTCAGAAACTCCAGCAGCAGGCGGCTGGTTTCTTCCGCCTGCTCCTGTTGTACCCAATGCCCGGCGTCCGCGACCAGGTGTACGGCGCGCATGTCGGTGCAGACTGTTTCCCGCATTCGTTCGAAACTGCCGGGATTCTGGTAGGTGCCCCAGTCGCTCGCGCCGCTGATGAACATGCCGGGCTGGTCTATGGTCTTGCCGGCGTAAAGCTGGGTTTCCGCGGCGCCGATGCCGGTCGCGCCCATGCGGTAGCTGTTGAGTCCGCCCTGGAATCCCGTGCGGCCGAACTCCGTGGCGTATACCGCCAGTTCCGCTTCGGTCAGCCAATCGTTGGCCGCCACCTGCTCCGGCGTGGGCATATGATGCGCCACGGTTTCCGCCATTCCCTCGGCCAGGTCCATGATGTAATAGGTCGGCATTTTCGCCCACTCCTCGGCGGTTCTGGCAGCCAGCCGGTGCGGTCGGTTCTGCTCCCAGTCCGCGCTCTTGTGGTGATAGTAGGCGCGGATGAAGTCGCTCAGGCCCTGCTCGGCATGCCACATGTTCTCGTTTGCTTCCCGGGTGGTGTAATAGCGCTGGTAGTGTTTCCGGGGCCGGGGCAGGTTCGCCAGATTTTCATGGATGTCCGGGCCTTCCGCGGGCGCCGGTGGCGGGTTGTCGATGGTGTCGAACGGAATCGTCGGAACGCCGCCGAAAGGCGCGCTCATCATGACGACGGCGCGGAAAATGTCGGGCCGGGTCAAGGCGCACCAGCCCGCCAGGGGCGAGCCGAAATCGTGGCCGATGACGCAGGCCACGTGTTCGTAGCCGTAGGCGTAGGTCAAACCGATGACGTCCCGCACCTTGTTCAGCATGCGGAAGGGCGCGAGATCGGTATCGTAATCGCTGCTCCAGCCGGTGGTGCGGCCGTACCCCCGCAGATCGGGCGCGATCACGTGATAGCCGGCGTCGGCCAACGGTTTCATCACATTGCGCCAACTGTAGGCCAGTTCCGGGAAGCCGTGCAGCATGACCAGCGCCGGCCGGTCCGGAGTCTCGTATCCGGCCTCCAGCACATGCATGCGCAGACCGTTGACGCCATCGACGAAGCGCGAGCGTACGCCTTCGGGCAGCCAGGAGTCGGGATAGGATCCCATGCCGGGGTTGATGGTATCGGGTATCGAAATCTGCGCGGCAAGGCGGCCGGGCAATGTCAGCGCCGAACCGGAAATTGCCGCGTACTGGAGAAATCGGCGGCGGGAATGCTCATTCATATATACCTCGCAGTGCAGACTTTATATCAGACACGCAGGCGTTCCAACCACGGAAACGAGGAGTCAGAAATCCTTGCAAATTGAAAATGAAATTTTTAATATTCAAGGATGATTTATCGCCGAGGCCTCGAACAAGTTCGTACAGCTCTGTCCCGTCAGGCTGTCGTCGGCCTGATCGGACCACGTCAGTCCGGCAAGACCACGCTTGCTCTGGATTTGGCCGTGGAGACCGATACACTCTATCTCGACCTCGAAACCCGGGCCGATCGAAACAAACTGGTTGATCCCGCACTGTTCCTCGAATCCTTTGAAGAACGGCTTGTCATTCTCGACGAGATTCATCGGGTTCCGGAGATTTTTCAGGAACTGCGGGGGCTCGTGGACCGGGGCCGGCGCAAGGGCATCCGGACCAACCGCTTCCTGGTACTGGGCTCCGCGTCCATCGATCTGCTCCGTCAATCGGGAGAAAGTCTGGCCGGCCGCATCGAATACGTGGAACTGAACCCTCTGGATGTGATCGACGCGGCTCCCGACAATCTGGAATTGACCAGGCTCTGGATTCGGGGTGGCTTCCCCGACAGTTTTCTTGCCGCCAGCGAAAACGACAGCTTCGAGTACCGGAGGAATTTCATTCGCACTTATCTTGAGCGCGATATTCCGCAATTCGGCGTTCGCATCCCGGCCGAGACGCTTGAGCGGCTCTGGACGATGCTGGCCCATTCCCAGGGTTCGCTCCTGAATGCTTCAAAATTGGCGGCAGGGCTGGGTATTACCGCCCCTACAGTCACCAGTTACGTCGACCTGCTTTCCGACCTGCTGTTGGTGCGTCGACTTCCGTCCCACCACGCGAACGTAAAGAAAAGACTGGTGAAATCTCCCAAGGTCTACGTACGGGATAGTGGGCTGGTCCACGCCTTGCTTGGCCTGGCGGATTTCAATGAAATCGCCGGCCATCCCGTTGTGGGGCCAAGCTGGGAAGGCTTTGTAATCGAGAATCTGCTTACAGCCGCGCCGCCGGCAACCAAAGCCAGCTTCTATCGGACAGCCGCCGGGGCCGAGATAGACTTGCTGCTTACGCTGCCCGGCAACCACGGCGTCTGGGCCATCGAAATCAAACGCGGCTCGGCCACCGGCCTCGGCAAAGGCTTTCACCACGCCCGCGCCGACCTAAAACCGGAAAAATGCTTCATCGTCAACTCCGGTAACTCACGCTTTCCCGTTTCCGCCGACATCGAAGCCATCGGCTTGCGGCAAATGACGGAATCGTTGTCGCAATTGCGGAAGTAGTCGAAATCGTCTGGCCATGGCGCTCCCGAACATGGAGTTCACATAGACGTTAATCCTTTTTCAGCCGCCGGGTGGCGGATCGTCGTCAAACTTGCCCGAAATCAATTCCGTTGCTAATTTGCAATGTTATCAATACGCCAAACTTGGGCGGTTAGAATGCCTCGGCTGACATTTACACTTGACGATTAATTGCACCAAGGGCTGAAGGAAACAGCGGCGCGCCAGCGCCGTTCCATGGACTCGATCATCGAAGAAAGCTTGCACCAATGGGCTGAAGAAGAGATCGATGCGCTGCTTGCCGAGATTGTGGCGAACTCCATGTGGTGCGAACCCGTACCGGCCGAAGCAGCACCGGATTCGAGCGACAGCCATTTGTGGCGCCTGCTGGCTGCGGAGTACGGCAGCACTCTCGTCACCGGCGACAAGCTTCTACTGGGCAATCCCCCGACCGCTCACTCTGTAGTTTCGCCTCGGAGCTATGTCGAAATGCTTCGCGGCTACTCAATTCACGAGCCGGTCGGTATCAGCTCTATCCTTACGACTGGCCCGGGCTAGCGCTCGACTGCTCAGTAGCGCAGGCAACTCGCCCAAATATTGCACGAGTGGATTAATTCAACTCTGAATCCATGGTTTTCGCGTCCTGCCAGGGCGTGATGGTTCCAATCTGACAGAAACCGGACCGTTGTACACCGTTTTCGGGATGTTCATCGCGATTTTCGGTCAATATTCCCTCCCTGCGGGCGCGACCGACGAATCCGGGGCGAGCGCGTTCCCGGACAAGAGTCGCCCGAGTCGAAAGCGGGGTTTGCCGGTGCGTTTATCCGGGTTGCAGTTTGGCCGCGGCGGCGTGGAACAGCGTCTGGCGGGGACAGGAACCGGACAACAGCAGCCGTACTCTCCGGGTGTTGCGCAGCACCGCGGCGCCGATCTTCAGCAGCTTGAGCCGGATCGTGCCGACATAGGCGTTGGCGAGTTCGCCGCCGGCGAGGGCGATCCGGCGAATGGCTTCGAGCAGCACGTAGGCCATGGCCGAGAGCAGCAGCCGGTACTGGTTCGGCCACCAGGCGTGGCAACTGGTGCGGTCGGCGAACAGGTCGAGCTGCTGTTCCTTGATCCGGTTCTCCATGTCGCCCCGGGCGCAATACACCCGGTCGTACA
>JAJECW010000121.1 GCA_022821865.1 Pseudomonadales bacterium
CATTTCCGAATCGTTTTATGTCGTCGGATTTACTTGACCACTTGCAGACCCAGAACATTCTCCGCGCATGCGGGGAACACGACCAGATGGGGCGGCCATTGCTGTCAACCGCCGGTTCATCCCCGCGCATGCGGGGAACACTTCAGCTCAATGCCGCCTTCCTTCCCTTCCCACGGTTCATCCCCGCGCATGCGGGGAACACCTGTCGTCCATCTGGATCACGTCGTATTTCTTCGGTTCATCCCCGCGCATGCGGGGAACACTTCCGGAATCAACATTTTTCCGCTCTAATATGCGGTTCATCCCCGCGCATCGGGGAACACTCATGCACTCCGCTTCCCCAGTTCGGAATAAGCGGTTCATCCCCGCGCATGCGGGGAACACGGATCGAGATTGCCAAAACACCCGGCATGAGACGGTTCATCCCCGCGCATGCGGGGAACACCGTCCCTTCGACGAATAGCCCATCTACGTTGGCGGTTCATCCCCGCGCATGCGGGGAACACTCGCTTGGCTTTTCGCTTGCCTGGTCGTCATTCGGTTCATCCCCGCGCATGCGGGGAACACACTTCCTACAAGCTACTGAAAAGAATACTCTTTTTCAGCTTGCGGAAAACTACCAATAAAATTCATAACTTAAATTGTTAGAGAGCGGGACGGTATCTCAAGAGGCAATAGCTCCCGGCAATCTAGAAACATGCGAATTGAGGAAGACTCACATACACCTCCGTACTGTCAACTACTCGTCATGGGTGACTGGTTGGAAGCTCACCAGTTTGAAGCCGTCCAAGACGACCGGACATCGACGATTTTTACCACAGGTATCAAAATCATAACCCGCGTCGCAGGGAGCGTCCCAAACCATGATAGCGTCTCCATCATCAATCAGGTCGACCACCTGGTCCCAAATCATTTCACGGATTCGCCTGGTATAACTGCCAACGTAAACACCGGCCCGGATTTCAAGCAGCCAGACCGCAAGACGGCCTCGCAACCTCGGAGGCGCATTGTTAACCGCGATGACCAACATCGCCGCTTGACACTTCCGCAATGGCAATAGGTTGCGCTTCTTCTGGAGGCGCAGGCGGGTCCATGCCGCCCGCCGCAAGCATTTCTTCTATCGCCGGGATGAGCCGTTTCAGAAGTCCTGTCTTGCGAAAAGAATCGCGGCAACGCCGCCTCACTTCCCCAACGGGGTCCAGACTGGCGGGTTTCTTGTTCGCTTCGGTTTCCGCCGCTATTTGAAACGCTACGGGCACGACAGTTTCAAATTTGAAAACATCCGCCACGTCGTAAACAAAAGATTGAGGTTTTCCAGTGTGAAGAAAACCGATTGCGGGAGCATATCCGGCGGCGAGTATCGCCGCTTCGGCAAGCCCATACAAGCAAGCCGTAGACTGGCTGAGGCACTGGTTGGCCATGTCTCCCGCACTCCAGTTGGTGGGGTCGTATCTTCTCCCCTTCCACTTTACACCATGCTGTCGCGCCAATACCTGGTACATCCGCTTGACGCGGGCGCCTTCGATTCCCCGCAGTTGCTCGATGGAGCGCCGTTGCGGAGCAGGCTCGCCGAAACGCATGTCGTACATTTTTCGGACCACCATGAGCCGCGCATCCGCGTCCAGCGCAAGTCGCGCCTGATGCAGCAATCTATCCGCTCTTGCACCTCCGGGCTGTCCGGCCGAATAGAGCCTGACGCCGGCTTCGCCAACCCATACCAGCAAGCATCCTACCCGCGCGGCCAGCGCGACGGCAGCGTGAGATACCCGGCTGCCAGGCTCCAGCATCAGACAAACCAATCCACCTACGGGTATATGTGTGCGCACACCCGTTCGGTCCACCACGACGAACGCGCCGTCCAAAACATCAAGACGACCTTTTTCAATAAACAAGATTGATGCGCGGTCCTTGATTGGAATGGGGCGTGGCGGCGCGATGCCGAACGACACGGTTATGCGGCTCCGACACCAAGCTGGAAAGTAACACGAACGAAAGAACTCTCCGTATCCTGTGCAAGGGTCGGTTCGGTATTGTTAAATTCGCTCATCTCCCTTTGCATTATGAGCCATCCCCTGCCCCGTCTTTCCATGAAACCCATGCCGGACATGTAGTGGCCCATGGAATCGTTTCTGGCTCGCGGATTCGCCCCCGCCATTACTTGTTCGACAGTCAGGTGATTCGGAAGCGAACCTGGACTGGTTACATCCACCCGATCAGAAAACACCTCAAGCAAGATCGTCGATCCGATGATCGCGTAGTCACGATGGATGACGGCATTGACCAGCGCCTCGCGCACCGCATCGCGGGGCAACAAATAGCGATCCTCCCGCACGAGTTTCTCATAGGATTCGAAGCGGCCCAGCCCGAGAAACCAGCCAACCGAGCGATCAACCTGTTCGCCTAGCCGACCTTTGGCCGTGGCGGCTTGCAGCACTTCCGAAGCGCGGTCTTTCCCCGCGTAAGCTACGCATTCAATGCAGAAACTGCGCGTTTGAGCGTAGCGCTGGGGATGCTTGCCAAAAGCCAAGACACCGTACAGCGTGGCTCTCAATTCACCGCCGAGTTCGACCAAAACTCCTCGATTTCGGAGGTCTTGCTCGCTGCTTGGCTGTGGTTCGGTCAAGGTGTCGAAGTCGAGTTTGTCGAGGTAGGCAAGGAAAGCATCGTAATCGATATGGGGCGGCGGCGCGCCTTGTATCGCCCGTTCTTCCGTCAACACGAATCCAAACGTATTGAAAAGTTCCTGGAGTTCCATCGAGGACGGCTCAACGCTGCTGCTCCCCCTTCTTATCCAGGTCCGACCGCGACAACGCAATGGCTCGAAGCCGCGCTGGGAAGGAACTTCCACCCAGAACACGTGCCCCCCATCATCGGAGTGATAACCGATCCAAGCGGTTACGGGCTGACTGCAACCCGTGTGCAGGAAGGACGTGAGTCGCTCTTGAACCTTTTTGGGATGCTCCCGAACTCCGCAGATGCGTCGTTGGTCGTCCACACCGAGGACGAGAACGCCGCCGCTGGAATTTGCAAACGCACAGATGGTCTTCCCCAGAGTGGAAAGGTCACCGAGGCCAAGTTTGAACTCGGTGCTCTGATCTTCGCCCGCGTCGATGCGCCGTTCAATCGCTTTCCAGTCCAAACCCAGAATCCCCAATAAAAGGTTGTCCGTATCTTACTTCAGTGACCGTACTGTCTTGGCCGATCATGCTCTACGCTCGCCGGATCAACATCAACCCACAACCATACGCCTTGGATGCCCCGAAACCTTTCGGCAAAACCGCAAGCAGCCGCTTCGGATCGGTAACGGTCAGCGCACCTTCGAAGTCTAGCGTGGAAAACGCCATGGCTGGGCCGTTCTTGCGCGCAATGCGATGAGTGGAGTATCCATCAACAGAAACTTCATTTACTTGAAAATCAAAGCCTGCCTTGTCGCCCTGCCGTTTGAGCCAATCGATCCCGCTGGTTCTCACTAGATCCAGTCTATGCCGCGCCCGTTTGCCTTGCGCGTAAGCGCGAAGTTGGTCCATGACAACGTCATGCTTGATCGAGCGTCCGCGCGCGTTGTCCCGGCGGCGAACGACGGGGTTGGCTCGCAAGGAAAATATCAGAGGCTCCCCCGTTTCAAGTTCTGGGGCGAAGGGCTTCGGTTCCGCGATGTCAAACAATCCGTGCGGGTCTCTCGGCGGCCGGAATGACAACAGCAGAAAAACACCAGGGTCTGTTTCCCGCCAGAGAAAGTCTCTTTGCCGCTCCGGGCCGTCGGCGAAAAGATACCATACCAAGTGATGCGCGGGCTGGCGGGGCTCGGATTCGACTCCAGCACCGCCCAACAACAATGGAGCAAGCGCGGATAGCGATGCTTCTTTCTTCAGGCTGACTCGGGAGAAGTAAAGCAAGACCTAATCTCCAGATTCGTTTACAAGCATAATCCGCTCCCAGCGGTCCATGAATTGCCAACGCGACCGGTTGGCGATCGCATCGCGACGGCGCTGGATCTGCGAATCCGGCACTTCAATTGGCACATCGGCATCAAAAGCGATCTCTGTCCCGAATGCGGCTTTCCGTCCCAAAGCATCCAAAACAATCTTTTCGTCCTCATTCGGCCCACGTTCGTTGAGCGCGTCCAAAAATGATTCGGCAACAACGATTTCCGGGCGCAAGGGCAATCCCAATGGCGCGGACTTGCGGCCCAAGTAAAGAACATACGCCGGATGATTCAAGCTCTCGGCCATGCCCTCCAAATGCCCATTCGCTCCGGTGCGCGGCCAAAGTACCACGGTATGAAAGGCATCAACCCGCCACTCACGAACAGAAAGCACGGTGTTGAGCCGCTCGTCTTGTAATTCTTCGCGCCGGGTCGCGTGGCGGCGCCCCTTTCGCGCCTGCGGCGTTTGCGCCGTCTGATAATCGATCAATGATCGCCCGGGCGCGTCTGTTCTGACGGCGAAGTGAAGCGACGACTCCAATTCCATTTGCGCCTGCTCGTCTTCGCGGTCGATTCCCAGTGCCGCGGCCACCAAACCGAGTATGGCGGAACGCCCCGGCCTAGCCCAACTCATCCTCCGTTCGCCAACCGCGATTTCTCCGAAGGCGCCCATGGGAGCGTAGAGCGTAAATAAAAGAAATCGCATCAATTCAGCTCTGCGCGAATTCGAGGAGTTCTTTCATCGAACCTTGGCCCTTGCAGACATTCATTGTGTACGAAGCGTCCGCGGCAGGACCGTAAGAGGCATCAAGTTGATCTCGAAATTTTTCGAGTGACTTGATCGACTTCGCGGCCTGATCTTTTCCTGCAACCGGTTTCAGGAATGCCGTCGCCAGGCTTCGCGGTTGGGCCGAGCCTTTTTCCGCCAAGACAAAAACAGCGCGTGCGCGGCTGGCGAAACTCGCCTGCTTGCCGCGTGGCGCGACGGTGGCCGCGGCTTCGGCAAGAGCGCACAAACTGGCGTCGCGAACCGCCCTGTTTTTGTTCAAATTGCGCGACAGCAAATCCAAATCCACACAGACGTACAGATAGAAAACGCCTGCCCCGAATTCCTGCACTCCGACGAAACCCGCACCCGCGTCCTCCGGTTCGGATTGCGCCTTGAGGTCATCGACAGCCGTGTAATAGTCGTCCTCCGCGATGGCGCGATGCGTGGTTATGGCGTGGGCGACCTGCACGGCGGCTTCGCGGTTGAATTTCGGATTGTCGGCGAGCATGCGGCCGAACATGGCTATATCCGCCGCGGTATCCACACGATTCAGGATATCATCCGCCGTTGGCGCTTCGTAAGTGTCGTTCGCCAGCGCCGTATCGGCGAGCGCGAACGCTCGTTCCTGTTCTTCCGGAGAAACAAACGCCAATTGCTCGATAAACGTGGAATTCGTGTCTTTTTCGCCTTTTATCTTGCCGAGAACTCCCGCGATTTCCCGGGCAATCTCCAACGCCCGATCTTCGGTCATGCCGCCCGCGGTCAAACGGTCGAGCACACGCTCGCCGATTCTCTGCGTGCGCGCCGCCAAGTGTCCGTCGAGTCGTTCCGAGAATACGGTGGAAGTGCGCCAAGCGCGCTTCAAACTCTGAGAAGAAATTCTGAGTCGCGGCACACCTCCGAATAAGACGCTCTTCGGCCGGCCCGTGTCATCCCGGTTCAAATTGGATGGGCCATATGCCGTAAGAAGATGCAATTGCAAAAAATCAGTCATAAGAAAAATCCTGTCGCAAGGTTCGTGATTATTCAGCGGCGGTTTCAGCGGGTGGAGTGGCGGAAGCGACACAGTAATAGTCGAATATCCACTTCTCCTTCACCGAATCACCCCAATAGAGAATGGCGTCGGCCAGATCCGCCACATTGGCTCGGCCCTTCATCTGGTGAACCAGCCGGCGCATCGAGTTCAAGAGCTCGTCGGGTTGAGATTGCAATAGCCGGCGAAATCGCGATTCGGACACCAGCGCGGACTGATCGTCGTCCAACGCGGACCGCCCCATGGCGCGGGCAACGCGCGTATCATCAGATTCCCGAACCCATGCCAATACACCCGCCAATATCGCTACACGATCTTTCCGGCTGCGGGGAAGTTTCGTCATCAGCCGCAACGCCTCCGGTTCCAGCATCACATCCACGGGCGTCGCGGCTCTGCGCAGCCTGGCCATGGCGGCTCTGGACGATCCTGATTGCCGGCCATCCGAGGGATGCAATGCGCGCCACCACTCATATGCGATTTGACCACCGCGTGATGTCTGTTCTGAGGTCATGCCGCCTCCGATTTGCCGATTCTCCGCCGAATTGTATCCGGGGAGGGAATTTCAAGATCGCTATCAAAAAGGGATTTGCCAGATTTACCGCCGCCCCGCAAAGTTATCGCCAATTGAAAACGCGCCTTTACGTGGCGATGCATGTCCCGGTCCTCCAGACCAACGCCGGGAGCGTGTTCATCGAATAGACGCAATGCCGCGGTTCTCATAACTTGCGCCCAATCTCCTCTTGCCTCCGCAGTTCGATCCTCAACGTCGCTATTGGAATTGATCTGATCGATTGCCACGCGAAGCGCGGAATAAAACTCACCTTCGGTTTCGCGAAAGAATTTCTCTCCGATGAAACCGTAGTCGCCCGCAGCGTCCTTCGGTCTGTCGAACAGCGCGGATTTTATCGCACCAATCAACAGACGACTAACCGTATTGGCTCCGGTCACGGTCCTCTGGATAAAGCCATCCAGATATTCACGAGATTCCCCGGCGACCACCCAAAGCGGCATTTCTCCTTCAATCCACGCGCGAGCCTTCATGTTGTCCATGTCGTAACCGAAAACAAGGAACCGGGACTCGCTGGGACCCGCGACCTCCGCTCGCTCCCCATTCCTCCAGTGGCTCAATACTTTCGCGGTCCGTCGCATCTTGTCCCGGGGATCAACAACAAGGCCCAGGCACAATCGATAGTTCAACCCGCCCGGTTTTGGATGCACCGGCAGCCAAACCGTTTCCTTCGGATTTTGCCGATAATAGGGACTCAACGGATGCTCGAATCCATCCGAATAATTGGTCCCGTAGTTCCTGGTCCGGTAGTTCCCCGCGACTACAGTGTCGCTGGCGCCGGTCAGGCCACAATTCCGTCCCGCCGCCTCTTCAAAATCAACTCTAATTCGCCGAGGCATGCCCCAATAGACTTGCAGCGGGTTAACGTCACGCGGGGTTGTCTCGCGCCCACCGGCTTTCGGATCGGAAACTCGAGTGTGCGTTAGCCAAGGAAAGATACTTCGATAATCTTCGAACGAATAGTCGCCGTCAGCCCGTGCATTAATCTGGTCAACGGTCTCCACGTTCGGCCAAAGTCGACCCCAAAGCGTGGGGTCGTTGCCGGGACGCTCCGCGCTAACCAGAGTCGTCATCGGGCCGCCGCCCCGCATCGAAGTTCTATGCCCCACACCACCAGAGGGAGCGAACGCGTTCAATGTGAACAGCGCCATGGCCGTTGCCGCGCGCGAAAGAACGGGAATACCCCCGCGTTTAACGAATAGGTCCGAATTCTTGCGAAGAGTATGCGCACCGGGCGTTTCGATCAGAAGCGCCGAGATTGACTCCGTTTTCGCATTTTCGAGCGGATCGAAGTCCTGCATGAACCTTGGTCTGTCGCCATCCAGATCAAATGCATGAGCTACCGCGCCAAACCGCCGCCGAAGCACTACGGACGCCGGCGGCGAATTCCACCACTCACCCCACTCGTCTTCATCCTGGGGAGTTGCCGCCGTGGACAACAGGCCGATCAGAAATTCATGCGCGGCGCCGTTGAAGTCCGGCCGAGGCCAAGCAAACGCAACGAACGGGTCGGAATCGAATCCTTCCGCAATCCGCCATGGCTCGATGAATTCGACTACTCCGCTTCGCCGCCGAACCGGAAGCCAAGGATCGCTAATCAGATTGAATGATTTACGCATATTCCTTGGCTTACACGCCCCACTTGGCCTTGGCCTCGATCACTTCCTCGATGCATTCTGTTTGGCGCACAATTCTCGTAACGATACGCAGGCTGTTCCGTTGAGTTCGCTCATCTTTCCTCCCGCTACCATCTATCGAGCTTGTCGCACCCATACGTTTTTCGATCATTTCGAGCTTGCTTGGCAAGCGAGTATTTCTTTGGGTCATGCGGGCGAAATTTCAAGCCCGCGGGTGGCATTGTAGCTGACCTGTATTTCGCCATTTGGTGAATTCGGCGATTTTGCCAATCCCCGCCAGTTTCCCCCGGAGTCGGTTGCTCGCAGCAAAACGAGGAACTTTTCCGCGTCGAATCTGGTCCATCCGGATTTGGCCTGCTCGGCTTTTTCCAAGTATTCGGAAGGCACCGCCTCGCCACCCACTCGATTGGCGGAGACATTCACTTCGCTGAGACGCCAAGCCTTCCAGTCTTCCACCTGATTGTCAGATGCCTGATGACAGGCATATGGTTTGATGTCGCCATCTTCGATTACCGCAAGGCGAAGCGTTACCTGCGGCAGGTCGTCAAGCCGGGTGGAAGTTCGGTGATCGCTGTCCCACGGGGCACCGTCCCTGATGTATCCGTTTTGCAGGGCGAGCAAGTTCATGCCCGCGACCCCTTGCTCCGCACCGGCCCTGCCATGCGCTTCCCAGAAACACGATTGCAATCCTTCAGGCACATCCGAATCGGCATCGCCTCCATAAACCGCCTCGATGATATCCCTGAGTTCCGCCGGACTGTCAATAACGCCGCGCTCCTCAAGAACCCGTGCGGTCAGCCAAATTCGGGCATGGTTTTTATATACATAAGCCGCTTTTGGAAAAGCGTCGCCAAACCACGTCTCGCCCGCGTCCGCAGTCGGCTCCGGACCAACGACCAATAGTTCCGGCCGCCCCGAGCGTCGGCGAAAGCCGTGCCGCCAGAGTCGTCCGGCCCGCTGGACCACAAGATCAATCGGCGCGAGGTCGGTAATCATCGCGTCGAAATCCAGATCCAATGATTGCTCGACCACCTGCGTGGCTACCAGTACTTGTTGGCGCCGATCTGAATCTTTGCTTGCTTTGCCGAACATCTTGATGAACCGCCGTTCAAGCCGCAATCGGTCACATAACGCATACCGCGCATGAAACAGGTGCGCTTCGACATCGCGGCCGACCAACTCCCGATGCGCTTCCATCGCGTCATCCACTGTGTTGCGTATGTACAGCACGGCCCTTCCCGCCTGAGCCTCCCGCGCCGCCTCGATGCATGCTTCCGTCGCGGTTCGGAGAAAACGGATCGGGAGACGCCTCGCCCGGCCCGGCATGCCCGCGATTGGCGTGGCCATCGTTGAGGCTTTAGACCAGACCGTTGCCATTGGATACCCCATGCCATGACCGCGATAATCCGTTTCCATTCCCGCGCCTTTGGCGAATGCCGCCGTCAGTTTTTCGCGAATGCTCAATGGCAGAGTCGCGGACAGTAAAACGGTCGAACCACCCAGCCCGGCTTGAAACTCGATCAGCCGCTCCATTTCCCGCCGCATATAGGCATCGTAAGCATGAACCTCGTCAAGTATCAGCACCCGCCGCATAAGGCCAAGCAGCCGCAAGGACTGGTGCTTGCTTGGGAGAACCGCCAGTAACGCCTGATCAATGCTGCCCGCACCCACGTCAGCCAGAAACGCGCGTCTGCGGTCGTCAGCGATCCATTCAGCGCAGGCGGCTGAAGCCGTGGTAGCTGATTCGTCTTCTCCATCGCGCAAATTCGCATATGAGCTTTCGCGCCGGCCGGCGCGCATGACAGCATCCCGAAAACCTTGGTGCAGGTCTTTTGCCCTGTGGGCCAACGCCAACGATGGCTTCGCATCACTGGCGAAAAAACCGCGATAGCTTTCCGCGAGCCGGTCGAACATGGCGTTCGCCGTTGCCATGGTCGGCAGCGCGACATAGACTCCGCGGGCGTGGCTGGCCCGCATAAGACGGTGGGCCAACATCAATGCCGCCTCGGTCTTGCCGCTGCCGGTTTCGTCTTCAATCAGAAACATTGCCGGAGCTGGCGGAATATCCACTGTTTCAGCCCAATGCTGCATGGGGCTTGGGTGAGTTTTCGCGCCGAGCAGGTCTTTGTATGCGAATTGATTTGAAATCGTTGCGCTCAAGACACCAGATTGCTCAACCGCCGCATCGGCTTTTGGTTGAATGTCTTCCCAATACTCGCGCAGTCCCATTTTCGGTTCCTGGTACGGGAACCAGTCCTGATTGGATCCTATCCAGTCCGCCAGCACCGCCAATCCCGCCACCGCATGGGACGCGCGTTTCGACTGATCGACACGCAATCCGCCCAATTCAGAAGGGAGGTTGAGCAGTTCGCGAATTTGTCTCGCAAATTCCCCGGCAGCCGCAATTCCGATACTTCCGTAGTCGATTTTCAAGCTGACCAGCGAATTTTCCGCATTTGTGGCCGGTGGGGCACCGTGGTGTCCAGTGACCGCCGAGACTAAAGGCGTCCAAGCGCGGGGGCTGGAAATCCGCGGCAATTGAAAAACTTCCGGGCAAACCCTGAACATCCGCATGCCGCCCGCTCCATGGTCGTAACCATCGGGAAGTTTCGCGGGGTCGCCGTCGAAACTGTTGCGAAACAGTTCCGGAACCTTGGCCTGGAATCTTTGCGCGAACTTGCCGATATCGTGCGTACCGAGCAGATAGCACAAGACCGGCATGACATCCTCGCATCGCAACCCCGTCAACTCGGAAAATCGCTCTTGCAGCCCCTCGTCGCGGCGAAACAAGGCCCTTGCGGTCGCAGCCACATCCAGGGAATGATAAGCCAATGGATGCCAGGAAGGGCCACGTGTAGGTTCTCGGGGCTGCGCTTTGCCCCAGAATCGCATCAACTCCCGATTTTCCATTTCCGATATAGGGTTCTCGAATTTCGGGACAAATCAGGTTGATACGCACAGTTCCACTTCATAGCCGGCGAAGCGGCGGAGGTTGATCACGCCCTGGTCGAAAATCAGGTATTGACCCTTGATGCCCTTGAGGATGCCGCCTACAGTAGGCTCCTTGTCGAAATTGAGGGTGGTGAGTTTGGCGGGATATTCAAGCACCGGGTAGCGGATTTGCACCGGCTCCAGGCCGTTCAGCACGGTAATGGCGAAAAAACCGAATCGCCGGGAAAGTTCGTCCATGCCTTCCCTGGCCAGTTCCAAGAGGTGGTCCCTTTCCGCCAGTAGATCAAGCGGTTCCGCGGCGCCCTTGAGCATGTCGCGCCAGTTGGTCTTGTCCGCCACGTGCTCCTTGAACAGCACTTCCAGATAACCCGATTGCAAGCGGCTGCGAACCCGAATGATCGCCAGCGCCTGGGTGGCGCCCTGGTCGATCCAGCGGGTCGGCACCTGCACCGAGCGGGTGATACCGACCTTGAGGCCGGACGAGTTGGCGAGATAAACGATATGGTCGCGCATGCAGATACGCTCGCCCCAGTCGGGTTCGCGGCAGGTGCCCTGGTCGAAATGGCATTTTTCCGGATGGATGATGCAGGAATCGCATTGCGCGAGCTTGCGGAAACAGGGATAGCAATAACCCTGGTTGAAGCTCTTGTTGGTCTTGCGCCCGCAATGCACGCAAAAAATGCGCCCGGTATGGTGAAGCCGCACCGGCTGGCCCAGCCATTCATTGAGCGGCGTCTGTTCGCCAGAAAGCGTCATGCCGTAGCTTACCGGGTCATCGAGCCGGGTGAGCATTTTCCGCATGACGCCGCTGGCCCGGGTTTGCAGCGCGTTTTCTTTCAGATCGAGCATGTCAAGAATTCTCTTCGCTGGTTCAGACCCGCCGATTGCCGGCGCCCAGTGCCACAGCCGCCACCATACCGAGGAAGAGTCCGGCGAGCAATCCGCCCAGATGCGCCGCGCTGGCGATCCAGGATGAGGCGAGCACTTCCATCGCCACCAGCATGATAACGAAGATCAGAAACATCTGATCGCTGAGAATGGGCTTGCCACCCGGCAGCATTTTCTGCATGATCCAGGCAAATCCGAGCAGACCGTAGACCACCCCGGACATGCCGCCGAAATTGTTGCCGCCGCCAAGCAGATACTGGGCGGTATTGGCGGTGAACGAGGTCAGCACGATAACCGCGGGATAGAGCCAGCGCGGCTGCCGCGGCTCGAGCTGACGACCGAAGTACCACAGCCAGAGCATGTTGAACACCAGATGCAATTCGCCAAAATGCAGCAGCATCGGCGCCAGAGCGCGCAGCAGCAGCACGGGATTGGCAATTTCCCCCAGCAGGGCGGGCAGACTGTCGGAGGCAAGCAGTGGATAGAAAAGGAAGTTCAGCCGCCAGGCTTCCATGCCGAGCCGGGTCAGCGCCGCCACCAGCGCGCAGCCAAGTATCAATGCGATGGTGATGGGACAAAGCCGCGCTTCCCGCATCACGGCCCGCAGCCAGGTGGCCGGACGCACCAGGGGCTGCGGGGCGGATGGCGGCGGCGGATTTCCGGCAGCCATCTCGCGCCATTGCGCCAGGGCTTCACGCACCAGGCGCGAGTCGTGTTCGCTTTCGACCCGGATCACCTGGAAGCCGGATTCCTCGATAATGCGATGCCGCACCCCGATTCGCGCCAGAATCCGGCTGAATGCCAACAGATCCTCGCCAATGGGCAGACTGGCGGCCTTAATCCGCATCCGCCGGCAACGGGTATGGGTTCGCGCGCGAAGAGAAGACTACAGATGATGCTTCAGTCATCGGTTCGCACGAAACGGCTGCCCCAGCCGAGTTTGCTGCGGCAGGCCTGGTAACTGGTGTAGTCCGGCGGGTGGATCAGGGTCAGAAAGCGGGAATTCTTGCGCACCAGAATTTCATCGCCGGCCCGGGCCGAGTACCGCGCCTGGCCATCGCAGCTCAATTGCGGTTCGAGTTCGTCCTTGGCGCCCACCACAAGACGCACCTCGCTGCTGCCATCCACCACCAGCGGGCGGCTGGTGAGGGAATGGGGATTCATGGGCGCCAGCACCAGGGCATCGAGCCGGGGATGCATGATGGGGCCGCCGGCGGACAGGGCATAGGCCGTGGAACCCGTGGGCGTCGCCACGATCAGGCCATCGGATTCCTGGCTGTACACGAACTGCCCGTCGATAAACAGCTCGAATGCAATCATCTGGGCAAACCTGCCCGGATGCAGCACCACATCATTGAGGGCGCGACCCGCGGCTTCGCTGTGGCCGCCCCGGCGCACTTCCGCCTCGAGCAGGAAGCGCTGCTCACTGAGATACTTCCCCGCCAGCACTTCGCCGATGCGGGTTTCGAGTTCGTCGGGCAGTATGTCGGTCAGAAAACCGAGGCGGCCGCGATTGACGCCGATCACGGGTGTCTCGGCGACATGCTTCACCGCGTGCAGCAGGCTGCCGTCGCCGCCGACGACGATAACCAGATCACAATGGGAAGCGAGTTCTTCCGCGGCGCAGGCGCGATGGTCGCCCAAGCCGGACATGGCGGCGGTGGCCTGGTCGAAAATGACCGTGCGGCCTTCGCTTTCGAGAAAGGCGAGCAGACGCTCCAGGGTCTCGGCAACACCGTTGTGGCCCGGGCGCCCGATTACGCCGATGCTGCTGAATTCCGCCATCCCGCCCAGTCCAGGTATTCTCTGGAAGCCTGCGCCGCAGGAACTTACGACTGCAAAACCGGTAAGAGGAATCGCAGTATAACATGCGAACTTCCAGGGTCATGGCCTGCGGAGGCTAAACAGCGTAGTCTTGGGGTTTTCTGGAATTGATCGGGGAATTGTCATGACTGTTCTGCGAACACTGCTGGCGACGGGCTTGCTGTTGCCGCTATCCCTGCCGCTATCCGCCCAGGATGGTGGTGGCTTCACAGGGCTCAAGGCCGAAGCCGTGGCAAGCGTCGAGTCGATGTCCAAGTTGAATCAGGAAATCGTCGACAGCCTGTTTTCATTCGCCGAACTCGGCTTCCAGGAATTCGAGACCCAGCGCTACCTGGCGGAACTGCTCGTGGCGAACGGTTTCGAAGTCGAGTTGGGCGTGGCCGGCGTGCCGTCGGCCTGGTGGGCTCGCTGGGGCGAAGGCGAGCCGGTGATCGCCATCGGCTCGGACGTCGACGGCATTCCGCGCGCTTCCCAGATGCCGGGAGTGGCCTACCGGCAGCCCATGATCGAGGGTGCGCCGGGTCATGGCGAAGGCCACAACTCGGGGCTGGCGTCGGTGATCGTCGGCGGGCTGGCGGTCAAGGAAATCATGGAGCGTGAGAATCTGTCGGGCACGATCGAAATCTGGCCCGGCGTCGCCGAGGAATTGCTCGGCACCAAGGCATGGTACGCCCGCGAAGGGCTGTTCGACGACGTCGACGCCGTGCTGTTCACGCACGTATCGAGCACCATGAGCGTGAGCTGGGGCCACGCGCGCGGCACCGGGCTGATTTCGGTCGAATACATGTTCGACGGCATCTCGGCCCACGGCGCGGGCGACCCTTGGGCGGGCCGCAGCGCCCTCGACGCCGTCGAGCTGCTCAACATCGGCTGGAACTACCGGCGCGAGCACCTGCACCCGCTGCAGCGCTCGCATTACGTGATCAACAACGGCGGCGATCAGCCGAACGTCGTGCCTTCGTACTCCAGCGTCTGGTACTTCGTGCGCGAGATTCAACCGGATGGCATCATGGAAAACTACGATACGCTCAATCGCATCGCCGAGGGCGCGGCGATGATGACCGACACCGGCCTCAGCAGCCGCGTCGTGGGCGCCGCCCATCCGCGGCATTTCAACCGGCCCATCGCGCTGGCGATGGACGCGAACATTCGCCAGGTCGGCATGCCGACCTGGAGCGAGGACGACCAACTGTACGCGCGCGCCTTGCAGGAGTTGATGGGCAACGAGAATCCGCGCGGCCTGCCGCGCGAGCTTCCCGACATCGGCGAACCCTCGGAGTTTCCCGTTTCCGGCGGTTCGGACGACATCGGCGATGTTTCCTGGAATGTGCCGACGGTGACCTTGCGCTTTCCGTCCAACGTCAGCGGCCTGATCATGCATCACTGGTCGAGCGCCATGACCATGGCCACGCCGATCGCCCACAAGGGCACCGAAGCCGGCGCCAAGGTAATCGCCGCGACGATGCTCGATCTGCTGACGAACGATACGCTGCTTGAGGAAGCGTGGAACTACTTCGACGACGTGCAGACGGCCGACGCGCAATACCAGCCCTTCATCGGTCCCGACGACCCGCCGGCCATCGACAAGAACCGCGCCGTCCAGGAAGAATTCCGGCCCCTGCTCGAAGAGTTCTACTACGACCCGAGCCGTTTCGACACCTATCTCGAGCAGTTGGGTATCGAGTATCCGCAATTCGAGCCGCCCACGATCCAGTAATTCAGGGCAGGAGAGACCATCATGAACCGAATTCGATGGGCCGCGCCGGCGCTCGCCGCGTTCTTGGCCGCAGCGGCGGGCGCGAGCGCCCAGGAAGTCAGCGTTACCCGCCTGCTCGACGAACCGATCATCGGGCCCGAACTGCATCCGAGTCTTGGCGTCAACATCCAGGGGCCTTCGCTGATCCGCACGCCGGAATGGCTGCCGAATCGCCTTGGCGAGTATTACCTGTATTTCGCCGATCACAAGGGCATGTACATCCGCCTCGCCTATGCCGACGAATTGACCGGGCCCTGGCAAGTCCATGTCCCCGGCAGTTTGCAGATCGAGGAATCGTATTTCACGCCGGTGCGCCCGGAAATTCCTCAGGCCGAACTCGACGCGCTCGTCGAACAGCGCCGGGCCGCCGGTGCGCGCGTTTCCCACGATCTCGCGCTTGAACTGACCGAGCCGCACATCGCCTCGCCGGACGTGCATGTGGATGAGGAAAACCGGCGCATCGTCATGTATTTCCATGGTCTGGAAGGGCCGGGATTCCAGCATTCCCGCGTGGCGCTGTCCGATGACGGCATTAACTTCACCACCTTGCCCGAAAACATCGGCCGCAGTTATATGCGCATCTTCGAACACGACGGCATGACCTACGCCATGTCCATGCCCGGCCAGTTCTACCGTTCGGCGGACGGCCTGACGAGTTTCGAGGAAGGCCCGCGCCTGTTCGTGCCGAACATGCGCCATTCCGCGCTGATCGCGCGGGACGACACGCTTTACGTGTTCTGGACCCGGGTCGGCGACGCGCCGGAGAGCATCCTGCTCAGCACCATCGACATCAGCGGCGACTGGAGCGCGTGGCGCGAATCGCCGGAAGTCGAAGTGTTGCGGCCCGAATTCGAATGGGAAGGCGCCGACGCCCCGATTGAACCATCCGTGCGCAGTACGGCGTATGGACAGGTAAACCAACTGCGCGATCCGGCGATTTACGTCGAGGGCGACGAGGTTTACCTGCTGTACGCGGTGGCCGGCGAAAGCGGCATCGCACTTGCCAGGGTGGAGTTTTTGTAGTTTGGGACGTCATGGAACATGAGTGATTCCAAAGCGCGGTTGTTTGCCTGCATCGCCCTGCTCGTGGGCGCGGGCGCCGGCTGGGTGGGTAGCCAGGGCGGCGTGACCGTCGGCGCGATTCCGCTTTTCGTCCTGGCCGGCGGCATCAGTTACCTGATTCACTGGCTGGCTTTCGTGCCTGCATGGAAATACCAGACCGAGCACTATTTCGACCTCACCGGCAGCGTTGCCTACATTTCCACCCTGGCGACAGTCGCCCTGCTGCATCCGGCGCTCGATACCCGAGGGCTTGTGCTGTGCCTGCTGATTGCCCTTTGGGCCATGCGCCTGGGGAGTTTTCTGTTCGCCCGGGTGAAGCGGGAAGGCGGCGACCGGCGATTCGACCCGATCAAGATCCAGTTCTGGCGCTTCCTGCTGACCTGGACCCTGAGCGGAACCTGGGTCTATGTGGGCATGGCGCCGGCGCTGGCGGCGATCACCGCCGAAAACGCCGTGGAGCTGGACGCCTTTTTCCTGGTCGGGCTTGCCCTGTGGCTGGCGGGATTCGCCTTCGAAGTGATTGCCGACCGGCAAAAGACCCGCTTCCGCGCCGACCCAGCCAACAAGGAGCGTTTCATCACCAGTGGCCTCTGGTCGATCTCGCGTCATCCCAATTATCTGGGCGAAATCACCCTCTGGCTGGGTATCAGCGTGATTGCTTTCCCGGTGCTTTCCGGCTGGCAATACCTTACCCTGCTGTCGCCGCTGCTGGTCATTCTCCTGCTTACCCGCATCAGCGGCGTCAACATGCTCGAACGCAGCGGCCGGAAGCGCTGGGGCAATGATCCGGCGTACCAGACCTACCTGGATTCCACGCCGGTGCTGATGCCTTTTGTCGGCAGGAAAGGCGGTTGACCTCGTATTGCGAAAAAGTCGCACTTCTTCGCGCAATTCTCATTCGAAGGGAGATGGGTTCTCGTTGATGTACTCTCTATGTGCTAGGATTCCAGCGTGGTAGGAGCGCGTGATACATGGCCATATCTCGGATCAAACTCAAAAGATTTACCGCCTTCGAGGAACTTGACTTCAAGCCATCCCCCGGAGTCAATGCCATTATTGGCGCAAATGGAACCGGAAAGACCCACCTAATGAAAGTTGCCTACGCGGCTTGCGATGTAAGCAAGACTGGCAAGAGATTTCCCGAAAAACTTGTAAACGTTTTTCGACCATCAAAACTGTATCCTGGGCGCCTGCTCAAACGTCAAAGAGGAAGTTCTCAATGCAGTATAGAAATAACTCATGGATGCCTGAGCCTTAAAACTTCTTTCTCAAATCTGTCAAAGGTTCCATCTGAAATTCGGGTTATTGGCGCAAAAGATTGGGCTGCGAATCCAATAGAAAGTGCGTATATCCCGGTTAAGGAAATGCTCGCCAACGCTCCTGGATTTCGCTCGCTGTATTCACAGAGAGAGATTTCTTTTGAAGAAGTATATGCTGATATTCTAGATCGAGCATTTATACCACCTCGCCAAGGAACGCCTGGCGCTAAGCGAGGCAAATTGCTCCAAATTCTGCGCAAGACTATGGAGGGTAGCGTTATCTCAGAAAATGAAGAATTTTTCCACAATAGCAAGCAAGGAAAAATTGAGTTTACTCTGCTTGCCGAAGGCATGCGGAAACTTGGCCTCTTGTGGTTATTGCTACAGAACGGTACTCTGCTAGATGGTTCTGTGCTGTTCTGGGATGAACCAGAGACCAACCTGAACCCAAAGCTCTTTAGACCTCTCATCAATATTCTATTGGAACTGCAACGACTTGGTGTGCAGGTCTTTTTAGCAACGCACGACTATGTAATTTTGCAAGAGTTAGATTTGCAGAAGACCAAATCTGATAAACTAGCTTTTCACTCAATTTACCGTGATCCAAGCAATGATGAACTCGTTTGTGGGACTGCCAGCAGCTACCTGGATATTCACGAAAACACGATGGCTGAAGCGTTTGCGAGTCTGTATGATCGTAAAGTTGCAAGAAGCATTCAGGTATAACGTCAATGATCACTTTACGAGAAGGAAATCTTGAGTTTACTTTCCCAACCAATGTGATGGCCAGAAAATTTGATAATGCTTCACATGGTTTGTCATACTGCATGAAAGCCGTGGATTTTATTGTAGAAGAGCCTCGCAGGACGTTATACATTGAAATCAAGGATCCAGATCACCCGAAAACTAAACCACAGAATAGAGAAAAATTTGTATCTTCGTATCAGAGTGGCGAACTAAACGAGCAGCTGAAATACAAGTATCGTGACTCATTTATTTATGAGTGGGCTTCAAAAAGTAATTCAAAACCAATACACTATTTTGTATTGATTGTCATGGATTCTATTGAATCTGCTGAGCTATTGACACTTAGTGACCAACTTTCTCGTTCACTGCCAATTGGGGTAAATTCTTCAACCTCCTGGAAAAGACCAATCGCTACCGAATGCATAATCTTCAACATCAATAGTTGGAACAGACATCTCCCCAATTACCCAGTAAATCGGTTATAGGACTCAAAACATGTGCTGAAAAAATTATCTACTGATGCATTAACATCAGCGTGCCGATCATTTGACTGCTGTTTTCTTGTACTTGAAGTATTCTATATAGCGTTCTTGCTCATAGGATGAATAGGTTTCCCTATTTCCATTTTTTTGACCCTTGAAATTCTTCGTTTCAACCAACATCGGATTGCAGGGCTTCCAATTTCTCGAAAATTCCCTCTATTACGTTACTTTTTCCAGAAAACAATGCCTCTGGGCCGTCGGCGTGTACGCTGCTGAACGGCGCCTCGTAGAGCGCGGATGGCTCCATGACTCCCCGCGCCGTGAGTTGGTCGATCACCATTTCGATGAAACGGATTTGGGGTGGAGTCAGGGCTCTGATTGAAAGGAACTCCGAGAAAATCTCTTGGGCGGCGGCACGGTCCATTCCGACCATACTCCGCACGAAATGGGCGAGGGAGGGGGCGTCGCTCCGGGCCAGGAGCCCTGACAAAAGAAACTCGCCGTCGCCCTCGCCGATCTCGACCAGAGTCTGCTCAAGCCCTTGCAGGTCGGTTGCCGTGAGCGGCTGATTGTTCCGGAGGCGATGGATCACGATATGGTCGAGATGGTCCTTCAGGTACTCTCGCACCTTTTTCTCATATTGTACTCCCGTCATGTTCGGCAGGTAGTCGCCGGGGTCCTCGCGTACGCCAGTAACCTCGTCTCGGAAGTCCGTGTAGACAATCTTGCGCGCCTTCTTGTCCAGAAAAGGCGTCAGACCGCGCAGGCGCATGCGCAGCTCTTCGAGACCGTCCAAGGTAATGCCTTCCCAGAAGGCGCTTTCCCGCATCGAAGCCAGATAGGCGAGCTGAGTCTTCACCGCGGGAATCGTGCTCTTCTCTTCGAGCAACATGGCGATCTCCACCACCCGTCGGCGCGTCTGCTCGAACGTGCCCGTGTCGCTCTCGGCGAGCGCCAGTTGCATCTTCAGCGCCGTGAGATCGAACAAGCGCGACTCGATGTCCTCGGACTCGATCCCGCTGGGCAATCCGGCAACCTTGTTCTGCAGGACCTCGACGTCGGACGTGCTGAGCCCCTTCCAGGACTCCCGCTGCTGGAAACGCTCGACCGCTTCGAGTTGCAGCCGCACGATGAAGTTCTCGCGGTTCATCGCCGCGACTTCCCGGTGAAGTTCCGTCGTCAACGATTCAGTCAGCGCCCCCTCCGGGTCCAGGTCCGGTGTGGCTTGTACGTTGGTCAGCAACCGCACGCGAGACCGAAAAAGGCGGCTGCCAAGCGGAACGCCGCCACTGACCTCGATCCCCTCCGGTTGCTCGCGGAAAAAGTCGAAGTTGAAGCAGAAATCGAAGACGCGGAAATCGTGCTTGTCCATTCCGGGTCCGAAAAGGTCGGGGCACAGGCGCGTGCCGCGCCCAATCATCTGCCAGAACTTGATCCGCGAGTAGACCGGCTTGAAGAAGACCAGGTTGGCGACTTCGGGAATGTCGATGCCTGTATCGAGCATGTCCACGGAAATCGCGATATGCGGCGCCTTGTCCTTCTGTGCGAAGTCGTCGATCAGGCTCTGCGGATAGGTAGCGTAGTGATCGATGACGCGGGCGAAATGCCCGGCGTACTGGGGGTAGTAACGATTGAACCGTTCTTCGATGAACGCCGCATGCGCGTGATTGCGCGCGAAGATGATTGTCTTGGCCAGCCGGTCGCCACCGTCGACCGTGTGGCCATGCTCCATGAGATATTGCAGCGCCTTGTCGACCGTGTCGCTGTTGAAGAGCCAATTGTTGATGGCGGACGCATCGACCCGTTCCGGCAGGTCGCCGCCGTCCTCGCCGTCGCCCCAGTCGAGGCTCTCCCACTGCGCCTGCTCTTCCTCGCTGAGCGAGTCGTAGTCGATGCCCTCGCGTGGAAACCGGAGATCCACCTGCTGAACCTTCGGCGGTACGAGATACTCGTCCAGAACCGCGGTTGCGAGTTCGTACGCGTCGGTGGGCACCCCCGGCTCCAGGTCAAAGAGTTCGTAGGTGTTCCGGTCGACCTGATCGCCAGGCGTTGCGGTCAGGCCCACGAGGAGCGAATCGAAGTACCGGAAGATGGCGCCGTATTTCTGATACACCGAACGGTGCGCCTCATCGATGATCACGAGATCGAAATGCCCGACTCCGAAGCGGGCCTCGGCGCCCGCAGTCTCGTTGATCAGCCCCATCATCGTCGGATAGGTGCAGACGTAGACCCGGCCCGATTTGTCCTTCTCGGTCACCAGGTTCACCGGGCTCGACTCCGGCAAGTGAGCTTTGAACGCCCCCACCGCCTGATTCACCAGCGATATCCGGTCCGCCAGAAACAGCGCCCGCTTTACCCAGCCCGCCCTCTGCAACAGGTCGACCAGCGCGATCGCCACGCGAGTCTTGCCACTGCCGGTCGCCATCACCAGCAGCGCCTTGCGCCGCGCCTTTTCGAACTGCCCGCCGATGCTCCCGATAGCCCGCTTCTGGTAGTAACGCTCGACAATTGCGTTTTTCACCCGCGTTACGTCCAGTGGCTCGCGGTGAGTTCGGCGATGGATCAGCGACGCCAGCTCGTCCTTCTTGTAGAAGCCGGCGACGATTCGCGGTGCGTAGAACTTGTCGTCCCAAAGGTGCGTTTCGTACCCGTTCGTGTAAAAGATGATCGGGCGCTGGCCGTGCATGGCTGCCAGGCAGTCCGCGTATAGCTTGGCCTGCTGTTGGCCCTTCTTCGGATCGACGGTGGTTCTCTTGGCTTCCACGACGGCCAGCGGCTTGCCGTCGTCTCCCCACAGGACGTAATCGGCGTAACCGAGGCCCGTTTCATTTGGCATGCCCGTGACTTCGTACTCACGGTCGCGTTCCCGGTCGAGCGGCCAGCCAGCGCGCTGCAGGGCCAGGTCGATGATCAGCTTGCGGGTCTTGCTCTCGTTCCAGTCATGAGTCTCGGGGACGGCTTCGTTCTCCGCCTTGATAGCGGCGAGCCGTTCGCGCAACGCCTCCAACTCGCTTTCAATGTCTTTCCGCGAGTCCTCGGCTGCATCCAGTTGACTCTTGAGCCTATTGAGTTCTTCAACGCTAGCCGGCGCGGCGCCCTGCTCCTGTGTGGAGACAAGAGACTCGTCGAAGGTTTTCCCGCGAAGGCTCTCCGCCCCTTGCCGCAGATATGTGCGACCTGCCCAATACAGGACATGCGCCAACTCCCGAAGGACACTCAACGCCTGCTCCGGTGCAGGCGCCTTGTTGCCGTGTACCGCCGCGTTGCCGGCCTGCCGGACGAACTCCGCTTTCCGCCATACGACATCGGGCACGATTTCACGGAAGGCGGGCTCGCTGAGATAGGCGTCCAGGTTCGTGACCTTCGGTGGGATCAGGGTCTTCTCAATCTTGTAGAGACGCTTGACCAGGCGCTCCAGCGCGTGTCTCGCATGGAAGCAGGAGGCCCGTGGGTCGCCGTGGACATGGTGCTCCGCATAGCTCGCACTCTCCGCTACGTTTGGAAACTCTCGCTTCAGGAACGCGAAGTTGGCCGAGATTTCCATAGCGGCTCAGAGGTCTCCCCGGAAGGCGCGGGATTGCAGGGAAGCGAAGAGAGTGTCAAGTTCAGCGAGGTGGACGCGCTGGCTCGCCTTCTGACGTTCGACGGAATCGACGATGGCGGCGAAGCTATATTGGAACTTGAGCGGCGGGACGAGGATCTTCGATGCCTTGACTTTCGCGTCCGACACAGCCGGGTAGTTCGCGCCTGTAGCCACATCAGCCATTCGCCGCACAAACACGTCAGTCTTGACCCAGTGAAACAGGAACCTTGAATCCAGCTTGTCCTTATCGGGTCGAAGGACGCTGTAGCCAGTCGATGCAGTCATACCATGATGGGCACCTTTGACCAGCGCGACCCCATTGAGGTTGGGGCGTACGGTGGCAACGAGAACGTCGTCAACTTCTACCAACTGCCGTGCTCGGCTGGGTGCGTCAGAGCACTCGTACCGCTCGATTGACGCAATGGACTTGGTATCCTTGTCCACAGAACTGAGGTCGATGTAGTCGAAGCTTCCGGAACCGCTTGACCCTGGATTCCAGGTCTGGCACCTGCCGACACAATCGGCGATGGAATGCTCCTTCCACCTCATCCCAGGATTCCCTCCAACTCCTCACGTCCCTTCGCAATCTCGTCCTCCAGCTTCGCCAGCCGCGCCATGATCACCTGTGGCGGGTCGTACTCCATTGCTTCGTACTTCGCATCCTTGTAGCGG